>JBBRUD010000070.1:0-23099 GCA_038248065.1 Desulfovibrionales bacterium | reverse complement strand
CAACTGGTGAGGATTGTAAGCGCGGAAGTTGTAGGCCATGGCTCGCGTACCCCATGATATATACTCGATATGCTTAAGCTTTTACGCGTTTACAGCCAAACTGGCAAGCATATTGGGTAGCCATTTGCGGGACAGGCTCTAGAAAGGGGCATCATTCTCGTCTTCATGCACCCTGACTTGGTTCAAGTCCACGGTTCCCGCGATGCCTTGCCGCCTGAGCATGTCCTTCTCTGCCTCCGTCAGCAGCCTCGAACTCTTGATTCGCAAGCTTTCCGGGTCCGGGCTACGGGTCAAGGCCTGGGTTCCGCCTGAAGAAGGGTCGGATTCGCCGTAGGTATTGTTGCGCGAGGCCGCCTCCCTGGCTTGGCGTATGGCCAGGGCTTGCGGGTCGTCGAGCAGCGGCTTTTCCCCCTTGGGGCCAAACTCTGACATGATGTCGGGGGGGTGAGGCCTGCCCTGTGCCGGAAGATGCGTCCGGCGTCAGCCTGGCCCCCTTGTCCAGTTCCGGTGACCCCACCACGCCCGAAGCGTTCAGCTTGGTCACCGCAACATGGGCCACGGGATCGCCGTTCTCCTTAAGGTGCGCCGCATAGCGGGGGATGGCCTCCACCTGCCAGGGTGGCAGCGATTCGCCGGTTTCGGGTGGTTCGGGGTGAAAAGCCTGGGGCAATTGGGCATATCCTTGCGGTTCCAGGCCGGAAGCATCCCCGTTTTGGGGCTGGCTTGCGCCAAAAGTGGATAATCCTTGTAACAGAAAGCTCATTTGTCTTCTCCTATGGTTGTAGTGTTGGTAAGGGTTCGACTGGGCCTCAGTCGCCGAAGCCGGTGAGTTGCAGATAGCGCAACAGGTCGCCTTCCCTGGCCCCGCCGTTTTTGACCCTGCGCTTAAGGGCCGACAGTTCATCCTGGCGTTCAAGGTTCTTCAGGTGATGGAGGTGCTCGACGTTGGCGGCCATGGAGCGCATGTTCCGGTAGTGGCGCAGGAAGGCGTGGGGGTCCTGGTCCATCTCCCCCAGCAGGCTGAGGGCCTTGCCTTCGGGCATGTCGCGCAGCAGGAACTCCAGGATGTGGGTGGCCCGCTCGAAGAGCGGGTCGGTGCGGCGCAGGATGGTCACCTTGCGCTGGCGGGCGCGCTGGCGCTTCAGGCGCTCGGCACGCTGAAAGGGCGTGGCCCGCTGCCAAGGCGCGTCCAGCATCTCGTCTGGAGCGGTCTCGCCGAACACGGTACGCAGGGGGAAGAGGTCTGGCCGCTCCGGGGAGGCAATACTTGGCGCGCAATGGTTGCAGCCCCGCAAATGGGCCATGATCTCCGCATCGCGCAGCAGAGGCGCGACCACCTCGTGCAAGGGCGGAAAAAGGGGACGGTTGGAGTGGTTGTTTGCTGCCACCGGACCGGCGGGGCCGCTCTGGGAAAATGCATTCGTCTCGGATCGTAAGGCATGAGGCATGGATGTTCTCCTGCAAAGGTTTTGCCCGGTTGGCCGGGCCGATAACCATGCAGTGTATGCAGGAGAAAATTTCTTGCAACCCATATGGGGATATATGGGAAGAAAGTGAAAATATCTTTAGACGGGGGATGTGCCGATAACATCGGCGCAAAACGCAGGACGGCTCAATATGGCGAGCGCGAAGAGAGGGCCGACTGTCTTTTCAGGCGCTAGGCTAAATCGTCCCCTCGGGCTGTTGCATAACGGCGATGTCGCTCAGTTTCCAGACCGTGCCCTCGCGGGTGAACAGCAGTTGCAGGGTGGTGCCGTCGCGCAGGGGGGCGTTCACCACAAAGCGCCGCAGGTCCAGCAGTTTGCTGTGGGCATTGGCGAACAGGCGCTCCGACGGGGTGGCCGGAGCCGGGGCGGGCTCGCCCATTCCCTGGCCGGCGGCCGCGCCGCGCAGCATGGCCAGCACGCCCTGGGGGGTGCTCATGCTTTCGGCCACGGTTCCAAGCACCATGTCCTTCATGGCCGAACCCAGCATGCCCAAAAGGCCCGTGGCGTCTGAGGAAAGTTCCGGGGGCAGCTTGGCGGCAGCGCGGTTCTTGATGTTGGCGCGCAGGGCCGCAAAATCCACATGGGGAGCCAGCATGGCCGGATCATCGCGGTCCATGGCCGTCTTCACGGCCAGATAGGCCTTGCCCGGCTGGGAGTATATCCAGGAGCCGCCAACAGCCAGTATGGCCACGGCGATTGCGGCCAGAATCGTTTTGCGCATCAAAAAACCTCCAAGCGGGATAGCTGCAAACTACGCCATTTCCGGCGAAAGACAAGGAACAGGCCGGTCAGCCTTTCCCGGCAAGCTGGACCACGCCCCTGCGCGGGTGATATGCTTCAACGCACGCCTCTGTCAGGATACTGTTGACCGTCCGGGCCGCCCGGACAGGCCCCGGCGGGTCCATAGCCGGAAACGCCCGGCCCGCCTAGGTTCCCCGGCCCTTGCTTCCGGCAGGGATTGGCGTATTTTAGCGCATGCGGTCAAGAGGCCGGATCATCTCTCAGGACGTGTACAATCATGCGATTCATTGACGAAGCTACCATTCAGGTTCGATCAGGCAACGGCGGCAAGGGGTCGGTCTCCTTCCGCCGGGAAAAATTCATACCCCTTGGCGGGCCCGACGGCGGCGACGGGGGCCGGGGCGGCGATGTCATCTTCCGGGTGTCCTCCACGCTGCTTACTCTCTACGACCTGCGCCTGAAACGCCACTACGAAGCCAAAAACGGGCAGCCCGGCAAGGGCAGCCAATGCTACGGTAAAAACGGCGACCATGCCGTGGTGCTGGTGCCACGGGGCACCATGATCTTCGAGATCACCGACGAAGGCGAATCCCTGGTGGCCGACCTCACCGAGCCGGAGCAGGAATGGATGGCCGCTGAAGGGGGCAGGGGCGGCAAGGGCAACATGCATTTCAAGAGCTCCACCATGCGCGCGCCCCGCTTCGCCCAGCCCGGCGAAGAGGGCCAGGAAAAGAAACTGCGTCTTGAGTTGCGCCTCCTTGCCGAACTCGGCATCATCGGCTTGCCCAACGCTGGCAAATCCACGCTCATCTCGGCCATTTCGGCGGCCAAGCCCAAAATAGCGGCCTACCCCTTCACCACCTTGGCCCCCAATCTGGGCGTGCTCATGGGCGAGGACGGCCTGAGCCTGGTGGCCGCCGACATCCCCGGCCTCATCGAAGGCGCCCACACCGGCCTGGGCCTGGGGCACGACTTCCTCAAGCATGTCTCGCGCACCCGCTTTCTGGTGCACGTGCTTGCCGCCGAGGAAACCGCCGGCGACAACCCCCTGGCCGGCTTCGACCTGGTGGACGAGGAACTGGAAAAATACGACGCCACCCTGGCAACCCGACCTCAAATCCGGGTGATCAACAAGATCGACACCCTCACCCCCGAACGCCTGGCCGAGCTCAAGGCCATAGTCGCAGCAGACGGACGGGCGGTGCGGTTCATCTCGGCCAAGGAAGGCAATGGCCTGGAAAAGCTCGTGAAACACCTGTGGCGTCTACGCGACCAACTGGCCGTGGAAGACGCTGCGGCGAAATCCGTGGAGGAAGAAGAATAATGAACAACCACCTGCGTTTTGGAATCCTTGCGGCTTGTCTGGTGCTGCTTTCGGCCTGCTCCAACCTGCCCGCCCAGACGGTTTTCCTGCACCCCGACGTCAGCGTCCCCACCGGCAACGTCGGCAAGGGCAAAAACATCGGCCTGCGTGTGCTTGATGAACGCCAGGACAAGATTGTCGGCTACCGCAACATGGATAGTTCCCGTTCGGCCCCCATCACCGTGGAAGGCGGCCTCACCGGCGATATCGGCGACGCCGCGTCCAAAGTACTCATCGAACTGGGCTTCCAGGTGGTCGCCCCCAGCGAGGGCGGCTCCCGCAGCCTGACCATCGCCGTGCGCGAGTTGAGCTACAAGGCCAGCTCCCTGACCGTCACCAAGAAGGTCATCGTGAAGTGCGTGCTGGCGGCCCGTGCCACCAGCGGCCCCGGCGTCTGGGAAGGCACCTACCCGGTGAGCCACGAAAAAGAGGTGGTCATGACCCCGGATGTGGACGCCAACGCCAGAGCGCTCAACGACGTGCTCACCGAATCCCTCACCAGCATGCTTGCCGACCCGGCGCTGGTGCAGTTCCTTGGCCGGGAAAGCGCTCAGGGCAAGCTCATTAAATAAGTCCCACGGCGGTATCGCCGCCGCCTGGATTTCCGGCGTGGCCGGAATCCAGGCGGCGGGGATGCTTCTTCTTGATCGTACACTCCTTGCTGGTGTGCCCTTAAAATGGGAGGAAGATACATGCTCCGCGAAGCGCCAAGCCTGATCGCCGCAGCCTTGGGACTCACCCCGGAAACATTTGAGAGCAAAAAAGACTTCCTGCTGATCCAGGATGAAGACCTGGCCAATATCGCCGCCATCAGGGCCAGCCTGCCCGAAATTCCCGACACCATGTTTGATTCCTTCTACGACCATCTGCTGCACTTCGAGCAGACCCGGTCCATCTTCACCGGCCAAAGCCAGATAGAAAACCTCAAAAATAAACAAAAAATTTACTTTTCCAGGCTCCTCTCAGGGAAATATGACTATGACTACCTGCTGGACAGGCTCTCGGTGGGAGACGTGCACTGCAAGCTGAACATCGTCCCGCTGTGGTACATAGGTTCTTACTCAAAATATATATTTGGAATCCTTGACGTTTTAAGAGCAATGCCTGGCGTAGACACTGATTCCGTGTTCATCATGTTTAAATCGCTGCTTAAGGTCATATTTCTTGATATCATCATCACCCTTGAGAGCTACCACTACGGCAAATATAAGATGCAGAAGGAGTTGGAAGAACTGACTGTAACCGATCACCTCACAGGCATGTTGAACATGCGGAAGTTCAAGGAAGTCATTGTTCACGAATTCCAGCGGAGTGAGCGGTACAAATACGGGGTGGCCGTTCTGTTCATCGACATCGACAATTTCAAGAAGGTCAACGACACTCTCGGCCACGCCATAGGGGACACCGTCTTGGTGGCCCTGGCCGGGATCCTCAAAAACTGCGTGCGGGTGACGGACTACGTGTTTCGCTACGGCGGGGAAGAGTTCCTGGTGCTTCTGCCGGAAACGGACCTGGAACATGCCTTGCTGGTGGGGGAAAAGTTGCGCGCCAAAGTGGCGGACAGCGTGTTCGAGGGCGTCGGCAACGCGACCATCAGCCTGGGCGTGGCCATGCGGCAGCCTGAAGACACCCCGGAATCACTGGTCGCCAGAGCCGACGGCAACATGTACGACGCCAAACGCAGGGGAAAGAACCGGGTCTGCTGCTGAGCCTTGGCGAGGGTTTGCCTGCCGGGGGCTGCGGGCCGACGGCAAACAGAGCCCGCAGACAGAGGCTGCCCTTCGGCTGCCACTTGGCAGGCTCCTCAGGCTGGCATCGCCCATCGCAAGGTTCTCTCCTAGCCAGGCGCAACCGGGCAGCTGCCTCAGGGGCGCTTCAAGGCGAACGTGTCGATGATATGGCGCGAGATGCTGCGGCGGGGGGAGAGCAACGGGGGGTTGTCCGACCGGAACCAGCGGGCGTCCTCCAGTTCGGAGGTGTCCACCTGCAGTTCGCCGCCCGCGTATTCAGCCGTGAAGCCTGCCATGATCTGGCTGGGGAAGGGCCAGCTCTGGCTCGCCACATAGCGCACAGTGTCCACGAATATGCCCGTCTCTTCCCGCACTTCCCGGCAAACGCATTCTTCCAGCGATTCTCCGAATTCAAGATACCCGGCGATGAGGGCATACTGCCCGGCTGGCCACCCGGCGTTGCGCGCCAGCAGGAACTCCTCTCCCCGTCGCACCAGCACGATGACCGCCGGATGGATGGGCGGGTAGTACTCCTGCGCGCAGGACTCGCAGCGCATGCCCCAGGTGTTGCCGATTACTGCCAGCCTGGCGCTGCACGTCGGGCACCAGACGCTGCGCTGCTTCCAATGGAGAATCTGGCGGGCCATGCCGGCCAGGGTGAGCAATTGTTCGCCCAGCCGCTCTTCACGGAAGTTCACCGGTATGGCGGTCCACGGCGCGGGTATGGCCGCATCCGCCGCGATCCGGCCAACCCTCAGCGGCTGGCCCCGCCAAAGCCCGATGCAAAATGGGGGTTCGCCATACTCCAGGGCGGCGGGAAACAGGCCGTAGGGCATGACGGGCGCGCCGTTCTCCATGTCCACCAGTAGGGCGTCCCCCCGCAGCAGCAGCCAATAGCCCGGGAGGGTTGCATCGTCCCCGTCCGGGGTCCCGGCCTGAAAAAAATCGCGGATGGCGGCATTGTTGAAGGGCAGGTCCACAGATTCCGGGTAAGGCAATCGAATTTTTTGCGTACGCATATCCGCTATCTTTTGGCGTAAGACATACTTGGGGCAATCCGCCGGTGGATTGCCCGCATTTCCGCATGACGGCCTCCGCCTCATCCTGGCGGAGAGTTCAGTGCTCTCTACAGCTTCGAGATGTATTTCGCCAAGGCCTGAAGGTCTTCCTCGCTGAAATTCTTGACGATGTTTTCCATCATCGCTTTTTTGTCCCCGCCGTAAGTCTTGGCCTTGTAGCCGTCCAAGGCCTTGAGCACGTCGCCTTCGGCTTTGCTCTTGATATTTTTGCTGGCATCGGCCCCGTGGCATCCCTGGCATTTGGCGAACAGTTCCTTGCCATCGGCAGCAAAAGAAAGGGCGGAACCGAACACAACAGCGACAGCGAGCAGGCTCGCGGCAAACAGACATTTTTTCATGGCGAAGGTCTCCTGGTGTTTGAACACATCCGACCACGCCCGCATTCGAGGACGCGTGGTGGCTGCGGCAAGGATTTTTTCTTCCTTTGTATTGCCCACACATCCAGAGACGTCAAGCCGGGAGGACAAAACCAAGCGGCAAGTTCTTCCTTCGGCGGGCGGCCCTCTCCGCTGGACTCCCAGGGCAAGCCGGGGTAAGAGCCTTCGGCCTCCAGGCGATCCTTCAGCCGGATGCGTCCGTTGTTCCCGCATGCTTCCCTGCAAGGGAGAAATCATAAGGTGCCGCCATGTCAATAAGTATCGGAATCGTCGGTCTGCCAAACGTTGGCAAGTCCACGCTGTTCAACGCCCTCACCCGGGCCCAGAACGCCCAGGCCGCCAACTATCCCTTCTGCACCATCGAGCCCAACAAGGCCGTTGTGCCGGTGCCCGACCCGCGCCTGGACAACCTGGCCGCCGTGGCCAAGCCCCAACGCGTGCTCCCGGCCACGGTGGATTTCACCGACATCGCCGGGCTGGTCAAGGGCGCAAGCCTGGGCGAGGGCCTGGGAAACAAATTTCTGGCCAACATCCGGGAGACCCAGGCCATCCTGCACGTGGTGCGCTGCTTCCAGGATGACGATGTGGTGCATGTCCACGGCGGCATCAACGCGCTGCACGATGTGGACGTCATCGAAACGGAGCTCATCCTGGCCGACGCCCAGGTGCTGGAGAACCGCATGGACCGGCTGCGCAAGCAGGCTCGGGCGGGAAAAGAGCACCAGGTCAAGCTGGCAGCCGCCGAAAAGCTGCTGGCCCATCTGATGGAAGGCAAAGCCGCCGCCCTGCTGCCCGGCAAGGAACAGGACGCCATGGTGGAGCTGTTCGCCGAACTGGGCCCCATCACGGCCAAGCCCATGATTTATTGCGCTAACGTCTCCGAAGAAGGCCTGTCCGAAGACGGCCCGGAAGTGCTGGCCGTGCGCGCCCACGCCGAAGCCAGGGGTGCGCGGGTGGTCAAGGTGTCTGCCAAGATGGAAGAGGAGCTGGCCAGCCTTTCCGACGCCGAACGCCAGGAATTTCTCGAATCCTTCGGCGTGGGCAGCTCCGGTCTCGACCAGGTCATCCGCACGGGCTATTCGGTATTGGGGCTGATCAGCTACTTTACCGTTGGCCCCAAGGAAGTGCGGGCCTGGACCATCGAAGAGGGATGGAAGGCCCCGAAAGCCGCCTCGGTGATCCATACCGATTTCGAACGGGGCTTCATCCGGGCCGAAGTGATCGGCTACACCGATTACATTGCCCAAGGCACCGAAGCCGCCTGCCGCGCCGCAGGCGTGCTGCGCCAGGAAGGCAAGGAATACGTGTTCAAGGACGGCGACGTCTTCCACTTCCTGTTCAACGTCTAACAGCCTGTTGCGCTGCTGGACCTGATCCGAACGGCCTGCCTTGCAACAGGCAGCCAAGTGTCTCGCATACGCCTTTTAAGGGGGGATCGGCAGCCGGAGAAATTCGGAAGCCCGTCCCCCTTTCTGTTGGCTGGTGCCGACAAGCCGGAAGGCCCTTCAGGGCAGAGCGCGTTGTGCAGGCGACTCTATCAACTCTCTTGATGTGGATATACTATGATATCAAACCGCCTGAATGCATCACGTGATTTGTTGTCAAAAATAAACCCACCATTTCTCACGAACTTAAAATCAATCGTAAAGGTATCGCTCAACACCTTTGAGGGTTTGAACATTAAATTGTGCATATTTTCCAGATCTTTCCATCTATCAGGAGCATTTGATCCATCCGTTGAATAGGTAGCCCCTTCACTTTCAGAGGAGATTGTCACTGCAAAGGAATTTGCTTTGTTGTCTCCACCAAGGAGGTGTGGAAAGAAAACTGTTCCAATCTTGTCAACTGGCTGTTTCAATCGCAGTTGCAATGTGGCTGAGCCAGTAGTTTTCTGCTCCCCTCCACTTGTAATATACTGTATCGTCCCATCACCTTCTGGCATGACACGTAAATTACTTTTTTTGTACCCTACCATCTCCAAGTAATCATTTTCCATAACGCTTGGAACACCCTGAGCATCGAACATCACATTTATTTTTTCAGGCTTACTATACATAAACCCTGGCAAATTTTGTGAAAAAGAAATATTCCACGCCTTTTTATTAGGCACAGTTACAATTCTTTTTGAAATTTGCTCTGCGATTATTGCATTCCCAGAAGCGTTGCAATGATTGTCAAATGGCTGCAAGAAGAGTTCTACCCCATCATCTACGGCTAACGACCTAAACATCTTTGTCATATCAACATACTTTATCCCATTCTTCTCACAAAATGGCGCTATTGCAGCTGACGGAGCGTTGTCAAAGGAATTCATCTGCATATGATGCGGGACAATTACGAGCAAAAAATCTCCACCATCTGCCTCTACAGCTTTCTTAAACTTTAACAACACTTCAAGATATCTTTGCCAAAGCGGCTCTATGACGTGGAAATTATTTTCATCGAGTATTTTTACATCTTCAGCGAGTACTGCATCAATAGCATCAGTGCCTTTGCTCCCACGCACTCCTAACACGTCATTGGCTAGCTTCACATTTTCCACGTCCTCTTGATACACAGCTCTATCAAAAAATGCTTCTGAGACCATCCTATACAACCAATTTTCCTCAAGATATTTTCTCAGAGACCGCATCACCTCATCTGTCATCGGCCAATCTTTGAGCAGAGCATACGTATTACCACGCGCTGAAAACTTGTAACTATACGGCTTAATCAGCCTCGCCATTTCATATATATCGTATTGTAAGATCACTAAATTAGGCTTTATTTTACGAGCCTTATCAATGTAATATAAATAGTTATCTTCTATCCCAACACCAGGCAATCCAGCATTGATAACCCTAAACACTGGAAAGCGTGGCCCTGACTTTTTATTTAAATCCGCCTCCAACTCTGCTGGAAATGCAGCAGCATCAGACGTACTCACTCCAAATGTATATGAATCACCCATACAGAGTATGAGCCCTTCCGGCTCATCGTGCAGTACTATACCATTTCTACGAAAGCCATTACCATCCGTAGAATATGAGTATGGTATTCTCGGATGCCAGTAGGCAGATGCCCTGACGTTTGGCTTCAGATTTCCAAGGACATTCCCATAGAACATGGGATTAGGCTGAACGTTAAGCACGGACGGAACAAACCTAAACGCCACATCGACACATAAGAACGTGCCTATAATAACTATGAATATAGCTGACGAAAGGACGTTTACAGCCGCTGATAACTTCATCTGCAATGACCTGTTTTGTGGATGTGTATTCTTGAATTATCCCGCTGCCGAGCCTGCGTCGAAGCCTGATCGGTCCTCTCTGCACGCAAGCCCTTGGTAGGGGACCGGCTGGTCTTTGGCGGGGCTCGGCAAGGATGCGCGTCGGCAGCACATCACGGGAGCCCCCGCTCCTTACCCCTCCGCTCTCTCTCGCAGCACGATCTCCGCCAGGGCGTTGACCGTAGCGGCAGCCAGGGCGGAGCCGCCCTTGCGCCCGGCTATGGTCACATAGGGAACGCGTTGCTGGGCCATGAGGGCCTGCTTGGATTCGGCGGCGTTCACAAACCCCACAGGCATGCCGATTATCAGGGCGGGGGCGGGCTGGCCCTGGTCCATACGCTCCAGCAGGCGCAGGAGTGCGGTGGGGGCGTTGCCGATGGCGAAAATCACCGGTCCGCCCTTTCCCGCAGATTCAAGCGCCATATCCACAGCCACCCGGGCGCGGGTGACGCCCTGTTGCTTGGCCGCGACCATCACTGCCGGATCGTTCATCAGGCACACGCAGGTGCAGCCCAAGGCGCCGAGCCTGCGCTGGGGAATACCCATTTGGGCCATGCGCGTATCCGTGACGATGGTGGCCCCGCCACGCAGGGCGTCCAGGCCTGCGTCAACGGCCAGAGGATGGAACTTCAAGAGGCTCAGCAGCTCGAAATCGGCCGAGGTGTGCACCAGCCGCCGGGCCACTTCCCATTGGTGGCCGGTATAAGGCCGGGGTTCGGGCGTTTCCGCGTCGATGATGGCGAAGGACAGGCGTTCGATGGCCGCCGGTTCCATGGGGCCTTGAGCATCTGTTGTGGTCTGGGGTGAAGTTGTAAGCATTTGCCCAGCATACCCGCAAACAGGTCCCCCGCCAAGAGGCCTCGACCATAGCGGTGCGGATTCACAAGGTCCCTTTATACGAAGAATCAGTCTCCGGCATCTCCACTGTTCTTGGCAATCCGGGTAACTTCCCTGCTTCCAAAAAGCTTGCCCTGAAACCAACTTATCTGATATTATTGTAGAAACTCAACTCATTCCCTTTCTTGCTTTCAGTACGTTCCTCCTCAGCATGAAGGGCATCGCATGAAACGCGTTCAGTTCGATTCCATACGCCTGAGCCTCATTATGGTGGTGTTGCTCGGCGCGCTTCCCATTCTGGCCATGATCCTCATTTCGGGCCGCGAACTGCGGGAGCAGGAAGTACAAACCGCCAAATTGGACGCCATGCGGCTTGTCCGCTCTTTCGCGGACCAGCAGGAAAGCGTCACCTTGGGCGTCAGGCAGCTTCTGTCCACCCTGTCGGAAGTGTCCGACGTCCAACATTTTGAAGTTCAGGCCTGCACCAAGCTCTTCAAAGCCCTGGTCCGGCAGGACCCCCACCACGCCAATATAACGCTGCTCCTCCCGGATGGCGAAGTCATTGCTTCGGCGCTTCCGTTTTCCAAGGCCAACTTTTCGGATCAGTTGCATGTGGCCAAAGTCATCGCAACCCGTAGATTCGCGGCAGGAGAGTATATCGTCGGCAGGCTTTCTACCGAACCGATCCTCGCTTTTGCCCAACCGGTGTTGGATGGGCACGGCAAGCTCATCGGCATACTGACAACCAGCCTGAAGCTGAACCATTTCGTGGATATGTTCAACGCGGCCATGCTTCCGGCGGGCTCCAGCATGGGCATCAACGACGGTCGGGGAATCCGGCTTCTGTCGTACCCCTACAGACCAGACACAAACCCCATTGGAGTGCCTATCTCCCCCCAGGCCGCCAAGGCGATACTGAGTCCGCAGACAGAAGGCATGGCGGAGTTCATGTCCCCGGATGGCGTCCGGCGCTACTTCGCGTTCAAGCAGCTGTTCATGGAGCCACAGACTCCGCCCTATCTGTCCATCGTCGTTGGAATTCCCGAGGCCCAGATACTCGGCAAAGCGGACCATGCCACACGCAGATATCTGCTGTGGTTCGCCGCAGCGGCAAGCCTCTCGCTCCTGGCGGCCTTGCTCGCGGGCAAGTATGGCATCATCGACCCGTTGCGCCGCTTTGCCAGCCTGGCCAAACGGGTCGGCGACGGCGATCTTGACGCCGTTACCGGAATGGCCGGGGCCGGCGGCACCCTCGGCATCGTAGCCACCGCCTTCGACGACATGATCCAAGCGCTCAAGACCCGCGCAACGGAACGGTCCCTGGCCGAACAGGCCCTACGCGCCAGCGGGGAGCGCTTCCGCCAGGTGGTGGAAGGCACCGACAACCTGGTCACCCAAGTGGACGCCTCTGGGCGCTTTCTCTACGTCAACCCCGTTGCCCGTAGGATTTTGGGCAAGGAGCCGGAAGACTGCATCGGCCTCTCGGCCTTCGACGTTGTCCACCTCGATGACCGGGAGGCCACCCAACGCGCGTTCCAGGACTGGGCCGCGCAGGGGCTGCTGCATGTGATATACGAGAATCGAATTGTCTCGCTCTCCGGTGAAGTGCGGCAAATGTCCTGGACCATCGACCTGCACTACGATTCTGATGGGAAAATAACCACCATCGACAGCATCGCCCAGGATGTTACCGGACGCAAGCTAGCCGAGAAAAAACTCTCCGACGCCAAAGCCATGCTTGATGCCGCCTTCGAGCAGAATCCCTTCCCCATGGCCCTGGTAACGGTTCCCGACGGCATTCTGCGCATTGCCAACAAGGCCTGCAAGGAGTTCCTGTGCATCGAGGACGAGCCGTCCTACGTCGACCTCCCCCTGCTGGAAATCCCTCAGAGCTGGCGGGAATACGACCAGGACGGGCGCTTTGTGCCCATGTCGGAATTGCCCCTGGCCTTGGCCATGAGGGGCGTAACCACCAGAAACGCCCTCTACCGCATTGCGCGCAAGGATGGGCAATCCCGCTGGGAACTGGTCAGCGGCTGCCCCGTCTATGACGAGGACGGCACGATCATCGCCGCGTTCATCATCTTTCCCGACATCACCGGCCGGGTGCTTACCGAGAACGAACTGGCCCGGCAGAAAATGCTGTTGCATTCCGTCATTGAAAGCACAACGGACGCTATCTACATCAAGGATCTCCAGGGGCGCTATCTTTTGGCCAACTCCGGTGTGGCCAAGGCCACAGGCAAGCCTGTGGAGGAAATACTTGGCCGGGACGACACGGCCCTGTTTCCCCCAACCGAGGCGGCCCGGATCATGGCCTTTGACCGCCTGGTGATGGAAGGCGGGACCGTCCGCAACATCGATGACACCCTCACCACGTCCACCGGCACACGCACCTATCTGACCACCAAAGGCCCCCTGCGCGATGAACAGGGACAGCTCTTCGGCACGTTCGGCATCTCCCGCGACGACACCGACCGCAGGCGCATGCAGGAAATCATGATCCAGACGGAAAAGATGATGAGCGTGGGCGGGTTAGCCGCCGGTATGGCCCATGAAATCAACAATCCCCTCGCCGCCATATTGCAAAGCGCTCAGGTGGTGCTCTCCCATATTTCTTCCAGTGTTCCGGCCAACAGCCGGGCAGCCGCCGAGTGCGGGTGCAGCCTGGAGAACATCCAGGCCTATATGGAAAAACGCGGCATTCCGAAATTTATCGAAGGCATCCGCGACGCCGGGACCAGGGCCGCCCGCATCGTGGCCAACATGCTGGAATTCAGCCGCAGGGCAGAGCCGAAACATGAAAACGCGGATATCAATGCACTGCTGGAAAAAACCCTGGAACTGGCAGCTTCCGACTACGACCTGAAGAAAAAATACGATTTCAAGTTGATCCGTATCATACGCGACTATGCGTTGGCCCTCCCCCCCCTGCGGTGCAGCGAAACCGAAATCGAACAGGTGGTGCTCAACCTGCTCAAGAACGCGGCCCAAGCCATGGCGCCTAAGAATTCCACGCAAGGGCAGCCCTCCATCACCCTGCGCACCCGTAAAGACGCGGACATTGTGGTCATTGAGGTGGAGGACAACGGGCCGGGCATGGAAGAGGCCGTGCGCAAGCGCGTCTTCGAGCCGTTCTTTACCACCAAGGCTCCGGGCGCAGGCACAGGGCTGGGCCTTTCCGTGTCGTATTTCATCATCACCGAAAACCACCAGGGCACCATCGAGGTGGCGTCCGCCCCCGGCCAGGGGACCCGCTTCATCCTGCGCCTGCCCCTGAGCCCTGAGCCTTCCTCCGGCGACGACACCTAGCATGAAGACTCGCGCCCAACCGGTGAACCGCCTCGCCGCAAGTTCCCGCATTCCCATCGCCCTGCGGCTCCGCCATTCTAACGCGCGAAGAGGCCGCCCCTGTTACGGAAGACACCCTTCGGGGCTCTTGCCTGCGGCCTTGACAAACCCCTGGGAATCGACTTGAATGGGAGCGCATCGGGACAAAATGGGACCGCGACGCATTTTCCGGCGCGGCACGATGCAGCCACCACGAGGCCAGTATGCGAGTGAGCGAACTGCAACCGGGCATGACCCTGACCCACCCGGTGCGGGACATCACCGGTCGTCTGCTCGCCAACGGCGGCACTCCCATGACCGAGCGCATCATCGACGTGCTGAAAACCTGGGGCGTCGTCGAGGTGGAAGTTTCCGGCCAAGCCCCCACGCCCTGGGCTCCCGACAGCGTTGACGATATTCCCGCCGAGCTGCTGCACCAGGCCCAGGACATCACCAGCCGCCGCCTGCAAAACAACGACCTCAATCTCCCCTTCATCCAGGATATCTTCCGCTGCTCCTCCCTGCGTCTGGCCCGGCGGCTGCACCAGGGAGAGGCCGCCCCGGAGATGGTGTTGTACGCTCCTGACGACGCCCCCCATGCCGACGCCACGCCGGTGAGCATCGCTGCGCTGGTGGCCTGCAACCCCTCCCTTGGAGCAATGCCCGACGCCATGGCGCGTCTGACCGAGGTGATACAAAATCCCGTGGCTTCCCCGACCGAGGTGGCCGACATCCTCCAGACCGACCCAGGGCTGGCCGCCAAGGTGCTCAAGCTGGTGAACAGCCCGCTCTACGGCTTTCACCAGTCCATCGACACCATCTCGCGGGCCGTGACGGTCATCGGGGTCAAGCAGCTTTCAGCTCTTGCCCTCGGGGTCACGGTGCTCTCCATTTTCAAGGGCGTTCCCGCAGGGGTCATCGACGCCAGGGCCTTCTGGCGACATTCCCTGGCCACGGGCTGCGCAGCCCGGTCGCTGGCCTCGCAGCTGGGCGTACCCAACACCGAACGGTTTTTTGTAGCCGGGTTGCTCCACGATGTGGGGCTGATGCTCCTGTATATGAACGTGCCGGAGCGCGCCCGCCAGATGCTGACCGCCGCCAGGCACTCTGGAAAGGGGCTGGTGGAAACAGAACGGCGGCTGCTAGGCACGGACCACGGACGCGTCGGCGGCGCGCTGCTGGACAGCTGGAAACTGCCCGCAAGCCTGGTGGAGGCGGCGCATTTCCACCACGACCCCCTGATGGCGGAAAACGTGCGTGAAGCTACCATCCTGCACGTGGCCGACTTCCTGGCTGAAGCCATGGGTTTTGGCTCCTGCGGAATCCAGACGGTCATGCCCCTCAATCTTTCTGCCTGGAGCCTCCTGGACATCCCGGACGGAGCGGCTCAGGCGGTATGCGAACGTCTGGAGAGCCAGTTGGAAAATCTCAGCGACAATATGCTCGGCCATGTCTGAAACCCACCGCCCCGCCGCCTCCCCCTGCCCTGAACGTGTGGCCTATCTGGAGGAGATGACCCGGTTCGCCCTCTCCGCCCTGGACCAGGCCGCAGCGCTTTCCGATTTTTCCATGAGCCTTGGCAAGCTCGATGACCCGGCGGCCATTCTCCAGCTCTGCCTGGAGCGGGTGGGCGGGCTGATGCCCTTTACCGCCATGGGTGTCTGGCTGGTTGACGAGATTGACTCCTCGTTTCATCCCGCCATGATGCGCCCGGCGGAAGACTCGGAAGAGCTGCGGCAGTTCGTGTCGCACAGCATCAACACCGGCTCCTTCTCCTTCGCCCTGCGTGAGAAGCGGGCTACCCTTTCCCCAAAACGCAAGGGCAAGCCCCGCTATCTGCTGCACGTACTGACTACCCCTTCGCGGACGCGGGGGATGTTCGTGGCCCGGCTGGCCGAACCGGCGACCGGCCTCTCCGAGGTATCCCTCTCCATCCTCTCCATCATCTTGAACAACACTGCCGGGGCCCTGGAGAGTTTCGCCCTGTACCGCCGCATTCAGGATATGAACACCCAACTGGAGGACAAAGTCACCCGTCTGGCCCGCTCCGAACTGGAGCTGACGGCCCATAGGGAAAACCTCAACGGGCGCATCGAGGAGAAGACTTCGGAGCTTTCCGTGGCCCTCTCCCGGCTGGAGCAGGAAGTTGTCCAGCGCAAGCGGGCCGAGGCCTTGCTGGAGGGCCTCAACCAGCGTCTGGAAGCCAAGGTGGAAGTGCGCACACAGGCCCTGTTCCGCAAGGTGGCCGAGATGGAAGCGGCCAACACCCAACTCAAACAGCTGGAGCGGCTCAAGTCTTCGTTTTTGTCTTCGGTGTCCCACGAATTGCGCACGCCTCTGACCTCCATCCTGGGCTTTGCCAAGCTCATCACCAAAGATTTCGCCAAGTATTTCCATCCCAAGGCCTCAAGCGAACATCTGGCCAAGGCCGAACGCCTGCTGCGCAACCTCGACATCGTGGAGAAGGAATCCGAGCGCCTGACCAGGCTGATCAACGACGTGCTCGATCTCACCCGCATCGAATCCGGCAAGATGCTCTGGCGCGACGAACCGCTGAACCTGACTGAGGCGGCTGCTGACGCTGTCATGGCCGTGGAAGGCCGCCTGGCGGACCGGCCCGACGTCACCCTGAACATTGCCATGCCCTCCAGCCTGCCACTGGTGCTGGTGGACCGCGACCGCATTCTCCAGGTGCTTATCAACCTCCTCGACAACGCCCTGAAGTTCACGGACCAGGGCCAAGTGGAAATCGGCGCGGAGGTGGACAAGGACGGTCTGGTCAAGGTGCGCGTTGTGGATACCGGCTCCGGCATTTCCGAAGAGGAAGCCGAGAAAATTTTCGACAAGTTCCACCAGCACTCCAGCCAGGACACCCTCAAGGACAAACCCAAGGGCACCGGCCTGGGTCTGGCTATATGCCGCCACATCGTCAACCACTACAGCGGCCGCATCTGGGTGGAATCCGCCCCGGAACACGGCAGCGCGTTCTATCTCACACTTCCAGCCATGCCCTAGGTTTCCCTGGGCCCGCATGGCCCCATGAGGACTCTCTCCATGCCCGATCTTTTCGACTCCACCACACTTCAGTCCCTCCCCCTCCCCAACCGCTTCGTGCGTTCGGCCACATGGGAAGGCCTGGCTGACGACGACGGCTCCGTCACCCCGAGGCTTTGCGACATGATGGCCGACCTGGCCCGCGGCGAAGTGGGCCTCATTATCAGCGGCCACGCCTATGTGAGCCCCGAGGGCCAGGCCGGGCTCAAACAGTTGGGCGCATACAGCGATAAACTTGAGGATGGCCTCGCTTCTCTGGCCAAGGCCGTCCACGACGCCGGAGGCAGGATCGCCCTGCAACTGGCCCATGCGGGAACCCAGGCCAACGCCGGGCTTTCTGGAAAGCGTCCGGTGGGGCCAAGCGCCCTGCCCGAAGCCGACTGCCGCGAACTGGATGCGGAAGGCATCGCCGCCCTCGTAGCGGCCTTTGCCCGCGCTGCCGGACGCGCCAAGGAAACCGGCTTCGACGCCGTGCAGATCCACGCCGCCCACGGCTACCTGCTCAACCAGTTCCTCTCCCCCGCCTGGAACACGCGCACAGACGTTTACGGCGGCCCCATCGAAAACCGGGCGCGCATGCTGTTGGAAGTGACCCGCGCCGTGCGCAGCGCCGTGGGGCCCGGCTACCCGGTGCTGGCCAAGATCAATTCCGAGGATTTCGTAGAAGGCGGCCAGACCATCGAGGATTCAGCCGCCGTGGCCGTCATGCTGGAGAACGCCTCTGTTGATGCCATCGAGCTTTCAGGCGGGTGCAGGCCCGCTGGTGAAGCCTTCATGCCCGCGCGCAAGGGCCGGATCAAGACGCACGAGCAGGAAGGATACTACCGCAAAGCCGCAGCCCTGTGCAAAAGCCGCCTGAAGATTCCGCTCATCCTGGTGGGGGGCATCCGCTCCATGGAAGTGAGCCAGGAACTTCTCAGCGCCGGGCTGGCCGACTATGTCTCGTTGTGCCGCCCTCTGATCAGCGAGCCGGGGCTTATCCAACGCTGGCATGCGGGAGACCTGCGCCCTGCCCTGTGCGTGTCGGACAATGCCTGCTACGGACCGGGATTCGCAGGAGAGGGCATTCGCTGCGTCACCTTCGAGAAGAAGCGCGCCCGGGGAAAAGGGTAGCCCCGAAAAGGCCGCCTCCTCCGAAGCGGGAGGGGCTTGACACGGGAAAGTGAAATCAGTAGTTCCTCATATCAATATATCTTGATATGAGGAACAAGCGATGCGTCCCAGTCCAACCAGAAGCTTCTCCAGCGACATCTCCCTTTCCGCCCTGGTGGCCGGAGTGATCGCCGTGGTGGTCGCCTATGGCGGACCAGCGGCACTCATCTTCCAGGCTGCGGCGGCGGCCAAGCTCTCTACCGGACAACTGGCCAGCTGGGTGTGGGCCATTTCCATCGGCAGCGGGTTGGCCGGAGTGTATCTTTCCCTGCGCTTCAAGGTGCCGATCATTATCGCCTGGTCCACGCCTGGGGCGGCGCTTCTGGTTACTTCTCTGGCACGGTATTCCTTCCCGGAGGCCATCGGGGCCTATATCTTCTCCGGGGCGGTTATCGCCATCCTGGGCGTCACCGGGGTATTTTCGGCCCTCATGGACCGCATCCCCAAGGCCGTGGTTGCGGCCATGCTGGCGGGCATCCTGCTGCGGTTCGGCATGGACGTGTTCGTCTCCCTGCCCGTGGAGCCCTGGCTGGTGGCCCCCATGGTGCTGTGCTACCTGCTGGGCAAGCGTTTTTCCCCGCGCTATGCTATCGTGTTCACCCTGGCGGCAGGGTTCGGGGCCGCCGCAGCGCTGGGCAAGCTCGACCTGGTAACCATCCACGCCGCCCTCACCCTGCCGGAATGGACCACCCCGACCTTCAGCCTGGGCAGCATCATCGGCCTTGGCGTGCCGCTGTGCCTGGTGTCCCTGACCGGCCAGAGCGCCACGGGCCTTGGGGTGCTGAGGGCCAGCGGCTACCACACCCCGGCCGGGCCGCTGCTTGGCGTTACGGGTATTCTTTCGGTAATCCTGGCTCCCTTCGGCTGCCACGGCGTCAACCTGGCGGCCATCACAGCGGCCATCTGCACCGGCCCCGAAGCCCACGCCGATCCTAACCGGCGCTATGTGGCCGGGCTGTTCTGCGGGATGGCCTATCTTGTGGTAGGGCTGTTCGGGGCCACGCTGGTGGGGCTGTTCACGGCGCTTCCCAGCCAGCTCATCGCGGTGCTCTCGGGCCTGGCGCTGTTCGGGGCCATCATCTCCGGGCTCACCCAGGCCATGGAGGATGCCAGCCAGCGCGAAGCCGGGCTGGTCACCTTTCTGGTCACCGCCTCCGGGGTGAGCCTCGCGGGCATCGGCCCGGCTTTCTGGGGGCTGGTGGCCGGTGTGGCCGTAAGCTTCCTGCTTACCGGCAACTGGGCCATCCGGCTGCGCGAGGCCGCTAGGTGAGCGGCTGCGCCACGCTCTCGGCCTGCAAGGCCCTGGCCGACGAAACCCGCCTGCGGCTGGTGCGCCTGCTCATCCGCTTCGAGCTCAATGTGGGCGAGATCGTGGCCGTACTGGGCATGGGCCAGTCACGCATTTCGCGCCATCTGCGCATCCTGGTGGAGTCGGACCTGCTCACCGCCCGGCGCGACGGGCTTTGGGTGTTCTACCACGCGGCCCAGAGCGGCCAGGCCAAAGCCCTTTTGGCGGCCCTCGACCCCTTTCTGGGCGAATGCGGCCCCCCGGCGGATCTTGACCGGGCAGCCGAGGCCCTGGACCAGCGCACCCGCGAGACCCGCCGCTTCTTCGACGCCATCGCCGGGGACTGGCAGGCCATGCGCCGCGAGGTCCTGGGCGATCTTGACCTGGAAGGCCTCATCCTGGCCCGCCTGCCCGAGTGTCCGGCCATCGCCGACCTGGGCTGCGGTTCGGGCGAGCTGCTCCCGGCGCTGACGGCCAAAGCCGCCAGGGTCATCGGCGTGGACGGCGCGCCCGCCATGCTGGAACAGGCCCGCCGCCGCGTCGGGGCCGCGGTCAGCCTGCGCGTGGGGGAACTTGAGCACCTTCCCCTGGCCGACCAGGAGGCCAACGCCGCCGTGGTCAGCCTGACCCTGCACCATCTTTCCGACCCGGCCGCAGGACTGCGCGAAGCAGGCCGTGTGCTGGCTCCGGGTGGCCTGCTGGTAGTAGTTGATTTCATGAAACATGACAGCGAGCAGATGCGCAGCCGTTTCGGCGACCGCTGGCTCGGCTTTGAACCCGAGGAAATCCGAACCTGGCTCGAACAGGCCGGCTTCCAGGTGCGGAGCATGGAAAAATACACCGTAAAACTGGGTCTCTCCCTGGTTCTGTACCTGGCCGCGAGACCCTGACAACAGGAGAACATCATGACTGTGACGCCTCTGGATCTCACCCTGCCGTACAAGGTTGCCGACATGTCCCAGGCCGAATGGGGCCGCAAGGAACTGGACATTTCCGAAAACGAGATGCCCGGCCTCATGTCCGTGCGCGCCAAATACGGCAAGCAGAAGCCCCTGAAGGGCCTGAAAGTGGCTGGCAGCCTGCATATGACCATCCAGACCGCCATGCTCATCGAGGCACTCTACGATCTGGGCGCCGACATCCGCTGGGCCAGCTGCAACATCTACTCCACCCAGGACCACGCCGCCGCCGCCATCGCTGCCGCCGGAACCGCCGCCGTCTTCGCCTGGAAGGGCGAAACCCTGGAGGACTACTGGTGGTGTACCGAGATGGCCCTCACTTGGCCTGACGGCTCCGGCCCCGACCTCATCGTGGACGACGGCGGCGACGCCACCCTGTTCATCCACCACGGCGTCAAGGCTGAAAAGGATCCAAGCATCCTGGACAAAGCCACGGACAATAAAGAATTCGCCATCATCATGGACCGCCTGGCCGCTTCGGTGAAAGAAGACCCCACCCGCTTCACCCGCTGGGCCAAGAAGATCAAGGGCGTCTCCGAAGAGACCACCACCGGCGTGCACCGCCTGTACCAGATGATGAAGGACGGCGAGCTGCTCTTCCCGGCCATCAACGTCAACGACTCGGTCACCAAGTCCAAGTTTGACAACCTGTACGGCTGCCGCGAGTCCCTGGCTGACGGCATCAAGCGCGCCACCGACGTCATGGTTGCTGGCAAGGTCGTGGTCGTGGCCGGATACGGCGACGTGGGCAAGGGCTGCGCCCAGTCCATGCGCGGCTTCGGCGCGCGCGTCATCGTCACCGAAATCGACCCCATCTGCGCCCTCCAGGCCGCCATGGAAGGCTATGAAGTCACCACCATGGACGCCGCCTGCTCCCAGGGCGACATCTTCGTCACCGGCACGGGCTGCTTCGACGTGGTGGCTGGCAAGCACATGGAGCAGATGAAAGACGGAGCCATCGTGTGCAACATCGGCCATTTCGACTCCGAAATCGCCATGCATTACCTGGAGAAGACCCCCGGCATCACCAAGCTGGAAGTGAAGCCCCTGGTGGCCAAGTGGACCCTGAAGTCCGGCCGCTCCATCCTGGTGCTGGCCGAAGGCCGCCTGGTGAACCTGGGCTGCGCCACCGGACACCCCAGCTTCGTCATGTCCAACAGCTTCACCAACCAGGCCCTGGCCCAGATCGAACTTGCCACCAAGGACTACCCCGTGGGCGTGCACATCCTGCCCAAACTGCTGGACGAGGAAGTCGCCCGCCTGCACCTGGACCGCCTGGGCGTCAAGCTGGAAAAGCTGACCCCCGACCAGAGCAAATACCTGGGCATCCCCGAAAACGGCCCCTACAAGCCGGATCACTACCGCTACTAGGCCGAAAAGTTGATCTGATAGTAAAAGCCCGGCAGGTTGACTGCCGGGCTTTTTTGCGTGGTTCGTGATGGTTCAATTACGCTGTAAACAGTGATGTTCTAATATATTGAAGATTTACGTTTAGGTGGAGTATGCTCTAAATTTGCTTTACAAATATCTGTTGATGACCATGATCTTGTCGGCAGGTAAATCATTGATTGATTTGTTGAAGTGTATACGATGGCTATCAATAGAGCCCACATGCTCCTTGATCCAGTCTATGTCTTCGAACCCAAATCCATACTTAAGCAACCATATCTCGGTATCGTTGTTTGTTCCGAAGCGGATGTAGTTTGCTAGCGCTTTCGCTCGCTCATCATTATATTTGCTATAGAAAACTTCAAGCACTGCGCAAATAGGGTCAGACAATGATAGCGAGATAACTTTATCAAGGTAGTCGTACGTATCGTATACAAGGCTATCGTAATCTAACTCTCTAATATGTTTTTGAGGGAACGACGACTTACTAGTGAGCGTTTTGTTAGGGAGGGGCGATGGAACCTGGCTAAATCGTATAGTAAGGTTGCTCCACAATTCGTTGGCTTCGCTATTTGAAATTTGATGATCTTTGAGTTGAGCGTTGATTTTACCTTGCTCGCTTTTTTTGGTTAAAAATGAGTGACGCAATGATATGATTTCACTAAATGAACGGCCTTGTATATGCCATAACAAGATAGGGATGGATGCACTTAGTACACTTGATTCTGCCTTTGAAAGCTTGTTGCGTCTCAAATGAACAAGATACATCATCTTTAAACATTCTTTGATTTTTGATCTAACCTGATCTGAAAGCTTGTAATAGGCGTTGCCAGCTATCGGTTCCCCGTTGGTCAATATGTGATCTAGAACAAATTTGATATTTGCATCAATGTCTCCAGTAACAATTCGCATGACTTGGTTTTCAGGGAGGTGTAGGTCATCATTAAAGCGGTCTGTTTTGATTGCGTCAACGACGTCTCGTAAATCTTCATCCACCATATCGTAATCCATATCTAAAAGAGACTTTGGACTTAAGCTGAAT
>JBBRUD010000069.1:0-23177 GCA_038248065.1 Desulfovibrionales bacterium | reverse complement strand
TTAAGCTTCCACGGCTGTCAAAAGTATGCTATAAATACACGCGTTTGTGGACGAAACCGTGTAACGATCAGGAGCACAGAAATGTCCCTTCTCGCTGTCCAGAACACGAATCTACCGATGGCACTTAAGGCACGCACTGAAAGCATCCCTTACCTTTTGCCGGACCAAATCAATTCTCTCACACAGCGTTTCCAGGCTTGGTATGATGATACGTCCATCAAACCGACCACCCGGCGTATCCGTGGGCGCTACTGGATCTCGTTTCTTCTGCTCCGGTTCACGCTTGCCTGCTTCCACCGGACCAGCATGAGCGGGCATTTTCCGGTCTGTTTGTCTCCGAATACGGCGGCCCGCCGTTGTCCTCCACCTGTTCGTTCCTCAGCACCTTTTCCCCAGCCGGTTCGTTTTAATTTCCGTTCTCGCCCCAATTGTCAGGAAAATGTCAGGGCCGTCATGTAGCCTGAATTTGTGTCGCGTGGCGTAGCCAAACGCTCGGATTTGCCAGGCGGAAGTTTTCCAATGTCCGAGTGGAACTGCTTTCAGGCACCTACACGGAGTTGTTCATAGCCACGGGGCACACGTCGCGGAGACTTCTCTTTCGGGCGGCAGGGACGGGCGGTCGTACGCGTTTTCCGCTGCCTGAGCTTGCGAAAAGGGCGTTTGAAGTTTGAGAAACACGAAAGGCCTTTGGAGGGAGCGTGCCTGAAGCCATCCAGCAGTACGACGTCATCGAGAAGATCGGTGAAGGCGGCATGGGGGTGGTCTACAAGGCCCTGCATCGCACGCTTGAACGCGCGGTCGCCATCAAACGTCTCGCCGCCCATCTGGCCAAGAATCAGAACATGCTCCAGCGCTTCCTCAAGGAAGCCAAGCTTCAGGCCAAGCTCAGCCACACCAACGTGGTCAATATTTTCGACTTCCTGGAATGGGAGGGCGAAGTCTACTTGGTTATGGAATACGTCAGCGGCCAGTCCGTCAAGGACATGCTCCTGGCCAAGGAGCGGCTCTCCATCCCCGAGGCCCTCCATATCGCCCGGGGAGTCCTCTCGGGCCTGGCCTTCATGCACGAAAACGGCATCGTGCATCGCGACATCAAACCCAGCAACATCATTGTCTCCGATTTCGGGCAGGTGAAGGTGACCGACTTCGGCATCGCCCGGCTGGTGGAGGACGATTCCGGCCTGACCCGCTTCGGCGCGGGCGTGGGCACCTTGCAGTACATGGCCCCGGAACTGCTGAAATCCGGCGAGGTCAGTTTCAGCGTGGACATCTACAGCATGGGCGTCACCCTTTACGAGATGCTCAGCGGCAAGGCGCCCTTCACCGGCAACACCGACCTGGAGATCATGCTCGGCCATATAGAGAAGACCCCGCCACCGTTGGATCTCCCCGAAGACGAGACGGGTCTGGCGTGCCGGGACATGGTGCTCAAGGCTCTGGCCAAGGCACCGGGCGACCGCTTCGCCAGCGCGGAGGCCTTCCTGGCCGAGGTCGGGCGGATCAGCCGGTCCGCCGCGCCTGACCGGCCTGTAATACAGTCCATGGATTCCAAGCGGGAGCAGGTCCCAGCTGCGGACGTTGCGAAGTCCGCCACCATGGCCGGGGAGTCTCCCCCTCCGCTTATCCCGACCGGGCATCGCCCCGCGCAAAGAAGGGGGCTGTTGGCCGTGCTTGGCGTCGCTCTCGTTCTGGGCCTGGGGGGATATGCTCTTCTGACCAAGCGGGACGCCCCGCAGGGGCCGACCGCCCAAAGCGCACCGTCCCCTGCGCCAAAGCCCGCGCTTGCGCCGGTGCCTGCCCCAGGACCTGCGACAGCGGTTCAGGCCCCTGACGTTTCGGCGCAAGCATCGGGTGCCGTGAAGACGGCCCCAGAGCCAGTTTCCGAGCCCGTATCCGTTCCGCAACCTCAGGGGGCATCCGGCGCGGATACTTCGCTCCCCGCCGCATCCGCGACCCCGGAACCCGCCGCCATGCCCGCGGCGGCCCCCGCGGCCCAGCCCCAGCAGGCCCAGGAACAGCTCCCTAACAGCAACCAGCCGACAGCAGAGCTCAAGATCCTCTACGCTCAGGCCAAGGCCGTCCGCCTGCGGGAGACCCCGGACATCTCGGGCAAGATCCTGGCCTATCTCGACATGAACGCAAAGCTGGACGTGATCGAAGTTCAGGGGGACTGGGTGAAGGTGTATGCCCCCCAAGGGCAGACGGGTTACACTCAGGGCCTGACGGGCTACGTTTCCACCAGCCATCTGGCCCCTGATCCGGCCCAGGCACCGGAACCGGCACAGGCTCCGGCTGAGCCCCCGGCGCAGGCCCCGCCGCGCGCGCCCGCCAAGGCTCCGGCCAAAAAGAAAGCCTCAGGAGGCGACACGGGATGGCGTATCATCAAGTAGTGATTCTGGCCCTGCTTCTTTTCCTTACGCCCGCGTGCGTCAAGCATGTTCCTGATCAGGAGCCCGCGCCGCCGACCAAACCGGCCCCCGGCCCCAAGCTCCTGCTCGAACATGAGGCCTTGTCCCAGGAACTCCAGTGCGACACGCTCAAGCTGCCCTTGCTCGTCGTGGAGGGCAACACCCTCAACCCGGAACGGGTCGCGCCGGGCGGCGAAGTGCACCATCGCATCATCTATGCCTTCTGCCCCGATCCGGGCCGTGGACCGGAGACGGGCGTGCTGCTCCGCAAGTTGAGCTTCAAGGGGCGGACCGTCTTTCTCGACCAGGACAAGAGCTTCGTTCTGGTGCCCGGCCGCTCGGCCGTGGACGCCTACTTCCTTGTCCCTGAGGACGCTCCGCCCGGAGCCTACGTCCTGGAGGTGGACTACCGGGGACCCGCCGTAGGCCTGCATGGCTCGAAGCCCTTGTCCTTCAACGTCAAAGAAATCCTGGTCATCCGCGCGGGGCAGTGAACGCTCCCGGTGCGTCCTGTGCACAGCGGAAGCCGCGGGTGGCTGCCGCAAGGTGCCCTCGGTTTCCGTTGTCGCAGGTCCTTGGGGTAATGGCCGAAAAAGTGTCCGCTGGCCGTCTTAATTTGCCGCGTATCCCGGATTGTAAGGAAATTGTTTGGGGTGCCCTGCTAGAACGGCGTTCAACGTGAGGTGACGAATGGTCAGTGGAGCGCGCGTGAGTGGACGTCATATGCAGGTGCCTTTAGCCCCGGTTCGTATTCCAAAACCGCGCGTCCTCCAGGCTTGCCTGGGGAACGCGGGAGCAGGGAGGAGGGCCTTGTCCAACGCTCTGTGCCGACTCCGTCTGCGGTGCTCCGGGCGGGCGTTCCCATGCGCTGCACCGCGTCATGCCCGCCGGTTCGAGTCCGGGGCCGTGACCGTTGAATACGCTCTGTGCATGCTCATCGTTGCCGCCATTCTCATGGGTGTGGAGACCGAGGTATTTCGGCCAATGGCCGTGGAGATATTTAAAGATTTCATGGGGTTCATCGCACCCCCTTACCCTTAGATACTCAACCACCGGAGCACAACACATGCCGAAGCTACAAGGTCTGCTTGCCTCCCTGCACCTTCGCCTGAATAACTTCCTGCACGACGTCAAGAAGCACGTTTCCGGCGAGAGGGGGGCAACTACAGTAGAATACGCGCTGCTTATCGCGGTGATCGTGATCGGCATCATCGCCGCAGCCACCTACATGTTCGACCCCCTTAAGGAATTCTTCCAGGAAGTTGTCAAGAAGGTCAAGGATACCGCAGGGATAAAGAAGAGCTAGTATGGATTGGGCTCGAGCCATGTTCCGCCTGCCAGAAGCTACGCCCCGGATGGGACTGAGCCCGCCACGGCATGGGGAGCGCGGCGCGGTAATGGTGGAGTTCGCCTTCGCCCTGATGTTCATTTTCCTGTTGTTCATCGCCTATATCAAACTCTCGGAAATCTTTCTGGCCCATGAACGGCTGCGCTACGCCACGAACGTGGCGGCACGGGCCCACGCTGTGGGTGGTTCCGCAGGCAATGCCGCTTCCAAGATCGACAAGGGCTACGAGCTGAAAACCGAGGGAAAGTTCGGCGAAAACAAAGGCGGCGAGGGAAACGTCTCGCTGTCCAAGAAGATCGACCTGCCCGAGGCGGTGGGCAAGCTGTGGGGGGAAAAAGACGGCTTCACCATCTTCCATAAGGTGAAAACGTACATGGAACCCAAACAAGACGGGGACAACAAGGCGAAATGATGGACAGCGCGAGCGCGATAAGACCGGCCAAAGGCCAGAAGGGATCCATCACGGTGATGGTGGCCCTTCTGCTGCCCACGCTGGTTCTTATGATCATGCTCGTTGCAGACATCGGCCAGCTGATCTTCGAGAAGATCCGGCTCCAGAACGTGGCCGACGCCTGCGCCTATTCGGCCGCCACGGTCCAAGCCGCTGGCCTGAACGAGATCGCGGATTTGAATTATTCGGCCGAGAAGGAATACTTCAAGCTCCTGGGCATCTATGTCAGGGCCTGCGCCGCGCCTTTCAAAGATGAAGCTGAAGGCAAGAAGGTCGCGACGTACTACGAGAAGGTCTTCAAGGCGATCAAGGGATACCAGGACGACGCCAATAAGGACTATGCCCGCAAGGCCATCAACGCGGCCAAAAGCGTCAAGAAAGCCAACCTGGACAGCCTGGGCGTCAAGGACGTCTCCATAAAGTCGATCAATCCCAAGACCAGCGAGAGCCAGCCGGGCAAGCTCATGGAGTACGAGCAGAAAACCGGATATTATGCCTTTCTGTACTGGGAGGAAACCCCTTGCGAGTCGGTGACCCTTGGTCTCGTTCATTGCGATAGCCCGGCCACGAGCTGGCAAGACTCCAAGGCGGGTAACGAAAAGCAATTAGAGGACCATGACGGCACGGATACCACTTCTACGAAAGACGCCTTCCTCCCCATGCCCTCGGGCGGCAGCTTTAAATACAAAATCAAAAAGAAGAATTCCCCGGTCACCTATTCGGCATTTGAACTCAAGCACCCCCCCCACGACCTGATCCTGGCGCCATCTGTCTTCGGGCGCACCGAGGCGCTGCGCGCTTACGCGGCGGCCATGCCCACAGGGGGCTCCGTGGGGTCCATGCCCGCTGCCGACGCCATGATCGCCCTGGGCGAGTGGGTCGGAGGCTGGGCCATCAAGGGGGTCTCCATGGATACCTTCTCCACGGCTGCCGGGTTTTTGAAAAAGGTAAATTCGGGCATCGAAGCCGTGGCCAAGAAGGTCCCGTTGGCCAAGGCGGCGCTGGACGCGCTGGTCAGCCCCACGGGGATGGACGCGACGACCCTGCTCGAAAAATTCGGCAAGGTCGAGGATATGGTCTCCACGGTGGCGAGCGGTGACACAAAGGCCCTAACGAAGCTTTTCGGAATCGACACCACTTCCTCGCTCGGGTGGATCCCCATCGGGGGGTATCCCCAATACAAGCCCGTGATGGTGCGCCTTGCCGACCTGAAGGACCCCAAGCCCAAGGCCGACGACCTCTCCAAGGTGCTCCATTGAGGACGGGAGCGCGCGACGGGTCCGCCAGAAAGGCCCGGCACACAGGCGGCGAACGTGGAGCGGCCATGATCGAGGCGGCCTTCATGCTCTTTTTCCTGTCGTTTATTCTCATGTTTCTCATCTACGGCTACACCCTGTTCGAAAGTATGACCCGCACCCTGGAAGACCTGCGTTACCAGTGGCGCGAGCAGTCCGAGAAGGATGCCGATGGCACGTTCAAGCTCGTGAAGAAGGAGAAGGAAGCCATCATGCAGGTCTCCGGGGTCATCGGGGACAAACTCACCGGGAATCCCGTGCGGGTGGCCTTGCTCCTGAAGGGCTACGCAGGCTCATATACAGGGACGGGCAAGAATACATTCGCCAAGAAAGGCACTTCAGACCGAACCATTAAAACCGAGTAGGTCATGAGCAGAGCAAGACTGATTCTCATCTCCCTGGGCGTGGCGCTTTTCGCACTGATGCTGGTTTTCTCCTACGTGTACAAGAAGGAGAAAGAGATCCTTTCGCTGACCACGCCGGTCAAGGTGCTGGTTTCCGCCAAGGACGTTCTCGAGGGGACGGCCCTGGACGAGACCATGCTTGAAACCGTGGAGGTGCCCAAGCAGTTCCTGCAACCTGGGGCGGTGCGCGAACTGGCCGAGGCTGCGGACCGGGTGGCCGACGTGCCCCTGCTTAAGGGAACCCAGGTGCTTGAATCCATGCTCCGAGCGGCCAAAGAGGAGGGCGTGGCCCGGCGCGTGCCGCCGGACAAGCGGGCCTACAGCATTGCGGTCAATGATGTCTCGGCCGTGGCCGGGCTTATCTCTCCGGGCGATCAGGTGGACGTGCTCCTCTCGGCCAACATCGGCTCCGTGCAGCAGGGCCGCAACGTTGCCGAGGGGACCATCAACCGCGTGCTCCTGCAGAACGTCCTGGTTCTGGCTGTGAATCAGTCCTCCAGCGCCAGGGGCGCTCCGCGGGCCACGGCGTACCGGAAGGGCGAGGGCAACCAGGTGCAGGTCCAGGGCTCGGCCGCATCCGGCGCGCAAGGCATCCGCACCCTAACCCTGGCCCTCACCCCCGAGGACACCCAGAAGACCGCCCTGGCCCAGGAGATCGGTTCGCTCTCCGTGGCCCTGCGCAGCAGCTGGCAAAAGAACGAGTCCGTGGCGCAGACCTCCACCATGACGGCCCAGTCCGTGCTCGGAACCGACAAGGCCGTAGTGCCCAGAGCGCGCCCGTCCTGGACCGAGTTCCGAGGAACCGAGGAATACCAGCTTCACTAGTCGCTTGACGCGTAAAAACCCCGACCAGAAGGGAAATCCGGTTATGAAACAGGCCTACGTATCATCGCTTCGTGCATTGCTCGCCTCCCTGATGTTCCTGATCTGCCTGCCTGGCGCGGTTCTGGCCCAGGACACGGCCAGTCTGGAGATCGTCAACGGTCAGAGCACTGTGATCAAGCTCGATTTCGCCGTGGACAAGGTGGCAGTGGGCGACCCCGAGGTGCTCGGCGTGGCCCGCTCGGGCGAGCGCGAGATGCTTGTGAACGCCAAGAAACCGGGCGTCAGCAACATCCTGGTCCTGGGAACCGGGGGTGAGAAGCGGGAATATTCGGTGCGGGTGTTCTCCGGGGCCGTGGCCGAGAACGTTGCCGCCCTCAAGGACATGCTCACGGGCTATGAGGGCCTGCGCGTGCGCCAACTGGGTCCGAAGATCGTGGTTGAGGGAGATGTCTTCAGCTCCGAGCACTTCGACCGGGTCAACAAGCTCCTTGCCAGCATGCCCGAGGTGGTCAATCAGGTTAGCCTGAGCCCGGTCATGAAGCGCATCGTGGGCGAGCAGATCCACAAGGAGATCGACAGGCCGGGCGTGAAGGTCAAGGCCGTCAAGGACTCCTTCATGCTCGACGGGCTTGTGGTCTCGGCCGAGGAGGCTGACCGGGCGCAGAAGATTGCCTCGCTCTACAGCAAGAACGTGGTCAACGCCCTGCGCGTTTCGGGCGACGCCCCGCAGGTCTATACCCAGCCGCGCATGATCGAAGTGACCATGAACGTCATGGAGGTCTCCAAGTCTGCTTTGCGTGACCTGGGCATCCACTGGAACCCTCTGGGCACCAAGTCCGAAGCTACGGGGACCCTGTCCAGCGACAAGGGCTGGTTCTCCTCGCTTTCGGGCACCATCTCGGATCTCTTCCCCAAGATGCGCCGCATTCAGGACGAGGGCAAGGGACGCTCGCTCATGAACCAGGCCGTCATCACCAAGCAGGGCGGCCAGGCCAAATTCTACGCCGGAACCGAGATACCCATATCCGTGGCCCAAAGCCTGGGAACCATGTCGGTGGAATATAAAAAGGTGGGCATGACCCTTGAGGTATCCCCAAACATCGACCAGGCCAAGAACATCGACACTTCCATCCATGTGGAGTCCAGCGCCGTGACCGGCACCGGCTCGGGCGGGGCGCCCATCGTGAGCACCAACAACCTGTCCACGGCCTTGAACGTTGGCAGCGGGACCAGCATCGCCCTTGGCGGGCTTATCGGACAGCGCGAGCTGGAGCTGATGTCCCAGTCGCCCCCGGACAAGGGGTTGAGCCTTCTCCAGCTCAACGCGCGCAAGGAGGCCGGCGTGGACACCACCGAGGTCATCGTCTTCGTAACCTCGCGTATCCTTGATTCTCCGGGCCAGGCAGCCGAGGTCATCGACGCCAAGGTGCAGCAGTCCTTCAAGAAGCGCGACCTGGAAGCCCTTCGGGGTAAGGCAAAGAAGTAATCCGGCCATGCCAGGCAGGCTTGTTACACTCTATTCTTCCAAGGGAGGCGTCGGCAGGACCTTCCTGGCCGTGAACCTGGCTGTTGGCCTGCGCCTGGAGACCCGGGAGAAGACGCTCCTGGTGGATATGGGGCTGCCCTTGTCCCTGGACGTGGCCAAGATCATGGACCTCAGGGGCGTGGGCAGCCTGGACGCGGCCCTGGCCGCCGCAGACAAGATCGCCCCGGCCATGCTTAAAACCTTCGCCACCCCGCACCCGGGCGGCATAGACGTCCTGGGGCTCTCCGGCGGCAGCCAAGCGGCCATCGCCCCTGCGCCCCCCGCCCTGGAGGCCCTGTTCGTAAAGCTCCTGGCCGTCTACGACTGGATCGTGGCCGATCTGGGATCCGGTTTCGGCCCGGTCCAGGAGAAGATGCTCGACCTCTCCAGCATGATTCTCGTACCCACCGTCCCGGACCCCCTGGCCCTGGAGCACGCCCAGGCGGACCTGGCCTTTCTGATGCGGCGAAACTATTCAAGCCACGTGGCGCACCTGGTTCTCAACCGCGCCGGGGAGGACCCCCGCTTCACCCGCCAGGCAGTGGAGACCCTGACCGGTCGGGATGTTTTGGCCACCATACCCCATGACAAGGACGTCTGGGCCAACATGTCCGGCGGGCGCAGCTACCCCAAGGACCACCCCCTGAGCGAGACCGCCAAGGCCTTCGATTCCCTGGCCCACGCCATCGTCAAGGCCCTGGCGCAGGATGGGGCGTCCTTCGCCCCTGGGCAACATCAGGAGGCTCCCCCAGAAGAGCGGAATCTGGACCAGGTCAAACAGGCCGTGCACCAGAAGCTGCTGGAAACCTACGACCTCAAGTACAGCGACATTCGTGCCGAGAACGCCCCGGTCAAACTCAAGGAACTGCGCGAGGACGTCACGCGCCAGATCATCCTCATCCTGGACCAGGAGGTGCAGATACGCTCCCGCCAGGCCCGCGACGTCATTGTGCGCGAGGTGCTCCAGGACGTTCTGGGCCTTGGCCCCCTGGAGGACATGCTGGCCGACCCTGGTATTTCCGAGATCATGGTTAACCGTTTCGACACCATTTACGTGGAGCGCAAGGGCAAGCTCGAATCCTCGCCTCGCCGCTTCCTTTCGGAAAGCCATCTCATGCGCATCATCGAGCGCATCGTGGCCCCGCTCGGTCGCAAGATCGACACCAGCTCGCCCATGGTGGATGCGCGTCTCTCCGACGGCTCTCGGGTCAACGCCATCGTCCCCCCCCTGGCGGTCAAGGGTGCGGTGCTCACCATCCGCAAGTTCCCGGAGCGCAAGCTCACCAGCAAGGATCTGATCAGCATGGGCTCCATTGGAGCCCAGATGGAGGAGTTTCTGCGGGCCGCCGTGCTCTCGCGGCTCAACGTGCTCATCTCGGGCGGCACGGGCTCAGGCAAAACCACCCTGCTGAACATTCTTTCCGAGTTCATTCCGCCCGAGGAGCGCATCGTCACAGTGGAAGATTCGGCCGAGCTCAAGCTCGTCCAGCCCCACGTGATCACCCTGGAGGGGCGGCCCCCCAACATCGAGGGCAAGGGCGAGGTGACCATCCGCGACCTGGTGCGCAACTGCCTGCGCATGCGCCCTGACCGCATCGTGGTGGGGGAGTGCCGGGGCTCCGAGGCCCTGGACATGCTCCAGGCGATGAACACCGGCCACGACGGATCGTTGACCACCATCCACTCCAACAACGCCCGCGAGGCCCTGAGCCGCCTGGAGACCCTGGTCCTCTTCGCCGGGTTCGACCTGCCGACCCGGGTCATCCGGGAGCAGATCACCGGAGCCCTGGACCTGATCATCCAGATCAAGCGCTTCAAGGACGGCAAAAGGCGCATTGTGCAGATTTCCGAGGTCACGGGCATGGAGACGGACATCATCACCCTGGGCGACGTCTTCACTTTCCGCCAGGAACCTGCCCCGGAGGGCGAGGTGCGCGGCGTGTTCGTGGCCACGGGCTATGTGCCGCGTTGCCTGGCGCGGTTCGAGGAGCGCGGAGTGAACGTGCCCAGGGAGATATTCTGGGCCGCCGAAAGCGGGGCGGCGGGAGGCATGCGATGATGTTCCTTCTTGGGGCCGCGCTCCTTATCCTCTTCTGGGGCCTGGGCTATCTTTGGCTGGCCACGGTTTTGCCCCCCGGCCGGGAAGGCTGGCCGGCGAGTCTGGAGGCCTACGCCGCGCGTGTGTCTCAGTCCCTGGATGACATGTTTCTGCCCATGAGCCAGCGCGTAGTCAGGACAGTCATTCTCGCCCTGGCTGCGGTCGGGGCGGCGGCGGGTTTCATCCTGCCCAGCGCGGCGGGCAACATCGAACGGCTGTCCATCGACCGGGCCATGGAACTCAACCGGGCGGGCAACTACCAGGCGGCCATGACCGAGCTTTCCCGCTACAAGGGAAGTTCCTCCGCCCTTGCCCACAACGAGCTGGGCGTGGCCTACTACGGCACCGGCAACATGGACCTGGCCGAGCAGGAGTTCCTGAAAGCCGTGGAACTCAAAACGCAGTACGCCAAGGCCCGAGCCAACCTCGCAGCCATGCGCGGCCTGCTTGGCGATCCGCAGCGCCAGAATTTCGAGGAGGCCCGGGCCAGACAGGCCGAGCAGTTGCCCATGGATCTGGAGGAACTCTACCCTCAAAGCGAGGGCATGGCCGGGGATCTGACCATGCGCCTGTTCTGCGCCCTGGTCTTCGCCTGGGCCTTTACCCAGGCCCCCAAAGGCGTGCTGGTCCTCATCCGGCGCAGGCGCGTCAAACGCTTTGAGCTCCAGTTGGCTGACGGCCTGGTCATGGCCTCCAATGCCCTGCGAGCCGGCTTCAGCCTGCTTCAGGCTTTGGACCTCACTGCCACCAAGAGCCAGGCCCCCTTATCCCAGGAGTTCGGGCTGATCCTCAAGGAGCACCGCCTCGGCGCGGACTTGAACGAGGCCCTGCGCCATCTGGCTCAGCGCATGCCGACCCCGGACACGTACATCTTCGTAAACTCCGTGAGCATCCTCCGTGAGACCGGCGGCAACCTCACCGAGATATTCGACACCCTGGCCGAGACCATCCAGGAGCGCAAACAGATCCAGAATAAGCTCAGAACCATGACCGCCGAGGGCGAGACCCAGGCTTATTTTCTGGCCGCCCTGCCCATTGTCCTGGGCTTTGTCCTCTACCAGCTCAACCAGGAATCCATGGCACTCTTTTTCACCACCTTCGGCGGCTGGCTCATGCTTATGCTTATGGGCCTCATGGAAGTGGTGGGCATCGCCATGATGTTCAAGATTGTCCGGGTCAAAGTCTAGGGGGTTTCCATGCGTCGATGTTCGTTTTTCGTCGTCTTACCGGCCCTTCTGGCCGTCTGCCTCTGGGGCTGGCCCTGCCGCGCTGCGGACGACGGGGTGCGCCTTACGCCCCCGGCCCAGGGCAAGGCCAGGGAATCCTTCGACCTGCCAAAGGCTCTCGGCCTGGGCATACGCAACACCCCCGAGGGCCAATTGCTGAACCAAAATACGTCCGGCAACACGATCGAGTCTCAGAAGTCCCGGGCTGTAAAGGCTCCTGAAGGCCAGAGCGCGGGGTCTGGACACCAGGTTCCGTCCCAGCAGTCCGTGGGCGCGGCCCAGAGTCCGCGAGCCCAGGGCCTGGAGAACAAGTCGGCCCCCGAGGCCCGCTCCGTGGAAAGCCGCGCCATCAAGGAGCGTCAGGCCCCCAAGGCCCAAGGCGTAACCGCGCGCCAGGCCCCGTCCCGGCAATCCGTGGATGCGGCCCACGGCCCGCAAGCAAAGGGCCTGGATACAAAGGACGCTCCCGAAGCCCGCTCAGTGGAAGCCCGCGCCGTCACAGCCAAACAGGCCCCGGAGGCCAAGGACTCCCCAGACGCCAAGAGCCTGGAAAAAAAGGACGCCCCCTCGGCCAAGGAGATGGAGAAGAAGGACGCCCCCTCGGCCAAGGAGATGGAGAAGAAGGACGCCCCCTCGGCCAAGGAGATGGAAAAGAAGGACGCCCCCTCGGCCAAGGAGATGGAAAAGAAGGACGCCCCCTCGGCCAAGGAGATGGAGAAGAAGGATTCTCCAGAAGCCAAGGAAATGAAGGAAGAGAAAGCCCCCAAGGCCAAGACCATCGAGATGCAAAAGGCGCCGGCCGCCAAGGCGTTTTGATGCAAACCGTAGCAACGATTGATCCGTTCAAGGAGCTTCGCATGAAACGACACCATGTGGCCGCGTTTCTGATGGCCCTGGCTGCTTTAGGACTCTGCGCCTGCGCCGGGGTCAAACCCAAGTCGCCCCCGCCCCCGGACGTAATCCCGTTGGATGCCCAGAGTTATTCTTGGGAGATTACTTCAAGTTCTGGCCTGGCCCTGGTGCTCTTCCACAACGACCGTTTCCCGCAGTCGCGCGAGATGCAGGACAGGCTGAACCTCCTGGCCGCCAAATACAAGGGCAAGGCCAGGTTCTACTCCTACTCCTGGGAACTCGGCTCCGATACCAGCGCCTATAACCTGGAGATGCTCCCCACCCTGGTGATGTACCGGGACGGCAGGGAAGTGGACCGCATGCGAGGCATTCCCTCCGAGCGGGGCTTTCAGGACAACCTGGCCGACGACCTGGAGCTGTGGCTGCTCAATACCGGCATGAGCCTGAGCAGGGGCGAATTCTATGGGGACTTCACCTACCGTTTCAACAACACCAGCCGCCTCGGCGCGAGCAATTGAGGGCAGGGGAGGCATGGCATGAACCAGGCCGCCACGGCTTTAAATGATCGGCTCCGCCGGGCGTTTGCCCAGCGGGGCCTCGACCAGGCGTTCCTCGACGCCCCCGAGGGAATGCTCTTGCCGGACCATCTCCTGGCCCTGAGCAAGGTTTCGGGTCAAGCCGTGAACGAGGTTCTCCAGGAAGTCACCGGGGCCAGGGCCATGGACCCTTCCCTTGCGCCCTTCGACCCGGAGTTCCTGCGCCAGGCGGGCAAGCTGCTCTCCCGTCAGGAGGCTCTGGCCGAGTCGGCCTTCCCTATCAGGCTGGAAAAGGGGCAGGCTCATGTGGTCATGGCCGTGCCCGGAGACGAGGCCTCCCGGGCGCGCCTGGAGCATCTGCTGGGAGCCGGGCTGGTTGTCTACGCCTGCCACGGCCAGGGCATCCGCAAGGCCATCGAGGCCTCGTTCCCCGAGGTCTCGGAAGACCGCCCCTCGTTCGATCCCGCCGTCCAGGCCGAACGGGCGGCCAAGGCCATAAGCCGCCTGGCCTCGGAGACGGCAAGAGAACGCGACCCTGCCGAGGACGCGGAAGTGGTGGCGCTTCTGCGTGCCGTGCTTACGGAGATGGCCCTGGACGGAGCTTCGGACATCCATTTCGAGCCCGGAGCGCGCATTTTCCGGGCCAGATGCCGCAAGGACGGCATCATGCGCCCCGGGCATGAGTTTCCGCCCGTGTTGGGCCGGGCCCTCGTCCGCAGGGTCAAGATGCTCTCGGGCATGGACCCGGACCAGACCGCCTTGCCCCAGGACGGCTCCATCGACTGCAATCTGGTCAAGGAGAGGCCACTGGACATTCGCGTCTCCGCCCTGCCTTCCCTCTATGGGGAAAAACTGGTGCTGCGCCTGCTGGATACGGGCAAGAAGGGCCTCGCCCTGGATGACCTGGGCCTTGAAGCCCGCGACCTGGAAATACTCTCCAGGGCCATCGCCGCTCCCAACGGGCTTTTGCTGGTCACCGGCCCCACCGGAAGCGGCAAGACCACCACGCTCTACGCGGTACTGGGCCAGCTCAACACCCCCAAGGTGAACATCCTCACCGCCGAGGACCCGGTGGAATACCGCCTCGACGGCATCACCCAGGTTCCCTGTCCGGGCGGGGAGGGAATGGCCTTCGCCCAGGCCCTGCGAGCCTTCCTGCGCCAGGACCCGGACATCGTCATGGTGGGCGAGATCAGGGACCAGGAGACCGCCGACACGGCGGTCAAAGCGGCCATGACCGGGCACCTGGTGCTCTCCACCCTGCACACCAACGACGCCGCCGGAGCCGTCAGCCGCCTGGTGAACATGGGGGTGCCCGCGCACCTGGTGGCCGGCACGCGCATCACCGTGGCTGCGCAGCGCTTGCTGCGCCGAATCTGCACGCAGTGCCGTAGGGAAGTTCCGCCCCCGTCCCGCGACCTCTTTCGGGACCTGGACCTTCTGCCGCCTGGAACGGTCTTTCACGCGGGCGTGGGCTGCGAGGCCTGCCGGGGCACCGGGTATTCCGGGCGGATCGGGGTCTACGAGATCTTCGCCGTCAGTGAGGACATGGAACGCATCATCCTGGCCGGGGCCTTGAGCGCGGACATCCGCCGCGCCGCCGAAGCGGACGGCATGATCACGCTGCGCCACGCCGCGCTTGCGCGCCTGGCTCAGGGCCTGACAACTGTGGAGGAAGTGCTCCGCGTAACCGTGGACGCATAAAGGACGGTTCCAATGGACATCTGGTGGATCAAAGCGGCGGGGTTTCCGCTCTTCTTCGCGGGCGTGTTCGCCAGCGTCTACTATATGCTCCCCAGGCCCTCGGTGGCCAAGGACACAACCGGGACGGTGGACGAACCTGAGGATTTCACCGGCGAGAGCGCGGGCTTGGCGGGCCTGCTCAAGCCCTTCTATGCCCCGCTGGTCCGCCTGGCGGGTGCCGTGCTCCCGCCGGGTTACGCCCGGACCCTGAAAGGCTCCCTGACCACGGCGGGCATCGAGCGCAAGCTCTCGCCCGAGGAGTTCCTGGCCTTCCAGGGGAGCATGCTGGTCATCTTTTGCCTCCTGGGCTGGCTGTTCAAACCGCAGTTCTCCATGGTCCTGGGGTTTGGCGTTCTTGGCGTGTTCTATCCCTACTGGTGGCTCATGGACAAGAAAAAGGCCCGCCAGAAGGCCATTACCACGGCCATGCCCGACTCCGTGGACATGCTGGCCTTGTCCACAGCCTCGGGACTTGACTTCCTGGCCGGGATGAAACGCATCTGCGATCTGACCGCCAAACGCGACCCCTTCGTCTCGGAGCTGTTCGTCGCCTACCAGAACATCAAGCTGGGCATGTCCACCGAAGACGCTCTGAAAACCATGGCCCTGCGGGTGAACACCCCGGAAATGCACGCCTTCGTCTCCATCCTCATCCAGGCGCAGAAGATGGGCTCGAGCATCGCCGACGTGCTCAAACTCCAGGCCATTCGCATGCGCCAGGACCGCTTCATGCGCGCCGAGCGCGCCGGGGCCGTGGCCACCCAGAAGCTCCTGCTGCCGCTGGTGTTGTGTCTGTTCCCCATTATTTTCGGCGTGATTTTCGGACCCTATGTTTTGAAATACATTTACAGCCGGTAAAGACCGGTTGATTCCGACGCCGGAGGCAACCAGGATGCTTCGACTGACCATTAGCAAGGGCCCCGAGACGCTGCGCTCCCTGGAACTTGCGCCGGGCAGACACCTCGTCGGCCGCCAGGAGGGTTGCGCCGTCGTCCTGGCGGATTCGGACGTGTCTTCGGTGCACGCCCAGATCGAAGTGGGCGAGCGCGAGGTTGTGGTAAAGGATATGGAAAGTCTGAACGGGGTCTTCAGCCGGGGCAAGAAGATCGGCAAGGTCTCCTTTTCCCAGGATGTGGACTTCGAAATCGCCGGCTATTCCTTCACAGGCCGGTTCAAGTCCGGCAAGAGGCGTCAGGGCCTGCCCGCCTTCTCCTTACCGGGCATCAAGGTGCTGGTCCCGGCGGTACTCCTCCTGGCGGTTCTCGGGACGCTGTGCGCCTTCTGGCGTGCCGGGGTAAGCGCCGTGAACCAGGCCACCCAGCGCGAATCCCTGCGCCGGGGGACGCTCCTGGCCCGCTCCCTGGCAGAGCAGAACATCTGTCCGCTCAGGGCCAGGCTCACAGGCGAGGTGCGCGTGACGCCCGTATCCGCAGAGGAGGGCGTGCGTTACGCCTTCGTGGCTGATCAGTACGGCAAGGTCCTGGCTCCGGCCCAGGCCATTGGCAAGATTCTGGACCATCCCAAGGTGACGGAAGCCCTGCATCAGGGTCAGACCACCATGTACGAGGGTTCGGAGGGAGAAATCCTCCTGGCCAGCCCCATCAAGGACGCCGAGGGCGTGCTGGGCGTGGCTGTCGTCAGCTACACGCCTCTGAACGGGATGGTCGGCCCGTCCATGTTCGGTCCCGCGCTTTTAGGTGGGGCTGTCGCCGTGGGCCTGGCCCTTGCGGGCTCCTGGCTGTTGCTCCGGGCCTTCTTCGGCCCGGTTGAGTCCTTGACCGAACAGATCGGCCTGGCCCTCAAAACCGGCAATCGCGGCCTCAATCTCCGCGATCTGGACCCCAGGCTGGCCGATCTGGGCCAGGCGGTGGAACGGGTGCTCCTGCTGCCCCGCGCGCAGGACGAACCAGGGGGAGGCCGCCGCGCCGCCCCACCTTCGGGATCCCCTCCCCGGGGCCTGGACGACCAAGCCCCGGTTGCCACTGACATGGAAGCGCAACCTGGCCCCTGCTTCCTCATGGATCTGGCCGACTACCGCATTCTAGCCTGGAACAAGGGCTTCGAGCCCCTGGCCGCCTCAGGAACCCAGACTCCCGTCCACCTGCTCCGGGGGCTGGCCGCCCCGGAGCACCTCACGGCCGTGCTTGCCCTCCTGGAGAACCCCGAGGCCTCGGGCGAAACCGCTCTGGAAGGGGCCTTCGCCTCGGTGGTCAAAACGCCGGCCCGGCCAGGCCAAGCCCTGTTCCTGTTCAAGGGCGCGCATCATGGATGACCGCACCATCTATACCGCTCCGGCCGCAAACTACCTGCTGATCATCCGAGGGCCCGGCCAGGGGCGCAGGTTTCTGCTCCTTGACGGCCTGGTCACCATCGGGCGCGCCACAGACAACACCATCGTTCTCGATGCGGGCGACGTGAAGGCCTCGCGTCGCCACGCCGCGATCCGCGTCGAGGCGGGAATGGCCATCTTGGAGGACCTGGGGAGCAAGAACGGCACTCTCCTGGACGGCAGCCCCGTGACCAAGGCCCCCCTTCCTCCAGGAGTCGAACTGTGTGTCGGCGAGACGGTGTTCGTCCTCTCCCAGGCCGGTCTCGCCGCTGCCGATCCCGAGGAGGGGCCACCTCCCAAAGGCCCGGTCAGGACCGGCCAGCGGAAGGCCTTCTACGCCGCGATTGCGGCTCTGGCTCTTGGGGCCGTGCTCCTGGCCCTGTTCCGGGGCGAGGAAGCGCCTTTGAAACCGGGGACGCCCGGCCAGCCGCTTCAAGCACAGCTTCAACTGACCCAAGCGGTTCAAGACTAAGCCCCCCCGGCCCAGCCCTCCGCTGACCAGACGGCTCAGACCTTGCCTGCGGCCCAGGCCGAACAGTCTTTGGAAGCCACGCGCCTGGGCCAATTCTATTACAATTCGGGCAAGCTCAAGAAGGCCGTGGAGCAGTGGCGCGAGGCCGTCCGGCTGGACCCGGCCAACGTTCAGGCTTCCAAGCCCCTCGTGCGCGCCGAGGGCGAGCTGGACCAGCTTGTTGACAAACACTACCGCCAGGCTCTGCTTGCACTGCGCTACCAACGCACCGACGAGGCCAGGGCCGAGCTGCGCCAGGTGGTGGAGAATTCACCCAACCCGGATGACGAGCGCACCAAGGACAGCCTGAAGAAACTCGACGAACTCGGAGGCAGATAGGTATGTTGATTCTGACTGTTTCCCGCGCGGGCGAGCACTTCACCGAACTCAAGGCCTCCGGGGACAAGCCCGTGACCTTCGGCAGCTCCAGCACCAACACGGTGTTGCTCCCGGACGACTCCCTGGCCCGCGAACACTGCGTCCTTTCTCTGGCCGAAACGCAATGGATCCTCACGGACCTGGCCGGGGGCGGTGTCTCCGTGAACAGCGCCCCCGTCACCCAGCGCACCATCGAGGACGGGGACATTATCGGCCTGGGGCCGTTCAAGATCGTGGTCAGCCTCCAGCAGGACGAGGCCCCGGTCAGCTCTCCGATCCGGGACTCTGCCCAGCAATCCGGGCAGGCAGCCGCTGCCGCCCCGGAGCCGGAACCGTCGCCCGGAGCGGACCCCGAACCCGATGCCGCGCCAGCCCAGGACAAGACCGTATTCCGGCCGCGCCCCACCTTCCAGGGGCAAGGCCCCAACGCTCTTGAGGTGTTCGAAGGGCCTGGGCAGGGGTTGATCCACCGTTTTGGCGACACGCTGCGCATCGGTCGCGCCGAGCACTGCGATCTGGTCCTCCTGGCCCCGTCCATTTCCCGTGAGCACGGCCTGGTCTCGCGTTCCCGCAGAGGTTGGGAGGCCAAGAGCTTAAACGAGCGCAACCCCCTGACCTTGAATGGCCAGCCCATTCGGACAGCGCCGGTCAAGACCGGCGATGTCCTTGGCGTGGGCCCGGCTCGCCTGCGTCTGGCTCTGGAGGCTGGCGTCGCCAAGGCCGGACGCCGCATCGAACTTCCGGCTGCCTTGAAAAACCGCAAGATCCTCCTGGGCATTGGGGCCGGGGTGTTCCTGGTGTTCGTGCTGGGGTTGTTCCTGTCCGGCCCGGAGAAGAAGACGGGCGATGCGGTACTCCAGGAGGCGCGCCAGAAGGAACGGGCCATGGACGAGGCCGAAGTTGAGCGCAAAATCTCCACGTTGTTGGTGCAAGGGCAGAAGCTCTCGGACCAAGGCGAGTGGGATCAGGCCCTGGCCCGTTTCCAGGCCGTTCTGGACATCCAGCCCGGTCAGGCCGACGCCTCCCGCGCCGTGGCGGAGTTGGGGGGGAAGATAGCCGAGCGCGAGGCTACGACCCGCGAGCGGGATCGCCAGACAGCCGAGCTGCATAAAAAGGTGGTGGGCATTATCATGGAGGGCGACAGGCTTCTGGCTCAAGGCAAATTCGATGAGGCCGCAACGGCTGTCGGCAAGGCCTTGAAGGTGAGCCCCGATGACCGGGAGGCCCAGGATCTCTTGGCCAAGATCAACCAGAACTCGGAGGCATCGCGCCGCCAGGCCGAGGAGAAATCGCGCATGCAGGCCGAGTCCAGAACCCGCCTGCGTGAACTGTACGTCCAGGCCGACGAACACCTCAGGGCCGGAAGGCTCTACCCGGCCATGAAACTCTACCGCGACGCCGCGGCGGAAGACGCGGACCATGCCAGGGCCGCCGAAGCCAAAGCCAAGGTCGGCCGCCTGCAGGACTCCCTGGTGAAGCAGGTCATGCCCGATTACAACCAGGGGCTGAAGTTCTACACCCAGAAGAAATACCCAGAGGCCCTCAAGTGCTGGCTCAAGGTACTCGATGTCTATCCCGAGGCCAAGGAGACCAATGCCAAGGTGGCCGAACTCAGGCCGGTCATGGAAGCCGAGGCCAAGCGGCTCTACGAAGAAGGCCTGGTCTACGAAGGCCTGGGCAACCGACAAGAGGCCATGAATCGCTGGAAGGCTGTCCTTGAGAGCATGCCGTTCGAAGACAATCCCTATCGTCTGAAAGCCCTGGCTAAGCGCGGGCATTAAGTCCATGGAGGTCGCCTGATGAGGATCGACGCCGCCGGGCTTACGGACACGGGGTGCGCACGGGAGAACAACGAGGACGCCTTTCTGGCGGATCCCCAGGCCGGGGTGTTCCTCGTGGCCGACGGCATGGGGGGGCTCGAGGCCGGTGAGATAGCCAGCCGCATGGCCGTGGAGAGTGTGGCCGAGGGTCTTCTCCCGGCCAGAGCCCGGACCAGCCCGTGTCAGGCACCGGATCTGGAGCGCGACGTGGTCCAGGCCTTTGAAGTGGCCAATGCCCGCATCCTCCGTTTCGCCCTGCAAGGGCCCGGAGCAGCGGGAACCGGCACCACCCTGGTTGGCCTGGCGCGGTGCGGCGACCAGTTCGTGCTGGCCAACGTGGGCGACAGCCGGGCCTATCTGATTCAGGACCAGGGCATCAGGCAGCTCTCGGAGGACCATTCCCTGGTTATGGCTCGGGTGCGCCAGGGCCTCATTACCCCGGAGGAGGCCGCGCATAGCCCGGAGAAAAACGTCATCTACCGGGCGCTTGGCATGGACACCCGCCTGGAGGTGGACACCTGGATCATCCCGACCGCTCCCGGCGATATTTTGCTGCTGTGTTCGGATGGCCTGAGCGACGTTCTGGCAGACCAGGAACTCTTGGACCTCGTGTCCCAAAATGGCGAGGCCCCTCTGCAAGGCATCTGCGCCCGGTTCATCGCCCTGGCCCTGGAGCGCAAGGCCCGCGACAACGTCACCGTGGTCCTGGTGCGTTGCCTGCCCTGAATGGGTGTACTCAGCACGATCACCAGTGCGAAAAACTTCATGGACGCCGATCTCCTTTGCGCGTGCAAGAATGCTCATCACCTGGAACCTGACCGCGCCCGCTGGAAATTCCTACGGTACGGCGTGCGGCTGTAAGCCCTTTTCTTGTGCAGGTTCGCGCGTGTTGAGCGCCCACTGTCTGGCTATTGAACTATCGACGCGGTCCAGGTTCCTTTTTCGGTTCCGAAGCCGCTGGCGATCCATTCGCCCGACACCTGGCTGCCCTGGATTGCGCCTGTAACCGAACCTTTGAATTTTATGAACGAAATATTGCCTGCCAAAGGGCATTGCATGGTGCCGGTGGCGACATCCAGGGGGCCGGTGAAGGTTCCGATAAGGCCGTCGGTGTTGCTGACTTGGCCCTCGGCCGTGTTGCGATTGACCACAAGGTATATATCGCCTTTGGTGCCGCCCTCGAATTTTCCGGTATAGACGCCCTCGAAGCGGGAAGCGTACGCTTCGGCCTTGCGTTCCTCTTCCTTTTTGCGTTTGGCTTCTTCGTATTGCGCCATAATATCTTTTTCAGGACGCCCTCTGCCCGCCGAGGCCGTTTCGGCCAGGCCAGCACTGTTCATGGCGTTCTTGTTGTCGGCGTCGATACGTTGGACGCACTGCTGCACCATCCTGAGGGTGACGGCCTCCAAGGGCAGCAGGCTGTTGGTCTGTTGGGTGGAACCCATAAAGCCCTGAAGCGTCCGGCGCACGTCAACGGTTTCTTCCGCATCCCCGGTGAAGGCCACCTGCCCCGTGGCCGCATCAATGACCGCGTACCGCATCCCCATCTGCCAGACGCTTGATTCTTCGGCGGACTTGATGGAGGCGATGGCGCTTCCTGCTGCCGTGCCCAGCCCTTGGCTGTTGGTCAGACCGGCCAGAAGGCCACCGGCCACGGCTCCCAGCAGCACCCCGTCAAAGGCTTTGTTGGTGCGGGAGACGCACTCGGCTTTGGTCAGGTCGAAACGCACCAGGTACCGGGCTTTGGCAAATTTGCCTTTGCGGAAGACCTTGAGCGCCTGAGGATCACCCATCTCCGCAGCCAGGGAAATTTCTGCGACCAGGGCAGCGAGATTTTCGTGGTCGAGAACGGAGAACCCTGCCTTGCTCATCTCCAACTCGCCGAAATCAGCGATATTTTCGCCTTTGATTTTCTGGCGGTACAGGATGTGCCCTGCGCTCACGGAGCCGGGAAGGACCACGATTGCTGGTCCGGGAAGTGCGGCGTTGCGGTACTCTACGGGGCGGTAGAGTGATTGGTCGGCCATTTCATTGGCGGTTTGCGTCGCCTTCTTGCACGACGGCAGAAGCAGGGCAAAAACAAGCAACACGGCGAAATGACGGAGAGTTTTCATGTTTGCTCCTCGCATTTGCGTTTTGTTTAGTCTTTGCGCAGCCAAGTGAGCCGAAATGCGGCAGCGCGGGGACAAGGAGCTTCAACCATGCCAAGCCGAAGGCGTTTTGTCGACTGCAAACATCAAATTTGAAGAAGTCTCGAAAAAATGGGTTGCACGACCGGGGAAAATGGCTGGAAAGCTCTTCGCTAGCCAATGGCGCGGCCAATTTACAGAGAGGGCAGGGCGACCGGTCCGGTCGCCCGCAAGTGCCGCAGGCATCCGCAAGTGCACAGAGTATCAGGCGGTGCGGCCATGCCCCCTTCAGCCTGGAACTGGTCGATCTGCCACTGTTTGCCATTGACGTTTCTGCCGGGGATAAACTGCCGCGTAAGGACAGGGGGCGGGTAAAATAACAGCGTCGGCGTCCTGGACAACAACGGGTAAGTGGTTCTAAATGCCTTCGATACCCTTAGGAGAACACCCATGCCTGATAGCGCGAACATGTCCGGGAAGTCCAAATCCTTTGCAGATGCGAAGCCGGTCCTGCGGACATGTGTTCTGGCCCTTGCCCTCTTGGCCCCGACCGGCACCCTGGCTTACGCCCAGGCCGGAAAGCCCGCACCCGGATTCCAGAACCCGGATGCTGCGAACACCCAGACCGGCGCCAAAGACCCCGACAAGCTTCGGGTGCAGGCCCGTTGGGATGCCCAACCTGGAAGCCCCGTCAAAAAAGACGCGAAAACAGGCAAGCCCGGTAAAGCGCAAACCAAAACTCCCCCGGCTGGCCAGTAAGAGTTGGCCCCACGCCGGGAAGGAAGCCCTCAGGAGTGTTTCTGAGGGCTTTGTGTTTTCCCTTCGGTAAATTTGCCGCGCCCGATATCGCTGATGAAAAATTCCGAGGAGGCCATAAGGAAGATGTCGCCAGCTTGAAAAAGCTTCTTGGAGTTGTCTTTGATGCTCACACAATGGACGAGACTGCCCCAATTTTCAATCATTGACACACTTCCAGCCCCCCGGCATCGTAATCAGACTGAAACGCTTCGGCTGGCCTGCAAGGCGTGTGACGGACAGGTATCATGGCGTCCATGCCTGCGAATTGCTGGACGAACATGAAAGATACAATGTTGGAATGTTAGGCGAATATGACAGGGAAGGCATTGGGATGCTTAAGGGGATACGGATGGAGTGTACCAGAATATTTCGCAATGCGAAATTTATTGTCCCCGTTTGGGAGGGGCAAAACCCCCACCTTTAGGTGGCAGCTTTAGCCGTCTTTGGGTATTTTCGCGCCATGAGTGCCTATCGCCATGGTTCACACACGGTCTTCTCGAT
>JBBRUD010000068.1:0-23905 GCA_038248065.1 Desulfovibrionales bacterium | reverse complement strand
GCTCAGGATAAAAACGTTGTCCACGTCAGCCCCCTAGGGAACAATCCAGTAGTGTGATTCACGCAAAATGCCCCGTCTACGAACAGGCCGCCAGGCCCGAACCTGCGAGGCAGTGCAGGGAGCGGCACATACTTCGACCCACTGTTTGCTGTCTAGCCAAGCACTCGCGACTGCGCAACCATAACTCCTGTCGACGCGAACATACTCGGCGACAATTTGAAAACTTCGGCGACCGGTCGCCCTTGCCTTTTGCGGAGTTGTTGTCTTGCTGTCCTTGCCAAAACACGCTACGAATTCTTCTGTCCACCCTGTATCACTCTGAAGCATATATTCAGCTTTTTATGGCTCGGCGTACACGCCGCTGCCTACTCTGGGGGCAACGCGAATGTTCCTGTTCCATGCTCACGGGCGAGTCCTGAAAGCCTGCCTGACGGCCCTGACGGGTGTGGCGCTCCTGCTCTCTAGCCTTCCCGCGGCCGCGCAGGTCACGCCCGACAAAACCTTTGAAGACTGGGCCACAGGAACTTTTTCCTCCGACGACGCAAAAAGATATGTCATTTGCCGCACCAATGATTCCAAGAATACCTCCGTCAGCCTGGAACTCGTCAAGGAACAACCGGCCTGCGGCAACACACGGATGCTCATCTTTGTTTCCTCAAGCACCCCAATAAGCAAGGACGCCGCCCTCTCGGATATCGAAGGTGAACTGCGCGTCGACGAAGCCCCCATCCGGGCGACCAAAAGTTCCATCCGGGAAAAGAAAGGCAAAACCTACAGCACCATCGAAATCGACTCCTTCCAGAATCCCAAAACACTGCTGCAGGAAATGAGCACCGGACAGACTGTGCGCATCCATTTCAAAATCAACGGCACCGAGCATTACTACAGATTCTCCTTGAAGGGTTTCGGCCAGGCCTTTGAGCGCATTGGCCACCTCTGTTCCGCTTCGGGCGGACCAGCCCCGAAAGCCGGGGGACAAAAACCCGCAGGCGCTCCCAAGGGCAAGAAGCCACCTAAAAGCGATTCAGATTTTTTTGACGACAAGAAACCTGCCAAATCCGACAAGGACTTCTTCTAGTTATGCGAAAACATCCTCATCTCCTTCTCATTTTCCTGCTATCTCTCTGTATTGCAGGTGCCACCCAACCTGCTTGTGCTGCGGACTCCATCACCTTCAAAAAATGGCAGCTGCAACAATTTCCTAATGACGAGCATCCACTGCTGCGCCTTGTTTGTGAATCAGATTCTCAAGAATCTCCTGGCGCACTGATTCTTGTAAGATACTCTGGAGAATGTTCTAATCCTGTGTTTTTTTGTTACATAGACACCCCGCATAAATGCATTAAAGAAACCAGCTGGGTTCAAGGCGTCATGCGCGTCGATGAAAAATCCAAACATACGTTCTCTTACCGCTATGGCCCCCCTAAAGAAAAAGATGGCTCTATCAAAGACAATGGCGTTGCGCTGCTTTTTATTAAAGATATTGAGAATGTACAGGCGCTTATCGACGAAATACGCACTGGAACAAACCTCCGGCTGAAGTGTACCGTCGGCCAGACGGACTCCATCCCGCGTTTTTCCTCAGCCGGATTTGCCGAAGCCTTGGCCAAACAGAGTGAGCTCTGCCAGACCCTGCCCGTCGCTGCCAAGAAACCCGCCAAGGACGCTCAGTCCTCTGACAAGAAACAGAAAGAGGGCGGATTCGGAACGGGCTTTTTCGTCAACGCCCAGGGCTACGTCATCACCAACTTCCATGTGGTCGACGCGGGAAAGAAAATTTCCTGCGAATACCAGAGCACCAAATACGACGCCAAGGTCATCAGGGTCGATCCAAACAACGATCTAGCCCTTTTGAAGCTGGAAATAGCCCCCAAGGAAGTCCTGACCTTCAGGGGCGGCAAATCCGTGCGCACTGGCGAAGACGTGGTGGTGCTTGGCTTCCCCTACTACGGCATGGTCTCCACCCACCCCAACATTACCACGGGCCTGGTCAGCTCCCCCGTGGGTCTGGGCGACGACTCCCGATGGCTACAGACCACGGCGCCGGTGCAGCCCGGCAACTCTGGAGGGCCAATGCTTGATTCCAGCGGCCATGTGGTCGGCGTGGTGGTCGCCCGGTTGAACGCCATGGCCGTGGCCAAGGCCACGGGCGACATTCCCCAAAACATCAACTTCGCCATCCGCACTCCGTTGGTGAAGTCCTTCCTGGAAATCAACGAAATTGAATTTCAAACCGAGGAATCCGCCGAGACCATGAAAGTGGCGGATATCGGCGAAAAGGCCATGCCTGGCGTGGTTCTGGTGATCGCCCAACCCTGATTCCGGTTCTCCTGCTACGAGGAACGACTATGCGCGCGCTGCCAATGAGTGTTTTCCTGATTCTGGCTCTGGCTCTTCCCGGCTGCCAAACCGTGGACAAGGCCAAGACCGATGCAGACGCCGAAGCTGTCTACACCTATACCGATTGGGACTATGGAACCACCACCACGAAAGATGGAACGGTTTTGTTCTTCGGCAGCACCTCGGCCCAACGCTCCGGTGCCGCCACTCGGACCGGCGTGTTCATCAACTCCATTGTTGGCCAATGCGAACCGCGACAGATCCGTATCGGCATCGAACTGGAAGCACCTGCTGAGAAAGAAATTACCGCACAGAAACTTACCGGCGAGCTGCGCATTGACGACCAGCAGCCTGTCCCAGTCGAATACATGTACTACCTGGATTCAGGGAAAAAGATCATCTGGATTGATACGGAAAACATCTTTGGCAACAAGTCCTTCACTGAGCAGTTCAAGAAAGGCCAGATGTTCCGATTTAAAGTGACAGTGGAAAACAAAGTTTACAATTTACGTTTCAGCCTGCGCAACCACTTGAACTCCATCCAGACGGCAGTCGGCAACTGCAAAGAAGCCGAAGCGTTTCAGGGCGGGGGCAAACCCGGCCTCTCCGCCAGACCCGTCGGGCAAGCCAAGCAGTCTCCTTCTTCGGCACCGTCGGCACCCTCCAAGGCCGACAACCAGGACGACGACGCCCGGTTCTTCCAGAAATAGTCCAGCACAGCTCAAGAAAAGCGCCAGGACGGGGGTTCCCCGTCCTGGCGCTTTTGCGTGCAATACATCGGATCAGCCGGTCGAGGCCTTTCAGTACCCAACTCCGGCTAGAAACTCAGGCTCACTCCCACCTCGCCGCCGTAGCTCACCACCTGCGGGTTGAGGGCCATGGCCGAGGCCGCACCTCGCACCATCCAGCGCTCTGAGATCTTGTAGGAAGCGCCAATGGAGCCGGTGGCCCAGTCCGTGGTGATGGGCGCGGCAGCAATGGCGTAGGGCGCGGCCACGGCCGTGGTGATGGATGCTCTGACCATGCGGTTTTCATCGGCAAACTCGTGGTTCCATTTCGCTTCCACAAAAGGCTGCCAGTTGCCCACGTTGGCCAGTACGCGCCAGCCCAGTTGACTGACAACGGAATCGCGCAGCTGCTCTCCGAAGGACAGGGCGGTGACGCCGCTGACGCCGGATTCGGTGAAACCCTTGAGCCGCACCCGTTGCAGCACCAGGCCAACCACCGGGCCAGTAGTGACAGGCCCTAGCGTAATGTCCCCTCCAGCCCGCAGTGCCAGGGCCAACGACTGGGCGGTGGTGTCGGCTGTGTTTTCGTCGCTGAAGAGGCCAAGTGTCACCGGACGAACAATCTTGTCCTGATACAGGTCGTAGGAACCCACCACGTTGCCCCACACCGGCCCGGCCTTGTACGCGCCGTAGAGGCTGAAGGATTGGTCAGTCTGATCGAAGTGTCCGCCATTGCGGGAGAACTGCTGGCTCTGCGTACCTGCCGTAAAGGCCGCGCCCAAAATCAGCCCGCAGCCGAATTGATAATCCGCACCCACCGATCCGGCAAAGGGCGTGCCGGATGCGTCCGGGAAGCCCGAGGCGTTTTTGAAATTCAGGGCGCTGGCACCTGCGCCCGCCCAGACGTTTACCCCGCCAGGGCCGCGATGCTGCCCGGAAAGGTCGATCTGTCCCTGGATGGTAGCCGCGCGCGCCAGGCCGCCCTGTACCGGTGCTTCCGCCAGCAACGACATCTGACTCGGGGCGGTGAGCAGGCTGTTTTCGTAATCCGCCTCAATCTGCTGTCCCGCCGTGGTGAAGTGCACCCCATTGGCGCCAATGAACAGATTGCTCTGCATTTGTTCCGGGGTGACCTCGGCCCAACTGACCAGCAAGGGGCTCAGCTGCGGAGACAAAGTGTTGGCCGAAAGCACCGAAGCAGGAGTGAACCCGAACTGGGCGGGATTGCGCACCACGAAGCGCATCAGGCTGTCGATGTCCGCCGGAACGAAGCGCACCCCGGCAGCAGTCAGAGCCTGCCAGCGCAAATTGCCGTACAGCTGGGAATTGGCATACGCTGCGGCGTTTTCCGGGGCGATGTTGCCGCCAAGCCCGGCGAATACCGCAGAGTTGTAGGAGTTGGGCACCATGATGGTCCGGGCTCCAGCCGCTTGCAGGGTCGCCACGTTCACCGCTTCAGCGGCAGCCAGGTTGGGCAGGAAATTGGGATTGGCAGCCACCCAGGCCGGGGTCATGGCCCGCAGGAACTGCAGATCATTGTCGCCGGTCTTGAGCACATACAAGGCATTGGGATTGGCTGCCCCGCCCACCGAGGCCAGGTAATTGAGCATCTGCTGATTGGAGGAGACGTTGGTGACAGCCGTCACGCCGGACAGGAGCGTCCCATCAGGCGCTTGCAGCTGGGCTGAAAATGCGCCGCCGTTGGCGTAGTTGAAGCCTCCGCCCCCGATGGCCCCGCCAGGCAGGCCGAACTTGCCCGCCAGTATGACGGCGTTGGGCACGCCAGGGCCGACAAACCCCCCGCTGGCTCCGCCCGACACAGCCAGAGCCACGAGTTTATCAAACTCCCGGCTCCCGGTGGTGTTGTATCGGAAATAGCCACTATCCAGGGTGCTGTCGCCAAACCCCACGTATTGGTTGAACCCCGTATTCCTGGCCTCGCCGGAGGATGCGGTAAAACCGAGGATGGCTAAGGCGACTAACACTGGGAGGAGAACGAAGCGATTCATTGAGGGCATCCTGGCGTTCCTTGAAGGTTTTGGACGTGTAAGGGAGACACAGTATCCGGCCCTACATCCCGAACCTGCCGAACCTGTGGACAAACACCTGCCAGCATTACCATTTTGTCCGCCCGGCTCAAAGATGTATTTGCCGCTAGGGCGCAATCACACCCAGGCGCTCGAACCACTGGGGATGCGCCCGGACGAAATCCATGGTGGCGGTGAAGGCCTCGTCGCTGTGGGGCTCGAAGGTCACCGTGGGGGTCAGGCCGCGCGCTTCAAGTGTGGTGAAAAAGGCTGACCAGTCGATTTCCCCCTGGCCCATGCCGCGGTGCTGGTCGAACCCGCCGTCGTTGTCGTGCAGGTGCAGATGGTGGAGCTGGTCACCATAGGCGTCCAGCCAGGCTTCCAGGTTGTCCAGAGACTTGCCCTGGGAAAAACTGTACCAATGGCCCATATCCAGGCACAGACCCACCCGCCCGCCGTGAACCGGGGCCAACTCCCGGACAACGCCCGCTACCGTTGCCGGGTCCGGCTCAAAGGTGTTCTCCAGAAACAGGGGCGCGTGCTCCGGCCAGACGGCAAGCATGGCGTTCCAGGTGGCCACGGCCCGCTCGCGCCAAAGGCCGTAGCTGCGCATGTACAGCAGGTGGTCGTAGCGCACGTGGCCGATCATATGGGCAGGCTGATAGATGCTGGCCACTTCCATGGCCCGGCACAGCCTTTCGCGGCACGCCCCAAGCATCAGGCTGTCCGCGCTGCCGGGCTGGAGGTCGAAAAAGGGCAGGTGCAGGGAAGGAATGCGACCGGCGTCTTGCAGCCGCGCGCTCAGGTCGCGGTGCCAGCCCAGGTCCACGGCGTCCATGAGCACAGGATCAAGCCCCAACTCAGGGTTGACGCCCCTGGCCAGAAAAGTTTCCAGCTCGACGGGATTGTGGTGGACCTTGCGCAGGGTGAGATTTACGAAAAACATGGCTTCTCCTGATGACAAAGGCTGCGAAATCATTACTATGAGACTTTAGCGAGACCATCAACCCGTGAACACAAGGGATACCCCCGAGGAGGACCCATGTCCGATACGCGCAAGATCACCTGTCCCAACTGCCATACCCGCAACCGCGTGCTCCCCGGCAAGGAGTCCCAGGCCGTGTGCGGCAAGTGCGGTTCTGCCATGTTTCTGGGCAAACCTCTGGATCTGACCGAAGATACGTTCTCCCGCCACGTGGTGGAGAGCGACATACCTCTGCTGGTGGATTTCTGGGCGCCCTGGTGCGGCCCGTGCAAGGGGATGGCCCCGGCCTTCGAAAAAGTGGCCGCGCTGCTGGAGCCTGAAATTCGCGCCGCCAAGGTGAACACCGAGACCGAAAAGCTGCTGGCCGCCCAGATGAACATCAAGTCCATCCCCACGCTGATTCTATTCAAGAACGGCCGGGCGGTGGACAGCATCTCAGGCGCGCTTGACGCCAACAACCTGGAGTCTTGGGCCCGGTCGCGGGCCATGTAGCGGGTCTGGCGCTGTCTGGCGCTGTCTGGCGCTGTCTGGCGCTGTCTGGCGCTGTCTGGCGCTGTCTGGCGCTGTCTGGCGGCCTGGGGGGGGAATCCCCTCCAGGCCGCCGATTTCTTACGAACCAATGCCGTGCGTACCACAAGCCAAGCACTCTCCCACACGCCGCTCGCCGTGCCCTTCCCCTTCACATGCAACGCGCCTCCTGCAAAGCTCGTCCGTTCGCCGCAAAACGGCTCAGCCGTTGCCCTCCGGCTCTGGCGCTGGCGCTCCCACGAGTGCGCCATCCTCAACGCGCATGGTGAAGCGCGCGCCAAACCCCAGGGCATTGTCCAGATACCGGATTCGCCAAGGGCGAAACACATGGGCGCTGACCGTAGCCATCTTGCGCGCAACGGCTGAAGGGTTACTCATGAGTTCCCGCGCAAAAGGAAATTTTCCCAGATAAGCCGCCGTGGCGCGCACCTTCGCCTCCATGCCGGTTATGGGTCTGGCCTTACCCTGCATTTGCACTCCACGGATTTCCTGCCAGGTAGCGGCTTGGGGATGCACGGTTGCGGCGCAAGCCGGGTTGGCGGCCAGATTGCGGCAGTGGCAGGATTGCGGCGAGGAAAAAAACACAAGATCAAAGCCGGTCCGGGCGAAATATACATCCGTCGCCCAGGGCGTGTCCGAAGCGCAGGTGGCCAAAGTCATCACCGGCACAGGCTCCAGGATGCCCAGCACGGCCTTCTCGAATTCCTCAGGCGTCATCGCCGCCCCAACGTTTGAAGAGATTGTGGGGAATGTCGAACTGATCGAGCACCTTGCCCACGGTCTGGTCCACAACGTCCATGATGGTTTTAGGGCCATGGTAGAACGAGGGTGATGGCGGCAGAATGATGCCCCCCATCTCGGTCACGGCCGTCATGTGGCGCAAGTGGCCAAGGTGCAGCGGCGTTTCACGCGGGACCAACACCAGCTTGCGGCGTTCTTTCAGGGTTACGTCTGCGGCGCGGGTGAGCATGTTGTCGTTCAATGATAATGCGATCTGAGCCAGACTCTTCATAGAGCACGGCATCACCACCATACCCAGCACCCGGAAAGATCCGCTGGAAATGGACGCCGCCAGATTGCCTGGGTCATGGACCACATCGGCCAGCGCCTTGACATCCTCAGGGGATATGCCGGTTTCCAGGCTGATGGTGAGTTCCGCCCCTGTGCTGACTATCAGGTGGGTTTCGATCTCCGGGATGGCTTTGAGCACTTCCAGCAGACGTATGCCGTAGAGGACACCGCTGGCTCCTGACAATCCCACGATCAGTTTTTTCATGCGGATCTCCCTTGGGCTGCCTGAGGCGGCCAAGCATGCGTGATGGGTTCACAACGTATCGGCGCCAGCCCCGCGCACAGGCGGCCAAGCAATGCCTATTGAGCCAGGGAAAGGAGGGTCTGGCTGCTGACGGCCATTTTGCCCATCTCGGCGAAGGTGGTGGTCTGGCGCAGGGAGATTTCGGTTTTCTCGTCGAGTTGGAACGTCGCGCCCAGGGTGAGGGGAGTCTTGCCTACGAAGGCCTGCACCATGCCCGCAGGGCCGTTGCCCTGGATGTCGGCGAGGGTGTAGCGGCCAGCCGGAAGATGGGCGGGCTTGCCGGGTCTCCAGGCCAGTTGGACGGACGCTCCTTGGCTGGTGGTGAGCACCAGGGTGGCCACCTCGCGCGGGAGCAGTCTGATGAAGAATCTGGACCGTGGCGCACCGGGTGTTTCACGGACCACTTCGCACAGATGCTCCTCGGCATTTTGCGAGGCCAGAAAGAACTTGGGCAGGAAACTCTTGGGGTCCAGGATGATCTCGTTGCCCGCATCCTGACCGTCGTTTTTGCCCACTCTGCTGATGTAGCCTTTTAGGTTCAGCACTTCGCCGGGCTTGCCGCCCTTGATGCCCTCCAAAATGAGCTGGTCGCCCTGCACTGCGGTCAGGGTGCCGCCTTCGGGCACCACTTGAAGCGTGCCCCCCAGCCAGCAGACCAGGGCAGGGACGGATGCGGTCTCGCTCTTGGGCCAGGGACCGGTCCACTCAACCGTGGTTTTGGCCAGCACCACGCCGTCGGCCCGCACGTCCAGCCCGGTGAAGGGCGCAAGCGGCATCCGAGGGGCTTTGGCAAGATTGAAACCCGGCCTGTCCGAGGCGAACACGGCGGTCACGGGCGACAACCCCTCAGCCCCAGAGCCCTCACACCGCACGTCCAGAGGCGCGCCAGGGGCCACGGTGAGCTTCGGGGTGGTTTTGTCGAGCACAGCCCCGTTCACCCGCACGACGATATCTTTGGAAGGATAGGCCTTCACATCTGCGGCTTTCATATCCGGTGCCTCCAACTCCACGCCGAACTGGCGCAGAAAAAGCACCGTGGCTTTCAACTGATGGTTCACTTTCCAGGCCAGGTCTGGAATGTTCTTGCTGACTTCCACGGCCACAGCGGGGATGCCCAGATTGGAAACCGCGTAGTAGGTCAAGGATTTGCGCTGCTCCAGGTAGTGGGAGCGGTCGTTGAAGGTATCCATGTTGAAGAGCTCGAACTTGAACTGCGCCGGGGAAATGTTTTCGTTGAGCTTGGCCAGCACCTGCCTGACCGGGCGCTCAAGGTGGGAAGCCCGTTTGCGGTCAGTGGTATCGATGATGATTGACTGGCCGTAGCGGTTGGGACCGCGCAGGGCGTTGACCGGCTTGAGGCTGTAGAAGCCCGACCCTTCATGCAGATGCACCAGGGCCTGGCTTTGATCCACCAGGAAGCGGATCAGCCGCGCAAGACGGTCTTCATAGAATTCGTTGTAATCTTTGTCGAAGCGGCGGTTGAGGTCGACATTGATGGCCCGGGCCTGCTCGTTGATGGAAGGCGGATTGGCTCTGGGCACAACAATGACGGTGCCCTTGGTCACTTTGGCTCTGGTGAGCAGTTGGGCGGTCAGGAAACCAGCGGATTCGTCACCCTGGATGCCGCCCTGCACGAAAATGGTGGGGCCGGGCTTTTCGCCGCGCAGAAAATGCACGTCCAGGGCATATTGCGTCCCTGCGAAAAAGGTGTGGACCTCGGCTCGACCTGGTGCGGTTGCGGTCAGGAGGAATACGATGCCTGCGGCTAGCCCAAAAACCAGACTATTGCGTTTGGACATAGGGGTACGTCTCGCTGAAGATGGTCTTGCCCGAGGTGGTGGTAAGCACCAGCCGGAGACCAAAAATCCCGCCCCGATCGACCTGGGCGGGCAGCTGAGCCTGCCCGTTCACTTGCTTGTACCGCTGAATCTGAAAGGTGAGGTCATCCTTGCCGGGTTCCAGAGGAAACAGGGAACCTTCGCGCGTGACCACGAAAAGCTGGCCATTGCCCGCCTGGGGCGACTGGGGCAGCAGATTGTTGAGATCAAAGCCGAACTGGACGGTCTTGCCTTCAATTTTTGCCCGGAAGCCCTCCACGCCCACCTGGCCCAGATCCACCTTGCCGATCACATCGGCCAGATCAAAGGAGCCCTTTTCACGCTCCGCCGGGGCAGGTTTAGCCGCCTCCTTGGCAGCCTCTTTGGCAGCTTCCTTGGCTTCCTTGGCATTTTTGGGCTGTGGCTGCGCCTGAGCCTGAGCGCCATTCTTGGCCACTGGCATTTCCAGGCCCATGCCTGCCAGAAGTTGGCTGAGTTCGCTGGGGTCGGAGGAGTGAATCAGCTGATCCAGGTTCTGCAGGCGCTCCAGCTTGAGCAGCGTTTCGGAGAGGCGTTTATCCACGTCGCGTTTTTCCAGGCGCAGATCCTGGGCGCGCCGCCAGAATTCATACCCGGCATAGGAACCGCCAGCGGCCAGCAACACCAGCAGCACGGCGAGATACGTCAAAGCCTTGAGCCATGCAGGGTGCATGCGCATGCGCTTGGCCGGTTCGTCGTCACGAAACCAGATGAGGCTTATTTTGCCTTTGGACATTTACATCTTGCTCCAGTCCTCGCCGAGGATGGACCAGCCGTCGCCTACAGGGGCCAGCAGCAGTTTCTTTTTGCCTTTGTCGGCCACGCCGTCCTTGCTGGCATATTCCTGAATGAATTCGACAAGTACACCGTCCTGGCTCAAGCCGATCTTCATATCCCGGAAAGCCACCTTCTTCGGAGCCTTGGCCCCGGCCCAAAGGTGCTGTTTCTGCTCAAGAATGGTGGTCTTGCCCCGGCGGTCGCCCTGAGTGGCGTTGTCGGCGTAATAGGCGATGTACTCGGACGGCGCACCCTTTTCCCAGGCCTGACGCCAACCCTCCACCAGGGTGGTGATGTCGCCGCGCACACGGGCGAGATACTTGCTCTCAAGGCCCACAGGCACCTCGTCGTACTCCATGCCCACAATGACGAAGCGGCCCTGGTCGTTTTTCTGCCAGTAGAGGCGCTTGATGCCCTCGGAGGACAGGATGGGAGAGCGGTACAACTGGCCGAAATACGTTACCCAGTATCCCGGCCCCTGCACGGCGCGCACGTCGTCCAGAAGCACGTGAATCCAGGGCATCTTGGCAAAGAGTTGGCGTTTGTGGTCGCAAAACTCGTTGAAGGGCTCATTCTGGGCAACGGAGAACTTGGCCGCGTCGTGAAAAGCAAAAAATTCGTCGGATTTCCGGGACCAGGCCTTGGCCCATTCCAAGGTATTGGCGATCACTTCCTCGGCTTCCTTGGTGGCCACGGGAGCCTCGGCGGACCAATGCACCTCGTTGGCGATGACCACCGGCAGGATGCGCTTGGTCAACTGGGTGTCCAAGCCCTTGATGTCAGGCTGGTTGAGCACCACGCAGCCCTTGCTCTCGTTGGGGGTGATGGGCTGGCCCCGGCCGTGTATCCAGATGCCGTGGCCGGTGCGGCGATTGATGATGTCGATGGGATTGGGATAATTGAGAGTAAAGGCCACATCGCCGTAGAGGTTGAAATCAAGTCCCCCAGTGAGCCGGTCTTTAATGAAATACACGCCTTCGGGAGTCTTCAGGTCGCCTTCCTTCCACTTGGTGCCCGGTTCCTTGCCAGTGGTGCACGGCAACTGGGTGGCGACGCGCAGAGGACTTTTCTGCTCGAACATCCAGAAGGTCTGCGAGGATTTGTCCACAGCCAGAAAACGCGGCGGACCATAGGGATTGGCTTTCAGATCGGCTACCCAGCCGTCCTGGCCAACGGCGGACGCGACCGGCAGGATGCAGGCGAGGCAAGCAAAAAGCAGTATGAAAAGGCGATGGGAAGTCTGGCGCTTAGCAGCCACGGTCTGGCTCCTCCATGAGTCGACTGTGGGCGGGAATGTTACTTCCCCTTGGCTGCAACCAAGTCGGCCCGAGTGAAAATGGATTGCAGTTCAAAGCCTGCCTGAGCCAGGTTTTCCCTGCCACCTTCCTGGCGGTCGAGCACGGCCAACACGGCTGTGATGACCAGACCCGCCTCGCGCACGCGCTGGCAGGCCTTGATGAGGGTGCCGCCGGTGGTGACCACGTCTTCAAGCATGGCCACGGCGTCACCGGGCTGAAAATTGCCCAGCCCCTCCAGAAATTGATTCGTGCCGTGCCCCTTGGACTGCTTGCGCACGATGAAGCCGGGCAGAGGACGCTTGCGGATATAGGAGACCACGGTGACGGCGCTGACCAGCGGATCGGCACCCAGAGTCATACCGCCGACACCTGCGACCGCGACGCCATCAAGCATATCGCAGAAGATGTTGCCCAGCAGAAAGGCACCTTCAGGATGCAGCGCAGTGGGCTTGCAATCGAAATAGTACTCGCTCTTTCGCCCCGAGGTCAGCGTGAAGTCTCCCTCGCGGTAGGACTTCTCCACAAGAAGCTTGGCCAATTTGTTCTTCACGCCCCGAACACCCTGTTGAAGATGAATGTTTCCTGCCGCAAGAAGTTGGCCGGATCAAAGAGCTGGTCCAGCTTTTGCGTGCCCAGCGCCTTTGAAATGGCCGTATCACGACGCACTTCATCGGCAAAGTTCTTTTTTTCGGTCCAACAGCGCATGGCGGTCTTCTGCACCTGTTCGTAAGCCACCTGGCGGTCCATGCCCGATTCAATCAGGGCCAAAAGCACCGCCTGTGAAAAGAACAGCCCGAAGGACGACCACAGGTTGCGTTCCATGTTTTCAGGAAGCACCTGCAGGTTGGAAAGCAGTCCGGCCAGGCGGTGGAGCATGTAGTCGGCCAGAATGGTGGAGTCGCCCATGATGACCCGTTCCACCGAGGAATGTGAGATATCACGCTCGTGCCACAGGGCCATGTTTTCCATGGAGGCCAGAGCATTGCCGCGCAGCAGCCTGGAAAGGCCGGCCAGATTCTCGGCGCTGATGGGGTTCTTCTTGTGGGGCATGGCCGAGGAGCCTTTCTGCCCCTTGCCGAAGCCCTCTTCCACTTCCAGCACCTCGGTGCGTTGCAGATGGCGCAGTTCCACGCACAGGCGCTCGACGCCGCCGCCCAACAGGGCCAGGCAGGTGAAATATTCAGCGTAGCGGTCGCGCTGCACGATCTGGGTGGAGAAAGGATCGGGGGTCAGTCCCAGAATGGCGCAGGCCTTGGCCTCGATTTCGGGCGGCACATAGGCGTAGGTGCCAACAGCCCCGGAAATCTTGCCCACAGCGATATTTTCCACGGCCCGGATCATGCGGGCGCGGTGGCGATCAAACTCGGCGTAAAAACCCGTGAGTTTGAGCCCGAAGCTGGTGGGTTCGGCGTGGATGCCATGGGTGCGGCCCATGCACAGCCTGCCCTTGTGGGCGTGAGCCATATCCTTGAGCACGGCCAGGAGCTTGTCCAGGCCCTCCAGGATGCGCGCCCCGGCCCGGCTGAGCAGCACGCCGTTGGCGGTATCCACGATGTCGGAACTGGTGCATCCCAGGTGGATGAAGCGGGCCGAGGGACCTACCTTTTCTTCCACGTCGGTCAAAAAGGCGATGACGTCGTGGCGGGTGCGCTCTTCGTGTTCGAGGATGCGCGCCACGTCGATGTCGGCTTTTTGGCGGATGACGGCCATGTCTTCGGCGGGAATACGCCCCAGAGCGTGCCAAGCTTCGCAGACGGCCAGCTCAACTTCCAACCAGACCCGGAATTTATTTTCCAGGCTCCAGAGTTGGCCCATTTCAGGCCGGGTGTAACGGTCGATCATGTGTGTATACGCACGTGGGGTTTCGGCCGAAGGCCGGGCTTAAAGCAAGCAAGGCAGCCGAAGCTGCCTTACCGGGGTGTCAGTTGGCGCACGTACCGCCGGTGCAGGCGGCGCATGGCGTGGTGGACTCGGTCTTCGGGGCTGCTGGTGCCGGCGCTACGTCGGCTCCGGCCTTGGCTGCTGGCTTGGAGTAGAGATCCGAATACCAGCCGCCGCCTTTGAGAACAAAGGAGGTGCTGGACATGATCCGCTCCGACTTGGCACCACAGACCGGACAAGGAACCTGACGGTCGACGAAGTCTTTCTGCCACTCCTCGAAGGTCTGCTGACAATCCTGGCAGCGGTATTCGTAGATGGGCATGACTCCCTCCTTAAAAACTCTCTACAAGCGTGAAAGCAACTCGCGAGATGAAAAATCCATCAGCGGGAGCGGCAAGGATACCGCGAGAGTATTCGATGTTTCGTGTACGACGGCTTAATCTAAGCAGCGCCTCACACTTTGTCAAATTTTCAGGACTTCTTGGCAGCGGCCTTGGCTTCACGGACGCGCTCTTTCAGGCGTTCCATGCGGCGTTTGCGGCGGCGGTCCAGTTCTTTCATGCGCTCGTGTTTCTTATGGGCCATGGGGGTCCTCCTGCGGAATTGTCGTAAAGAAAATTCGCTACGCATTCCAGCGGCCTCTGTCCAGGTGTTTTTTTTGGAAAAACACGCTAGCATGGCCCATGCGGACAATTCAAACCCATACTTCACAAAAATTTGAAGCAAGAATCGTGCTGCTGGTCCTGGTGCTCCTGGCGGCCGCCTGCATACGCCTGGCATGGCTCGACAGCGCTCCCCTGTGGTGGGACGAGTTCGTCACCTTGGGCAGGGCCAAGATGGCCCTGACGGACCTTTGGCGCAGCCTGAGCTATCAAGGCCCTTCCGATGTCTCCCTCGATTCCTCGCCTCCGCTGCTGCACACCGTCATTCATATGGTTCTGGCCTTTGGCGGGACAAGCGACGCCTGGGTGAAACTTCCCAGCGTACTTTTCGGCCTGGCCGGGGTTCTTATCCTCTATCCCCTGGGCAACAGGCTGCTGGGCGGACGCAGCGGCCTCTACTCCAGCGCGCTGCTGGGATTTTCGCTGTTCCATATCCACTACAGCCGCGAGGCCCGGCCCTACGCTCTGTACCTCAGCCTGGCCCTTTGTTCCCTGTGGCTGCTGCTGCGGGCGCTGGAGAACAACCGCTTCCGCGACTGGGCGGCCTACGTCCTGGCAGCGGCGGCCATGCTCTACAGTTCCTACCTGGGTTCGGCCAGCCTGGCAGCCCAGGGCGGCTACCTGCTCCTGCTGCTGGCAAGCGGCAGGCTTGCGCCCAGGCGGCTGGTTCCCTGCGCCGTCAGCCTCGCTTGCGCAGCCCTAGCCTACGTGCCCTGGCTGCCAGGCCATTTGTTCCACATGGAACTCATCTACAGCCCAACGGGCGGCATGGGCCTTAACTGGGACGTGCTGGGCCGCAGTCTCAAGGAATTCACGGCCTACGGCTACCAGGGCGGCTTCACTTTCACAGGTCTCTACGTGGCTGTGGCCCTTTTGGGACTGGCCAGGGCGTTTTCCCGCAACCGGACCGGCGCCTTGCTGCTGTGCCTGTGGATGGGACTGCCCCTGGTGGCCGCGCTGGTCCTCAAGACAGGTATCGCCGTCAATCCCCGCTACCTCATCAATTTCGTCCCCGGCCTGGCCCTCCTGGCCGGAGCCGGACTCGACACCCTGACGCGCGCCCTCTCCCTTGGCCTGCCAGACCGGGCCAGGGCCGTTCTGGCTCTGCTGGCCGCCCTGGCCTTGTGCTGGCCCGGCCTGGCAACGCTGCCGGAATATTACCGCCGGGAGCAGCGCCCGATCTCCTACGACCTGCTCCAGCTTGCCGAGGACAAAGCCAACATCGAAGCTCTGGCCTTTGTGCGCAACCGCCACCAGAAAATTTTCGCCCAATGGTATCTTCCTGGAGTTTTCGGCGATTTTCAAACCAGCGCGGATCTAGGCTACCGCCGCTATTATCTGCTGGCCGGAGCCGATTGGCAGCCGGAGAATGCCGGACAATTCCGCACAGTGGGCGCACTGCGCATGCGCGCCGGGGGCATGGTAAATGTGAGCCCCATGCCCCTGGCATCCGCCTATCAAGAGGATTTTTCCACCCTGACCATGTACCGCGAGGCCTCATCCTGGGACAACGCCGGGCCGGACCTGTTTCAGAAGACCCTGAGCCTGTATGACCCCAGCCGCCCCGGTACGGCGCTGTGGCGCTTCAACGCCCCGCCAGGCGGTTTTGGCGGCAGCCTGAAGCTGGCCTGCCGGTTCCGGCTGACCAAGAGCCGGGCCACGCCGCCCCCGGACGCCTCGGTGACCATACTGGCCGGGGTCGGCTCCGGGGCCATGACTCCCGTAGCCACCCTGACCCAGGCCGATTTCCGCGACGGCGACAGCTGGAAGGAAGAGTTGTCCCTCAACCTGGCCCTCCCCAGGCCTGCCGGACAGCTACTGGACCTAGCCTTCGCCCTGAGCCCCGGAGCCATCCACGGCAGCCTGGAGCCGGTCTTCTTCCGGCTGGAGAACACCGGGAGTTCGCCCAACGCAAACACGGCAGATCTTGCAGCAAACCCTGCGGCAACGGATGCATCCGCCAGCATGGCCGCCACACTGCTGGCCCATCTGCGCACGCGCACGGAGCTGGCCCAGTGGCGGCCTGGGGTGAAACGTATCGGCGACAAGGCCCTGTACGCCTTCTCGCTTGACGGACTGGGGGACGTGCCCGGTGCGCAACCGGCTGCGTTGCTGCCCGCTTTTCTGGCTGAGTATCCCGGCCTTGAACCCGTGGAAGTATTGGGAGCGGCCAAGGGCGAGCCTGGCGTGGTCCTGTACGACCCGGCCCTGGCCAGCCCGGCGCTGTCAAAATCCGGCCACTCCTCCCAAGCACTTTTCGCCGGAGGCGGCAAAACCCCGGTGGAATCCCTGGTGCTCAACGGGGTGGGAGGGCCTTTCACCCTGGACTTCGACGGTGCAAGGCTTCCTGCGCTTACCCTTCCGCCCGGCGCGCGGCTGGCCCTTTCATCCGGGGCAGCCGGGCATCTGCGGCTGCTGCCGGACTATGCCCAAGGGCCGGGACAGCCCTTCCTCAACTTCGGGGTGGTCAAAGCTCCAGCCGGGGAGTGCCTTACCTGCCAGGGTGAAAACAGTTGCCAGCTTGTCTACGCCCTGGAGTGCGGGCTGCCCATCCAAAAACTGCGCGTGCAGTACTGCCCCGAGGCCTACGGCGAACCAGGGCAATCCAACGGGGTGACGCTGGCATGGTCCGGCGATGGCAACGCCTACCACACACTGGACTCCTTCATGGTCAAGGACAGCGAACTCTGGGAAGGCAAACACCGCCGCATCTTCACTGTGGACCTCAAACAGCCTTCCAGGCGGGTGTACCTGCGTCTGTCGCTCTCGGGCGACAAGGCCAGAATCTGGGCCGGGCCGGACACCCCCATGCGCCTGGACGCCTGGTGCGACGCCCCCGGCGCAGTGCCCCTGACCACAGTGGAGAATCCCTTCCCCATAACCCTGCCTGCCGGGGTCGAGGTTTTCCTCTCTCCGCGCCTGCTGCCCGATCTGGACCGGCTGTTGCCCTCCCATTAAGGACGCGCCATGACTGTACCCGCCCTTCTGCTCTGTCTTTCCCTGGCCGCCGCGCCGCTGCTGGTACAGGCCCCCCTCACAGGGACAGCCCAGGCCCAAAGCCGGGCTCCGACGCCATCCGCTCCAGCGCCCAAAGCTGCCGCTGCGTCCCCGACGTCGGCTGTCCTTCCTGCGTCAGGCCCGGCTGTGACCCCCACGCCGGACTCGCCCAAGGTTATAGAGAGCGCCGTCGCCCCGCCCCCCTTTAGCAGCCTCACGCCCGGCGAGGCCTTCCTTCTGGGATACCGGCACCTGACGGGCGACACCGTGCCCCGTGACGCCACCAAGGCGGCAGTGCTTTTCCTGCAAGCCGCCACGGCCGGAGAGCCTCAGGCGCAATATCAATTGGGAGTGTTGTTCATGGATGGCTTGGGAATGCCCAAAGACCCGCTGTGGGCGTACTACTGGCTGAACTTGGCCGCACGTTCGCCCGGCCTGTCCGAAGACGTACGCGCCCAAGCGCGGGGCAGGCTCCAGTCACTTCAAGGAGAACTGACGGCGGACCAGAAACGCAGGCTGGGGATCAAATAGCCCGTTCAGTAAAGGACCGCCGGAACTCCCAGCGGGCGCAGCAACAAGCGGAGGTATCCCCGACGGCCAGAGGGCATCGCCTTTCAGGCAATGTCCCCTGGCCTGTGATTTGTTGTCATGCGGGCCTGCCCCTTTTCAGATGCGAACGGTGATGCGGGGCTGGCGAATCAGGCTGCCAGGGTGTCGCTCAGGGCACTGGACACGGCGTTGCTGACGGCCTCCATGGGGTTCTGCTGGGCGCTGTTAAACTTCATTGCCCCAGCCGCCGCAGCCGTGCTGTTGCCCATGGTCATCCCTGAACCTTGGCCGGAGCCCTGGCCGGGTTTCTGGAAGGAAAGGCTGTCCATGGAGCCGCTCTGCGCCGCCTGGGCGAACTTCTGGGAAAGATCCGTCAGCATGGCGCTCTGGTTGGAATCTCCGCCGCTTCCAGCCTGTTTGGACAGGTTGTCTGAAATCTTCTGGGTTACAGCCTTGAACTTCTCAGGATCGCTGCTGGCCAGTTGTTGCAATTGACTCATGTTCTTGCCCGCTTCGGACATTTTAGACTCATCCGGGCCTTGCAGCGCCTGGGTAACGCTACTGGCCGATACGGACTGAGTCTGTCCTGACCCCTGAATCAGGCTGAGCCCCGAAAGCTGATTGTTTGAGGTAACCGATGATGTGGCAACGGACATAATCGCGCTCCTTGTCTGACTGTTTACAAGCGTATCGGCCCGCGACCTCATCTTCTTTACCCATAATATTGGCACAATTTGTCTGTAACTTTTCATGCACACAACTACGAATGCTTGCCTGTGCTTTGTTATCAGCAATACTTAAAAAGGTTACAATAGAAATTTAATTTCTTGCACTAAAACGGCATACTCTCTGTCAGGCAAAAATTTCCCATCTGTTTTACCCGTTGCAACACGCGGCAATACAAGCATGAATGCAAATGGTTACAGGCGAGCACGAAGAATATCCACAACATATTTATTTTGAATTGCCACTAAACTACTGAAATCATTGAGTATCAAACTATTCAACGCGGGCACTGGCCTTGCTTTCCTCCGGCCACCACCGGAGCGGGCCGAGGAATGGGCAATCCTTTCCCCAGGCGCATCCGCAAACCTCACACATGGAGGCCAGGCCATGTCCATCAGCGGCATCTCCAGCTACGATCAACTGTACAGCCTTTACGGCATACAGGGGATCGACGGAACGCAAGATTCCACATCGTCGTCAGCGACCAAAACCAGCTCCATCCAGTCCACCAAGGACCAGGCCTCGTTTTCGCCCATGGGGCAAATGATGGCGCAACTCTCCCAACTTCAAAGCACGGATACCACGAAGTTCAAGGAGACCGCTCAGCAGATTTCCGACGATCTGGCCGAACAGGCCAACAGCAGCACTACCATCCAGCAGAATAGCATGCTTACGGACCTTTCCGCCAAGTTCGCCGAGGCGGCCAAGACCGGCAGCATGGAGAGCCTTAAACCGCCGCAGCGTGACTTCCAGAGTTCCGGGACTCAGGCGGCAGGCTCCCCGCCTCGGTCAGGCGGCCAGAGTGATCCCATGGGCGCGGCCACCAGCGTAATCGCTAAGGATCTTGCGAGCCTGAGTTCCAACGCGAGCATAAGCTCCAACGCAAGCATAAGCTCCAACGCAAGCCTGAGTTCCAGCGCGTTCGCAAGCCTCGACCCCAGGAAGCTGATGGAAGAACTTATGAAGCTGGCCAGCACCGACCCGGCGAAATTCAAGGAACTCACCCAGAAGATTTCCGACGACCTGGCCACCAAGGCCCAAAGCGACGGAAACTCGCAGGAAGCCTCCATGCTCACTGGGCTGTCCCAGCAGTTCGCCCAGGCGGCGCAGACAGGAAGTATGGAAAGCCTCAAGCCCAAGGAACACCAAGGGCATAAGAAACACCAGTCGTCGAACCAGGAATCGGAGGATTCCTCAACCACGTCGGCTCAGGACCTCATGAGCCAGATAAACTCCATCATTAGCAAGGATATCGCCAGCGCGCTGTCCAACGCCGCGACGAGCATCTCCTCCACCGCAAGTTGGGCTTCGAATTCGGCGTCCTATGCCACGACAGCGACCAGGCAGAACATCAGCACGCTGCTGCAAAGCCTCAGCAAGGAATCCCTTTCAGGGAATTCATGACCAGCGCAGACCGTGGACGCGGCATTTTGAACCGGCAATAAATTTCGGACATTTTCCCGTCCGAATCCCTGTCACGGACAAGGATGTCCATCCGCCGGTTCCTTGCCGCTTCCAGGCCGCGCCTGGCACAGGAAGCGGAAATTTTGCCGCGGAAAACACAACAGAGCGCCCCGAGACGGCTACGAAGCCTCGGGGCGCTCTGTTGAATTGGACGCCGCACAAATGGCGCGACTTTGAAACCATGAACCGGGGAAACCGGACGCGCGTCCCCTCCCTCCGGCCCTCAGAATCCCGCGCTTTCCTCCAGCGGCAGGGTGCGCATCATGCGGGCCATGCTCTTTTTGGCCCGGTGCAGCCGCACCTTCACCTTTACCTCGGACCAGCCCAGCATCACTCCGATTTCGGCAAGCTTGTGGTCCATGGCGTAGAACAGCCCCAGGGCAGCACGGTCTTCGGGTTTCAGGTGGACCATGAGCCGGGCCACCAGGGATTGGTTCTCAAGCGTGCGCACCGCATCCTCCTGGACCTGGCGGGACTGCTCGACCAAGCAGCCGTGCAGCCAGGAACGCTGTTCCTCTCCGGCTGCCTCGCAGCCTTCAAGGCTGATTTCCCGGCGGGTGGCGGCTTTGCGGCGATACCTGGCCATGCGCCTGAGGGTCAGGCCCGTAAGCCAGGCTGAGAAGGCTTCAGGGTCGCCAAGGTTTGGGAGTTGCTCAAAGGCCTGAACGAAACTCTCCTGAGCCAGTTCCTCCTGCTCGCAAAGGGGCAGGTGGCGGGCCAGAATCGCGAACACCATGGGGGAGTAGCGCTCCACCAGAACGGCGAAGGCTGCGGTTTCTCCTTCCAGCACCCGGCGGATGACCTGTGGGTCGCTCAAGTGTGGCGTGGCGTCCGGCATCGATTAGGCTCATTGAGGAAAGAGGTTTCCCTCCCCCTGGCCGCAATACACGCAGGGGGAGGGCTATCGTGTCCTGTCCCCACCCGTCCTTTCAGGCTGGAGCCGCACCGGACCACCATGTCGCGGAGTGTTCCAGGCGTCACCCGATGGAAGGACGAGGCCGGCGGGAATGGGATTCTCCCTTTGTGAGCCTTCGCGGTGTAAAAAAGTTACATATCGTTGAAGATTTATCGCCCCTCACTGCTGGAGGGCATCCCCCACCTGTGCATGCCGGGCAGGAGCTCGGCGTGTGGACGGGGCAGGCGCATTGACTTCAACTGGATAAATTGCCAATCTTTTTAACCCGGCATAATCGGTCAACCCCTTTGGGTACGTGTAAGAAGGCGGCATGAACACAAAAAGCATCACCCGCGCATCCCTGCGTTTGCGCAAGGCTCGCTTGCACCACCGCCTTGTTGATTCGCAAGGAAACCCCGAAATAACGGCCTGCCCCGAACCGGTTGCGGTGGTACTCGCCGAAAAGCAACGGCTGGAAACGCTGTTATGGCGCTCCAACAGGGCTGTCCGAGCCTACTGCGCCTGCTCCCGCATGATTGTGGAGGCTTCGGAGGAACTGGAGCTTCTGCGCAGGGTATGCTCCACGATGGTCGATACAGTGGGGTATCGGATGGCCTGGATAGGCACCCTTGCCGATGATCCCGGAAAAACCGTGCAGCCCATTGCCCAAGCCGGTTTCGCGCAGGGATACCTTGAAAAAGCCCCTATCTCCTGGGCCGACAACGACAGGGGGCGCGGCCCAACCGGAGTTGCGGCGCGCACCGGCGAGCCCGTCGCATGCCGCAACATGCTCACAGACCCCCGTTTGCTTCCCTGGCGGGAGGAAGCTGCCCGGCGCGGCTATGCTTCTTCCCTCGCCCTTCCCTTAAAGGCAAAGGACAAGCTTTTTGCCATACTCACGCTCTATGCCTGCGAACCGGACGCATTCGAAGGCGACGAGTTTGATCTTCTGGTAGAATTGGCCAGCACCTTAGCCTTTGGTATTGACGCATTGCGGGTGGCCCTCGAAAGAAAAGAAGCTGCGCAGGCGTTGCTCCAAAATGAAATACGCTTGCGGGCTTTGTACGAATCCATGAATGAAGGCTTGTGTGTACACGACTTAATCTATGACCAGGCCGGTCAGCCTGTGGATTACCGGATACTTGAAGTAAACCCCAAGTACGAAAAAATACTGGGCATCCCCCGCGACCAGGCCGTGGGTTCACTGGCTTCGGCACTCTATCGCATGGAGCAACCGCCGTTTCTGCAAATTTTCGCCAGCGTGCTTGAAACGGGTGAACCGGCCTATTTCGAAACCTATTTTGACCCGCTGGACCTCCATTTCAGAATATCGGCTTTTTGTCCCAACCCAGGGCACGTGGCAGTGCTGTTTAATGATATTACCAAGCGTAGGAAAGCCGAAGAAGACTTAAAACGCTTGAATGATCATCTGGAACAACGGGTATCCGAGCAAACGATAGCATTGCAGTCGGCCAAGGAGATCGCAGAAACCGCCAACAGAGCGAAAAGCGCCTTCCTTGCCAACATGAGCCACGAAATACGTACACCCATGAATGGCATCTTGGGCATGACCACGCTGGCCTTGAAGCGCGAGCTGCCGGAGGATGTCAGGGAATTTCTCCAATTGGTCCAGCAGGCAGGCCATTCCCTGCTCGACATTATCAACGACATCCTGGACATTTCGAGAATAGAGGCGGGGAAGGTCACCCTCGACATGCACCCCTTCCAACTGGACAACGTTGTTGCTTCCGCGCTCAAACCGTTGGAAATAGCCGCGCGGCAAAAAGGGATTACGTTTCAGTATTCCATTGAACCCGATGTGCCCAACGACTGTCTGGGCGACTCCGGGCGGCTCCGGCAACTCTTGACCAATGTGGCCGGAAATGCCGTAAAATTCACCAGCCGAGGCAGTGTCGTGGTCACCGTGCGCTCCCTGGAACCGGAAGATTCAAATAAGGCAAAACTGCTCTTCATTGTTAAGGACGAGGGCATAGGCATCCCCCAAAAAAACCTCCGCTCCATTTTTGAAAACTTTGAACAAGTCCATACGCCCGCCCACCTCAAACACGGCGGCACCGGCCTCGGTCTGGCTATCTCTAAAGCGCTTGCGGAGATGATGGGCGGTACGATCCAGGTGGAGAGCCAACTCGGCGAGGGCAGCACATTTTCTTTTACTGTCGCGTTCAATGCGGTTGAAAGCAGAGCCGAAGCCCCTCGTCAGGTTCCATCCCAAGCGCGGACGCAAGCGACGCCCCTCAACATACTCCTGGCCGAAGACGACAGGATAAGCAGCATGTTCGCAAGCAATGTCCTCAAAAGCTGGGGACATCAGGTCGAGACGGTCGAAGACGGTCAAAAGGCCTTGGAAAAATTGCGCACCGAACAGTTCGACCTGGTGCTCATGGACGCGCTCATGCCGGTGATGGACGGGATGCAGACCACGGAACTCATCCGCTCCGGGCAGGCCGGCGATCCCCATATTTTTATAGTCGCCCTGACGGCCTTCGCATTGCAAGGCGACCGGGAACGCTTCTTAGCCGCAGGGATGGACGAGTACATTTCCAAACCCATCAACTTGGAAGAATTGCGTTTGGTACTGGAAAAAGCCCATTCTGCCGCCACACGCAATACACCCGCGTCGCCTTCGCACACGGTATTGCGTGCGCCTTTCATCGCAAAATCCTAAAACAGTATACTTTGGTTTTGAAAACCTGTTTTTTTCAAAACCGCTCACTCTAGAGCCTGTCCTTCAGACATTTCGCGTGTAAGTGACTGATTCACCGCAAACACTCAATCCCAACCCCAAAATAAGCGGTCAAGTCTTCCGAGGCGACCTCAAACGCCGCATTTGTTGCCTTTGAGCCGACAGACGGCCCG
>JBBRUD010000067.1:0-24761 GCA_038248065.1 Desulfovibrionales bacterium | reverse complement strand
GGGGGGCAGCGCCCCCCCGGACCCCCGCAGTAGGGGGTGGACGGCGCGAAGCTAAGTGGGGGGTCCGGGGGGCCGTTGGCCCCCCGGCCGCCGGAGGCTTCTTCTCCTCAGGCGGCTTGGCAACTTACCAGAGCGAGGAGCAGGCAATGGTTACAATCGGCGTTCTTCTTCTGGCCTATCTGGCCGGGTCGTTCCCTTTTGGGTTGTTCATCGCCCAGGCGTCTTGCGGCATAGATCCGCGCAACGCGGGCAGCCGCAACATCGGGGCCACCAACGTGGCCAGGCTGTGCGGCACGAAGCTTGGCGTGCTCACCCTGGCGTGCGACGCCTTGAAAGGCGCGGTGCCGGTGCTGGTGGCCGGTGCCATCTGTCCCTCTCCATGGTTTGTGGGGCTGGTGGGGCTGGCTGCGGTGTGTGGGCATCTGTTTCCGGTATTTCTCTACTATAAGGGCGGCAAGGGCGTGGCCACTACCATCGGCGCGTTTCTTGCTATGGCTCCGTTGGCCATGGTCATTTCCGGTCTGTCCTGTGCGGCGGCCATTGCGTTGTCCGGCTATGTTTCGGTGGGATCGCTGCTTCTGGCGGCCAACCTGCCATTCACGCTGCTTTTCACCGGACATGCGGGCCTGGTCCCGGTTGGGGCTGTGGTGGCGGCGCTCATTATCTGGAAGCACAGGGAAAACATCCGTCGGCTGCGGGCCGGTGCAGAAAAGCCTTGGCGCGCCAAAAAAACGTAAACGTGTTGCAAAAGCTTTGCGGCAGGCCGTCATGGACGCCGCGCACCATCCGAGCCCTGGAAGCGTGACTATATGGACGATTCCGAGAATATTCTGCTGATCCTCATGGTTTCTGGCGTGTTCGTGGCGGTGTGTTGGACCACGATGGTATTCATCCTGGCCAGAGTCCGGCGCAAACGTGAGGCTGAAGCCAAATTGTTCGACGTGCCCCAGGGCGTCGCAGACCTTCTGACCGGGCAGGCACCGGTCATGCGCATGAAGATTCCGTTTGTGACCCTCGAACTGGAGGATAACGGTCTTGAGGGGGCGCTGGATACGGTGTTTTCCCTGGCCGTGCTCCGTCCGGCCCTGCTCCCGCTGTATCAGCGCACGGATATCGGCATGAGTATGCGCGCGGCTGTGGAAGAATGCGCTCACATCAAGCATGGCAGCGACATCATAGCGCTTATCGACAACAAGAAGGGTGAGCTTGGGGCAGTGGTGAACGCCGTCACCCTGGACCCGATGCTTTCCGTTGCCGTGCTCACGCGGGCCAATACCGCCCGGTATGGCTCCTCCGGCGGAGCGCGATCGTTGAAAAAAGCCATTGAGATCATCGGCTACGGCGAGTTGCGCGAGATCATCCACCGGGAATGCCTGGTCCGGGAGTTCAAAGGGGTGGCCAGCCTGGATTCCAGCCTGTTTGACGCCCTCTGGCAGCACTCCATACTCACCGGAGCCATCGCAGGCTCCATTTCCGCACTGTTTCCCGGCATGGACCGCTCTCTGGCCTTTACGGCGGGGCTGCTGCACGACATCGGCAAGTTCATCGTCATCCGGTCGAAGAAGGTCGAACTCAGCAGCAAGAGCTGCCTGTTGCCCTATTGCGGCCAGGGTTTGAACGAGAATCTGCGCCTGTGGACGGTGGATCACGCCCAACTCGGGCTGGAGGCCGCCACGACCTGGGGCCTCAATCCGGCCATTGGGCGACTTATCGCCATGCACCACCGGCTGGAAATCAAGGACCTCCGGCAGGCGGACCTGGAACGGCCTGAACTGGAGCAGCTGTTCGTGCTTCACGTGGCCAACCAGCTTGCCAAGTTTTATTCCATGGAGCCGCGCCAATCCAACTATCTTGTGCCGCTCCACTATTCCCTGCACTCCATGGTAGAGCGCAACAGCCTGCTCAACGTTCTCTCCGCCCCGGAATTCTGCGAGGAACTGGAAAGGGTGCGGGAGATGCGCCTCTAACTGCTTGCTAAGAAATAAACCTAATAATGCGGAGCTGTTGTAAAACAGCGCTTGACACGCTGGCGTCTTCGCCGTAATTTTTGCTCACCAACGCCCCAGGAAACGGAAGACGGTGTGAATCCGTCACAGGCGCGCTGCTGTAACCGGATATGCATGCGGAACCGCCGCCGGGTTCACCCCCGTTCGGCGAGTGGGCCAAAGCCCCCGGCCACCGGGTTCACCCCGGGAAGGCCTCTGCCATGCGGCCCAGGCGATTGCGCCGATGGGTCTCTGGAAGTCAGAAGACGTCTTGGGGAGAACGGCCGGACCTCGCGTCAACGGGTAGCGGCCCCGCCTCTTGCCGGAGGCGCCACGCCTTGTGGTGCTTCTCCCAGGCGTTTTCTCCTCTTTATCTTCGTGTTTCACGGCTTTTTTCCGCAGGCGGTGTTTTTCATATTTGCAAAACATCAACGCTGACGGGCCATTCCGGGCGTCGAACTGGCAAACGCTCGGAATAGAAGATGTTTTTCCACTTCTCATAAGGCTGTCCCCTCTGCTAGGGAAGCTGTAACTCTGGAAGGATTATGCCCGGTTCCGCCCCCTCTGTGCGCGTCGGCAGTGCCTGCGCCCTTCCGGCCATCCGGGCGGTCACGCCGCTGTCGCTGTGCGACTGGCCGGGCAAAAGCGCCAGCGTGGTGTATCTGGGCGGCTGCAACCTGCGCTGCCCCGGCTGCCACAACGGTTCCCTGGCCTGGACGCCGGAGAAGCATCCGGCACTGGACAATGGCTCCGTGCTGGCCACTCTGACGCAGCGCAAGGATTGGCTGGACGGCGTGGTGGTCTGCGGCGGCGAGCCCACCCTGGATCCGGCCTTGCCCGCCCTGGTGGCGGCTCTTTCCGGGCTCGGCCTGCCGGTGAAGGTGGATACCAACGGCACGCGGCCCCACGTGGTGGCCCAACTGTTGGCGCAGTTTCCCGAAACGGTTTTCGCCGTGGACGTCAAAGGCCCCTGGGACAAATACCCGCAGCTCACCGGAGGCGCACTGTCGCCGGAAGAGGCGCAGGCCAGTCTCACAACGATATTTCAGTTAGCAAGCGGCAATCCCGCCGCGTTTCAGTTTCGTATTACTCTGGTTCCGGGGCTTACCCCGGACGATGTGGCCCGCGCCGGGGCATACCTGCCCGTCGGAGCGGCCCTTCGCCAACAGCCTTTCATACACCCCAAGGAGAGCGCCCATGCCCCTGCAGATTAAGAAACGCGACGGATGCCTGGAGACCTGGTCGGCCGAACGCATCGCCATGGCCATCCTCAAGGCCCTCAAGGCCAGCGGCATCCAGGACCCCCTGCTGGCCCGGCGCATGGCCCGCAAGGTGGAGGAGAAGCTCACCGGCGTGGACGTGCCCGAGCAGGAGCTGGTGCAGGACATGGTGGAGCGCGTGCTCATGGAGTCGCGCCTGTTCGAGGTGGCCCGGCGCTACGTCATCTATCGCGAAAAGCGCCGCGTCCTGCGCGAGCAGAAGGCCGCCTACCTCGATATCAAAGAAACCATCGACAACTACCTCTCCAAGGCCGACTGGCGCGTGGCTGAAAACGCCAACATGAGCCACTCCTTCCAGGGGCTGATGCTGCACCTCTCCGGCACCGTGCAGGCCCGCTACGTGCTGGAGAAATATCCCGAGGAAGTGCGCCAGGCCCATGACCACGGCTATTTCCACATCCACGACCTCTCGTTTGGCCTGGCAGGCTACTGCGCGGGCTGGAGCCTGCGCGACCTGCTGCTGGAAGGCTTCAACCTGGAGGGCCGCAGCGCCGCCGGACCTGCCCGGCACTTCGACTCCGCCCTCGGCCAGATGGTCAACTTCCTGGGCACCCTGCAAAACGAGTGGGCCGGAGCACAGGCCTTCAACAACGTGGACACCTATCTGGCCCCCTTCATCCGCCACGACGGCCTGGACTACAAACAGGTGCTCCAGGCGGTGCAGAAGTTCGTGTTCAACGTCAACACCACCTCCCGCTGGGGCGGCCAGACTCCCTTCACCAACCTGAGCTTCGATTTGGCCTGCCCCAAGCATCTGGCCAAGGAAGCCGCCATCGTGGGCGGCAAGCTCATCGACGCGGGCTACGGCGAGTTCCAGGCCGAGATGGACATGTTCAATATGGCCTTTCTGGAGGTCATGGGCGGGGGCGACTTCAACGGGCAGATCTTTTCTTTTCCCATCCCCACCTACAACGTCACCGAGGATTTTCCCTGGGACACCCCCATCGGCGAGAAGCTCCTGGAGCTGACCGCCAAGTACGGCGCGCCCTATTTCCAGAATTTCATCAACTCCGACCTCTCCCCCGAAGACGTGCGCTCCATGTGCTGCCGCTTGCAGATGGACCTGCGCGAGCTGCGCAATAAAGTCGGCGGCCTGTTCGGCGCGGGCGACCTCACCGGCTCCATCGGCGTTATTACCCTGAACCTGCCCAAGCTGGCCTACCTCTCCCAGAGCGAAGAGGATTTCATGGACCTGCTGACCGAATACTCCGAGATGGCCAAGACTGCCCTCGAGTTCAAGCGCAAGATGATCCAGGAATACCTGGACCGGGGCATGTTCCCCTGGTCCGCCCGCTACCTGAAGAACGGCTTCCGGGGGCACTTCTCCACCATCGGCCTGGTGGGGGGCCACGAGGCCTGCCTGAACCTGCTGGGCAAGGGCATCGAGACCGACCAGGGCGTGCGCCTGATGACCCGCGTGCTCAACCATCTGCGCGACCTCACCGCCCGCTTCCAGGAGGAGACCGGCACCCTCTACAACCTGGAAGCCACGCCTGCCGAGGGCACCAGCTACCGCCTGGCCAAGATCGACAAAGGGTTGTACGCCGACATCAACGCTTCGGGCAACGGCACGCCGTACTACACCAACTCCACCAACCTGCCCGTGGGCCACTGCGAGGACGTCATCGCCGCCCTGGAGCACCAGACCAAGTTGCAGCCGCTCTACACCGGCGGCACGGTGTTCCACACCTTCCTGGGCGAAGCCGTGGCCGACACCCAGGCCCTGAAGAACTTCATCATGAAGGCCTTCCGCATGACCAAGATTCCCTTCCTGTCCATAACCCCGACGTTTAGCGTCTGCCCGCAGCACGGCTATTCGTCCGGCGAACACCATTTCTGCCCCACCTGCGGGGTGGAGAGCGAAGTGTTTACGCGCATCGTGGGGTATTATCGCCCGGTGTCGCGCTGGAACAAGGGCAAGCAGGCCGAGTACGTGGATAGGGTGACCTACACGGGCGTGTGTGAATGCGCGGAAGTGGAGCGGGTGTAACCGCTGCGGTCGATGTAATGCATTCCATGGGGGGGCTTTGGCCCCCTTTTTCATGAAAGGAACCGCATGACTCTGCGAGGCCCGGCGTCTTGCGTTCTTGCCGTCATGGCCGTGGTGTTGCTGTTTCCGGGCGAGGCCCGGGCCGACATCGGCATACCCATGATCTTTCTGACCCTGCCGGGCATGGTTGCGGCCCTGGTGCCCGTGGTTCTTCTGGAGATGCGGGTGCTGGGCAAGCGTCTGGACCTGCCGCCCAAGATGGCATTCAAGGTGTCGGCCTGGGCCAATATTTTCACCACCTTCCTGGGCATCCCCCTCACCTGGATTCTGCTGACGCTCTTCGAGATGCTCACAGGCGGCGGCCAGGCCTACGGACTGGAGACGCCCCTGACCAAACTGCTGGCAGTCACCTGGCAGGCCCCCTGGCTGATTCCCTACGAGGCGGACAAGAACCTCTACTGGATGGTGCCCAGCGCCGTCGTCTGGCTGCTGATCCCAAGCTTCTTCATGTCCTGGTGGCTGGAATACCGAGTGGCCCGGCGCATGCTCAAGGACACCAAAAGGGAACTGCTGAAGTCCGCCATGCTGCGGGCCAACCTGCTGTCCTATTGCTTGCTAGAGGTTGTCGCGGTGGGCTGGCTGATACACGAGGTGGTGTTTGAGTTGTAGCTGTCAGATAGGGGCTGGTGGTCCATCCCCGTGCATGCGGGAAGCGTTCGAGGTGGCGAGCATCCTCACCCTCGGCCACTCCAACCACTCCCTGGACCACTTCCTCGCCCTGCTGCGCACCCACGCCGTCACGGCCATCGCCGACGTGCGCTCCAAGCCGTATACCAAGTACGCCAAGCACTTCTGCCGGGAGCCGCTCTCGCGGTATCTGGAAGCCAACGGCGTGCGCTACGTGTTTTTGGGCGACCTCATCGGCGGCAAGCCGGATGCGCCGGAACTCCTTGGCGCGGACGGCAAGCCCGACTACGCCCGTATCGCGGTCTCGCCTGCTTTTGCCGTGGGTATCGAGCGGGTGGTGAAGGGGATGGAAGCCTACACCATCGCCCTTATGTGCGGCGAGGAGGACCCCTCCTGCTGCCATCGCCATCACCTGATCGCTCCGTTTCTGGCCGCGCGGGGGGTGGCGGTCAGCCACATTCGCGGCGACGGCAGCGTGGTGGCGGACGAGGTGCTTGTACGTCGGGCTGCCGAACGCGCTGCGACGGACGCAAAAGCCGCCTCAGCCGTCCCGGAGCGCAAAACGCTGTTCTCCTGAGCGGGCCGGTGCCGCCCACCTCAGCCTGAAGCGGCCAAATGCGGCCCAACACGATCCGGCGCGCCCCGAAGCGGCCCAACACGACCCGGCACGGCACGGTTCAGCCCGCCTCAGCCCATCGCAGCCGAAGCGACCTAGCGGCCCGGTTCAGTAAGCGCCGCCCGTTTCAGCCTTAGCGGCCCGGTGCGGCCCTTCCCACCTGCGTGCCGCGCCAGCGGCATCAACGATATCCTTGGAAAAGAGCGGCGGCTTGCTGTACCATTCGCCTGCGAGAGCTTATTCCGGCGCAGGCAACAGCAAAACCCAGCGAGGCGGATCATGCCCCAGCAACGCCTGTATTTTATCGACAATCTGCGGCTCATGGTCATCATCCTGGTGGTGGCCATACATGCGGAGGTGACCTATTCGGGGCTGGGGAGCTGGTATTACAAGGAACCCCTGCCCATGGGCGTGGCCTCGAAGCTCTTCTTCGCGGTGTCCCAATGCTTCCTCCAGGCTTTCTTCATGGGGGCGCTGTTCATGGTTGCCGGATATTTCGCAGCCGCGTCCCTGCGCTCGCGGGGCACCCTGGAATTCCTCAGAGGCCGTTTCCTGCGCCTGGGCCTGCCCACGCTCTTCTACATGTTGGTCATCCACCCCCTCACGGTCTATTATTTGATGGATTGGGACCACACCCGGTTCCCTGTGGCATTTGTGGATTTTTACGAAAAGTACATTACATCCCTGTCCTTTCTGGCCGGCACCGGCCCCATGTGGTTCGCCCTGGCCTTGCTGCTCTTCTGCGTGGTCTATGCATTGGCGCGTGTGGCAGTCGGTTCCGAGAACGCCAACGGGTCAGCAGCCAACGGGCAGGGTGCGGACGGGGCTGCGGGCTGGACCGCCGCCGTGTCAGCCGTCGCTGAGATGGCAGTGGGCGTGAATGTCGCCAGGAGATCTGCGGAGGGGAGGACAACTGCCGGGGCAGCAGCGGCTGTGCCAACTGCGGCCAGGAATGCAGTGGACGGGCCCCCTCCTGCCGCGCGGCCCTTTCCGGCCCGTCTTCCGCTCACTCTGGCCCTGGCGGTCAGCGCCGGAGCCTTCGGCTTGCGGCTGCTCTGGCCCATCGGCACAAGCATTTCCAACATGCAACTCTGTTTTTTTTCCCAGTACGTGCTGCTGTTCTGCTTCGGCATCGCAGCCCACGCCAACGGCTGGCTGGAACGCCTGGATAGTACTCTTGGGCGGCGCTGCCTCATGGCGTCCGCTGTGGGCATCCCGCTACTGCTGGCGTTCTTCATGTACGGCGGAGCTTTGGCGGGCAACGAGGACTTCCGGGGCGGCCTGAACTGGCAGAGCCTGTTCTTCAGCGTGTGGGAGTCCTGCACGGGGGTGTTCATGTCCCTGGGGCTGGCCGCATTGCTGCGCAGGTATTGGAACAGCCAGAGCGCCTTCGTGAAAGGGCTCTCGGCCAGCGCCTTTGCGGTGTACATGTTCCACGCGCCCATTCTGGTGCTGCTCTCGCAGCTTCTGCGGCCCGTGGAGCTTGCGGCGCTGCCCAAATTCCTGCTGGTCTTCGCCCTGGCGCTGCCCCTGAGCTTCGGCGCGGCCAGGATCATCCGCGCCACACCGCTGCTGCGCGACATGGTGCGCTCCTAGGCGACCAGGGGCGCTGCTCCTGGACCCAGCCAGGGGCGCTGCCCCTGGACCCCGCCAGGGGGATGATCCCCCTGGACCCCGCCAGGGGGATGATCCCCCTGGACCCCGCGTTAACTTCGCGGGGTCGCACGATTCATTCCATTTGAGCGCAGGTATTCGCGCAGGATGCTTCCCATAATTGCGGAAATCGCCTATGCGTGGTCCTACTCTGGAGTGTCGCGGCCCCGGCCAATGCGGAGCGGCGGATGTACGGCAAAACACGAGAAGTTCCTCACGGAGGATATCCATGGCCACTTGCGTCAAGCACGGCAAAGACCTGTTGAACGATCCCGCACTGAACAAGGCCACTGCCTACAGCGAGAAGGAACGGGCCTCACTGGGCCTGATAGGACTGCTGCCCGAAACGGTTGAAAGCCTGGATATGCAACTCAAGCGCGTCATGATGCAATTGGGGCACAAATCCACGGATCTGGACCGCTTCATCTATCTTATCAACCTGCTCGATCACAACGAGACGCTGTTCTATAAGACGGTAATGTCTGACCCGGCCCGGTTTCTGCCTATTATCTACGATCCCACCATTGGGGAGGCCTGCCTGAAGTTCGGCCACATCTACCGCCAGGCGCGCGGCATGTACCTCTCCATGGAGCGGCGCGGCCACGTCAAAGAGGTGTTGCGCAACTGGCCGGTGAAGGACGTGCGCTTTATCTGCGTCACCGACGGCGGCCGCATTCTGGGTCTGGGCGATCTGGGAGCCAACGGCATGGGCATCCCGCTGGGCAAGCTCCAGTTGTATACCGCCGCCGCAGGCGTGCCGCCCCACGGTCTGCTGCCCATGTATCTGGACGCCGGAACCAACAATCAGACCCTCCTCGACGACCCCATGTATCTGGGCATGCGCCGCACGCGCCCCAAGACTGAAGACCTGTTCTCCTTTGTGGACGAATTCGTGGACGCAGTGCAGGAGGTTTTCCCCGACTGCTGCATCCATTTCGAGGACTGGACCGGCGTAGATGCGGTGCATCTTCTGGACCGCTACCGCGACAAGGTCAGCTGCTACAACGACGACGTGCAAGGCACGGCGGGCATCACCCTGGCGGGCATGATCAACGCCTGCAAGGTCAAGGGCAGCACGCTCAAGGACGAATCCTTCCTGTTCCTGGGCGCAGGATCTGCCGGCATAGGTCTCTCCGGGCTGCTGTGCTCGGCTCTGGTGGAGGAAGGCCTCACCCTGAAGGAAGCGCAATCGCGCATCCACATGTTCGACATCAACGGCCTGCTGGAGTCCTCGCGCACCGATCTGGTGGATTTCCAGGTGCCCTACGCCCATGCCCATGCGCCCATGAAGCTCAGTGAGTTTGCCAAGGCCATCGACGAGTTCAAGCCGACCACCATCATCGGTGTCAGCACCACCGGCGGAGCCTTCGACAAGAACGTCATCGAGGCCATGAGCCGCGCCAACAAGCGGCCCATCATCCTGGCGCTCTCCAACCCCACGGAAAAGGCGGAATGCACGCCGGAACAAGCCTATGCCTGGAGCAACGGAGCGGCCCTGTATGCCGCCGGGGTGCCCTTCCCGCCGGTTTCCTTCGGCGGCAAGACCTTCCTGCCGGGCCAGGCCAACAACTTCTACATCTTCCCGGCTGTGGGCATGGCGATTTACGCCACCAAGGCCAAACGCGTCACCGACCAGATGTTCATCGAGGCCGCGCGCGGCGTGGCCGATCAGGTGACGCCCGCCCAGTTGGAACAGGGGCTGCTCTATCCCCTGCAATCCAACATTCTGGAAACCGAAATCAAAACCGCCGCCCGCGTGGCCGCCCTGGTCTTCGACCTCGGCCTGGCCAAGGTGGAGCGTCCCAAAGACATGGAAGCCTACATCCGCTCGCTGGTGTACGTGCCCGAGTACGCCGAGCTGGCATAGGCCGCGCTGGCGTACTCCGTGCTCGTGCTGTATGCGAGCGGTTCCGCAGGATGTACGGCGCCCAGGTCCTCATTCTTGTGGAAGTCTGATTACACCTGAAGAGGCTGAAATATGGATGAAATTTTTGTCGACGGCATTCTTGGAGCGGGGTTCAGCCAGGGCGCTGTCCGCATCGATTTCCACAGCATTTCGAATATTGCGCAGGGCAGCAAAGAACCTCGATTGCGCCTGATCATGACCACGGAAGGCTTTGTGGAAGCTTACGCGCAGATGACGGCCATTATGGAGCAACTCAAAAAGACGGCTGCCGCGAGGGGGGGCGCTCCGGCCAGCGCGGGCACAGCTGACGCAACCCAGGCTGGTGCGGGCACGTCAGATGCTGTTACGGCTGGCGCAGGTCAAGCTGGCGTTGGTCTGGCTGGCGAGGGTCAAGTTGGTGCGGCAGTTTCCCCGTCGGGAAATATCTCGCCGAATTTTTAAGGTGCCTGGTCCGGCGGGGAAATCCTGCCGGACCTCTTCTGACCACCGTCCATACAAACCGGTGATACCCGCAAAGCGAAATGGGATTCCAAAGGGCCGCTGGCCCTTTGGCCGCCGGAGGCCTCTTCTCTTCTCTACTCTCCTCCCCTTCTCCTCCTCCGTTTCTTCTCCCCTCTCTAATACTTACTCAGCGCTTCCAGGGCCGCTTCGTTGGCTTTCACCCAGTGGAACAGGTCCTCCATGACGGTTTTGGCGTTCCTTTTGGGCGTCCAGCCGAACGTCTCCCGCACTTTGCTGGCGTCAGTGATATAAATGGCCATGTCCGCAGGGCGGTTTTCGGGGTCGCACAGCACGTCGATGCGGTTGCCGGTGATTTCTTCGCAGAGCATGGTGGTTTCCAGCAGTGAGAGGCTCACATCCAGGCCGCCGCCCACGTTGAAGATGCCGCCGTCGGCCTTGGACCAGTCGGCCAGTTGCATTTCCAGCAGGTCGAAGAGGTCGTCGGGGTGGAAGAGGTCGCGCACCTGTTTGCCCAGGCCGCCGAAGCCGATGTATTTAAGTTTGCGCTTGAAGTAATGGGCCTGCATCCACAGGGAGAACACGCCCTGATCCACCTTGCCGAACTGCCACGGCCCGGCGATGACGCCGCAGCGGTTGACCACGCCGCGCACGCCATACATGGCCCGGTACTCCTCCAGCACGAATTCCGAGCACAGCTTGGTGGCGCCGTACATGGATTTTGCCCCGTAGATGGGGAAGCGCTCGTTGACGCCCTTGGCGCTGAAGCCTTCCGGGCCGTGGGCAGTGGCCCAGGCGAAGCGGGTGTCGTTCTCGGTGATGGGCACAGCGTTCAGCGGGTCGTAGGCGTAGACCCGGCTGGTGGAGAGAAACACCACGTCGGCTTTGTGCTTGCGGCACACTTCCAGGCAGTTGATGGTGCCAACCAGGTTGGTGTTTACCAGATATTCCGGGCTGCCGCCGAATCCGGCCAGCACCGAGGGCTCGGCCGAGCATTCCAGCAGCAGGTCGATTTTGGCCTCGAACTGGAGGTCTTCGGTGTTGCGGATGTCGCCGTGGACGAAGGTGATTCCGGCGGCGGCCAGGCGCGGCAGGTTGAACTCGGAGCCCCGGCGCTTGAGGTTGTCCAGGACGATGATGTTCTGTTTGGGATAGCGGGCCTTGAAGGCCATGGCCAGGTTGGAGCCAACGAATCCGGCCCCGCCGGTGATGAGAATAGCGCCGTCGTATTTACGCATGGGTTATGCCTCCGGCGGTCGGGCAAGCCCTGAGGAAGGCCCCGCGTCCGCGCTTGGTGTCGTATGGGATAGGCGGTTTGGGTAACAGGCGCGAGGGCGAAAGGGAAGGGGCTATTCCAGCCAGTTTCCCACGGCAAGCCCTGGAACGCGGGCGAATTCGCGCACGTTGTTGGTGACGTCGACAGCACCGAGGCGCTGGGCGTGGGAGGCGATCCGCGTGTCCAAGGGGTGGCATACCCTTGAAAAGCGACTTAGGCGCGCTCCCCGTCAAGACGCTTCCCGCGCACAAGTTGGACCAGCCCAAGGGACATCACGCCCATGACCGCCCCGGCCAGGAAGGGGATACGGTAGTCCACGGTCCACAGATAGCCGCCCAGGGCCGGGATGAACACCGCCGCGACGTGGTTGATGGTGAAGCCCATGGCCGAGCTGGGGGCGATATCTTTGGGGTCGGCGATCTTTTGCAGGTAGGTGCGCAGGCATACGGCGAAGTTGAAGACCAACTGGTCCACGATGAACATGGCTCCGGCCAGGATGGGGGAATCGGTGAAGGCGTAGGTCAGGAACACCAGGATGACCACGACGTATTCAAAACTCATGAGGGCGCGTTCGCCGAAGCGGTTGATCATACGCCCTATGATGGGGTTGGCAACCCAGGCCACAATGTTGTTCACCACAAACAGGGCGCTCATGGCCGTGAGGGAGAAGTCGAACTTCTTCACCAGCAGGAAGGTGGCGAAGACCATGAATATCTGCCGCCTGGAGCCGGAGAGAAACGTCAGGGCATAGAAGAGCCAGTAGCGGCCGCGCAGGAGCATCTTCTTGTGTTGCGGAGGCATGTTCTTGTCCGAGGGGTCCTGGAACACGGCCCACAGGCCCATGCCGGTAACGGCTGCGCCGATGAGTATGAACAACCCGGTGTAATCGAGCAACCCGGTGAGGGCGAAGATAGCCACACCCACGGCGATGTTGGAGATGGCTGCTGCTGCGCGCAACCTGCCAAGCACTAGCGGAGCCGTCTCCAGGTTGTAGTATTGCAGCGACAGTGACTGGTTCAGGGGCTCGAAAAAGTGGAAGCCCGTGCTCATGATCAGGGTGGTGAAAGCCACGCCCCAGAAGCTGGGGAAGAAGCCGGTGAGGGAGACGCCCAAGCCCAGAAGCAGCACGGAGAACGCCGCCGCCCGATGCTCGGTGAACACAAGCAGCACGTAGATGACCAGCAGGGAGAGAAACCCCGGCACCTCGCGCAGGGATTGCACCATGCCCATGTCAAAGGCGTTTAAACCCGCCACGTCCACGGCGAAGTTGTTGATGAGGATCATCCAGCCCTGCATGCCCACCTGTGAGGCGATGCTGGTTATCAGCAGAAAGATGAACATACGGCGTTGAGCGGTGGTCATGATGATTATTTTGTTAGAATTTTCGGGAAGCCGCACGATGCCAGAAGGGAGGTGGAAGGTCGAGTAAAGCCTTCACCCCCGGCGTTTGCTGGTAGGGTAACGTGGTCGAAACATTTATGTTTTTCCCGTGTAACAGTGAATTATTTGAGAAGACAGAATCGGGGGCATCTGATAGTGGTCCCGGCAAATCCCTCAAGGCTGCCGTCTTATGCAAGTGTTGGACATGCGAAGCGCAGGGTTTATCGGGCTTGTCGTGCTTGTGGCTTTGAGCGCGATCATGCTCCATACCTGCCGCTCCGGCAAAACCTACCCCGGGTTCTGCACGTGGACCGCCGGGCTTGTCTGCTGGACCTTGGCCGGCCTGGCCTACGTGGGCCGGGACGTCATCGGCCCACTCGCCCTGTTGCTTATCGCCAATCCTCTGTTCATCGCCGTGGCCGTGTTCATGAGCGATGGCATGGCCCTGTTTCACGAACTGGGCAGCCTTCGCCGCCGCCGCATGCAGAATCTGCTGATTGCCGGCCTGGGCATGGCGGGTTGCCTGTGGTTCCGCTTTGTGGACGACGTCATCACGGCCCGGATATTTTTTGTCTCCACGGCCGTCGCCGTGCTGTTGGCCAGAGCGGCCATTGAGCCTCTTCTCAAGGCCAGCGTCCGGCGCTTCAGCGTACAGTGGGTGATTTCTGGGCTGTTGGGCCTGTTTTCCTTGGTTTTTTTTCTGCGCGGGGTGCTAGCGGCAACCAGCCCCGGATACAAGGCCGCGGCCTCCGAGGAGGTGCTGCTCCACGTGGTTGTGCTGCTTTCCATCTTCATGGCTATCATCCTGGTGTTCGGCTTCGTCTCCATGGTCAACAGCAGAATTAGTCAGGAACTGATGGACTCCAAGGAACTGCTCAAGCTGCAGGCCAACACCGACCTCCTGACCGGCCTGGGCAACCGGCGGCATTTTCTGGATGCGGCCCGCCACGACATCAAGCTGGCCCGGCGCTACGGCAACTGTGTCACCCTCATCTTTTTCGATCTCGACCACTTCAAAAGCGTCAACGACCGCTTCGGCCACGCTGCGGGCGACAAGGTTCTGCAAGCAATAGGCGCACTCTGCATGAAGGTCATGCGCGACGTGGATACCATCGGTCGCATGGGCGGCGAGGAGTTCGCCATCCTCATGCCCCATGTCAGTCTGGACGGCGCTGTCCGCGCGGCCGAGCGGCTGCGGGCAGGCATCGAGGCCCTCAGGCCGGTGGAAGGATTGGATCTGACCGTCACCGCCAGCTTCGGCGTGGCCGAGTTGGGCGACGCCAGCCTTGAAGACATGCTCGACCGCGCGGATCAGCGCCTCTACAAGGCCAAGAACGAAGGCCGCAACCAGGTGTGTTTGTACGCCTAAGCACTCGTGCTGCCAGTGCAACCACGGCGGTCTGTGCGCCAATATGCCTGGCCGCTCGGATAGTCCGGCAGAGACAGGGGATCGGGCTATGAGGCGGGGGGGCTAGCAGCCGTCTTCCCGGCCAGGAAGTGCTTGATCTCCATATCCGTGTGCAGCACGTGGTCGATGAGCCAGTGCTTGAGAAATTCCACCACCTCGTGCTCCGTGATGTCTCCCCTGCGGTAGAGGGTGTCCTGGTAGATTTTCACCTGCTGCTTGAGGTCGGAATGCTGCTGCCGGTGGGCGTTCAGGCCCGGATAGCGGATCTGGCCCATGTATTCTTCTTCGTTGCCGAAATGGATGACCGTGTACTTGCGCAGTTCCTGAAAGCCTTTGGCGACGGCCTTGGCGTCCGCGCTCCTGACCCCGCGCAGCAACGTGTTGGCGCAGACAATAAGCTGCTGATGCTCCTGGTCGATGCTGTCAACGCCGATGCTCAACCCGGAATTCCACTCGATGTCAGCCATGACGGGCCTCGCTTGCCGCCCCTGATTGGGGCGATGGGACTGCTTGTGACTGGCGGAAGATGCCAGAAACGGGGGGAGGGGTCGAGGGGAAGTACGCCGCATAAAACAGAAGGGGGGCCAAACGGCCCCCCTTCTTCATCAACGTCGTGTTCTGGAAAATCCTTAGCTCACCACGCCCTTCTGCACTTCGTAGATCTCGCGCAGAATCTTGGGCACGTCGTAGGTCATCTTCCAATCCGGGTAATGTTCTTCGAACTTCTTGAGGCCGGACACCCACCAGATGTGGTCGCCGATGCGGTTGGTTTCGTCGTATTCGAAGTTCATTTTGTTGCCGGTGATCTCCTGGCAGAAGTCGATGGCTTCCATCATGGAGCAGTTGGAGTAGCGACCGCCGCCGATGTTGTACACTTCGGCCACGCGGGGCTTGTCGAAGAAGTGCCACAGGGAGTTGACCAGGTCGTAGCTGTGGATGTTGTCGCGGACCTGCTTGCCCTTGTAGCCGTAGATGAAATATTTGTTGCCGGTGATGCAGCAGCGCATGAGGTAGGACAAAAAGCCGTGCAGCTTGGTGCCGGAGTGGGCCGGGCCGGTGAGGCAGCCGCCACGGAAGACGCCGGTGTTCAGGCCGAAGTAGCGACCGTATTCCTGCACCAGCACGTCGGCGGCCACTTTGGAGGCTCCAAACAGGCTGTGTTTGGTCTGGTCGATGGACATGGTCTCGTCGATGCCGCCGGACCACTTGTGGCCTTCCTGCAACTCGTAGCGCTTCTCCAGTTCCACCAGGGGCAGGGCGTTGGGGGTGTCGCCGTAGACCTTGTTGGTGGAGGTGAAGATGAACACGCCTTCGGGGCAGTTGAGGCGGAAGTTTTCCATCATCACCAGGGTGCCGTTGGCGTTGACGGTGTAATCCATGTAGGGGTCCGAGGCGGCCCAGTCGTGCGAGGGCTGGGCGGCGCAGTGGATCACGGCCTTCACGGATTTGCCGTAGCGCTTGTAGATGGTGCTGATGGCGTCGTGGTCGCGGATATCCGCGTCGTAGTGGGTGTAGCCCTTGATGTCCTTTTCCAGGCGGGCGCGGTTCCACTCGGTGGAGGCGTCTTCGCCGAAGAAGGTCTTGCGCAGGTTGTTGTCGATGCCGACGATTTCAAAACCTTTCTCAGCGAAAAAACGGACAGTCTCGGACCCGATCAGGCCGGCGGATCCCGTGACGATGGCGACAGACATAGGTAGCTCCTTTAAGAGTAAGTTGGGGCGCTGCCCCAAACCCCGCCAGGGCTCTGCCCTGGACCCGCCAGGGGGATGATCCCCCTGGACCCTCAATGGGGTGGGTTGTTATCGTTTGAATTTATCCAATACGAACATAAAGCCGACTAAAAAACGCAAGAGATACATGCCGAAAGCCAGGCGGGGATGAGATAAAAGCCGCTTCCAGCGGCCCGATTCCAGAAACACCCCGAAAAAGCGGTAGGGCATGCCCAATTGCCGCCGGATATCCGGGTCATCGGCGGGCCATTTGGCCGTGTAGGCCGCAAAGGACCCGCCGTAATAGGTCTTTTTGGTCAGATAGCGCCACAGGTTGAAGGCCGCTTCATTGTGGAACAACAGCGGGACATTGTGGCCGGAACGCTGCTCGAAGCCGGTGAGGCGCGAAACGAAATCCGCATCGGGCAGGGTGGAAACATAGGCGTCCAGCAGGTCGAAATCGTATTCCGACAACACCCCGATGGGGCAGTGGTTGCGGATGAGCTTGTCAAAATCCCAATCTTCCGGCCCGGTGAGGGTTTCGTCGAAACCGTCCACGGCCTGGAAGGCCTCGCGGGTGAAGATGCGCACGCAGTCGATGACCGTGCCGTCGTAAAAGCTGCGCTCGAAGCGGCGCACCGCCGGGAAGAAGCCCTTGCCCAGCACGATTTCCGGTATGTAGAGGGCGCACAGATTTTCGCCGCGCATGCGGGCCACGCAACGGGCCACGACACCGGCGGAAAGAATCATATCCGCGTCAAGGAACATGAACAGTTCGCCCGTGGCTTTGGAAAACCCGTAGTTGCGCTGGGCCGAGCGTTCCGGCCCCCTGTCGAAGACGAATTCCGTATAACGCAGAGCGATGGCTTTGGTGTCGTCCGTGGACTGGTTGTCTACCACAATAATCTCAAGCAAGTCAGCTGGATACGTCTGGGCTTTGATGGAGTCCAGACAGTTGCCGATATTGCGGGATTCGTTGCGGGTGGTGACCACCACGGAGACGCGCGGGTCGTTCATAGCTTGAGCGGTATCCTTACAGAACCCTGTTCTTTATCATCATCATCATTGTCTTGGACCGTTAACAGTGTCGTTTGCGTCCGGTCACGGTTCCGGCGGTCCTCGGCCGATGCGATTCCTCGGACGAAGCGTCCTGCGGCGCATCGTCCTGCGGTCCGGCGGAACCGCGCCCGGACGCAAGGTGAGCCGTCGTTGGCGGGACCGTCGTTGGGCGTCGGTCGTTTGCGTCCGGGCGCAGTTCCGGCGGTCCTCGGCCTGATGCGAGTCCTCGGGCGAAGCGCGCCTTCCGCGCATCCGCCCAAAAATTACACCCCCAATAATAGGGGGGGGCTGGGGGTGGCTTCCACCCCCAGCGGGGTCCAGGGGCAGCGCCCCTGGCTCTTACTTCTTACACTCCGCGCACCCTTTACGGGTGTTCACCAGATGGCCGATCAGCTTTCCAGCGGCGCGGTAGAAGAAGGCAATATCGTCCAGGCTCCGTATAGAGAGCACTTTACGTATGAGAAACGCTGGTGAAAGGGCGGCCTTATAGAGTTCGTTCTTGAATTGCAAGACGTCATCATTGGAAATGGGCGATTTCCAGACGCTCTGGCGCATGTCGTACTCGTCCCAATCCAGGGTGGTGAGCCAGCCCTCTTTCTTGGCCTCTGCAAAGAGCGGCGTACCGGGATAGGGAACCACGATGGTGGCTTGCAGGGTATTCAGGGTGCCGTTGGAGAACAGGCGTTTGGCAAAGGCGATGGTCTGTTCGGCGTCGGCGCGACTTTCCCAGGGGTAGCCCACCATGGTGGTGATGTGGGGCTCCAGCCCGGCGGCTTTGGCCATGCGCACGGTGTCTTCAATCTGGGCCACCTTGATGCCCTTGACCAGGCGGTCCAGGGTGGTCTGCACCACAGATTCCAGGCCGATGAGCACGAAGCGGAAGTTGGCGGCCTTGAGCAGCTTCCACTGCTCGTTGGTCAGCGCGCCGATGCGCATGTTGCAGCCCATGACCACCTTTTTGTGCAGTCCGCGCCGGATCATGCCCCGGCAGAACTCTTCAAGCCATTCCCCCTTGGGGAAGCAGCCAGAGTCGTCGAAGATTTCCTTGACGCCCAGGGCGATGAGGGCTTCGATTTCGTCCAGATGGCGTTCCACCGAGACGGTGCGGTAGTTGCGGCCGGGGTAGAGGGTGGTCCAGGAGCAGAAGGTGCACTTGCCCCACCAGCAGTCGCGTCCGGCCATGACGTAGGCGCCGGGGGTGTATTTGAAATTGCCGTTTTTGTAGGCGTAGAGTTGCCACTGGGTGAGCTGGCGGTCGATATGGGGAAGCTGGTCCAGATCGTGTTCCAGGGAGGCTTGGCCAGTGGTGAGGATCTGGCCGTTTTCGCGGTACCAGATGCCGCCAGGGGCGCTCTCAGCCTTGCCGGAGACGAAATCGGCCAGACCGGCCAGCAGGAAGTCGAAGTCGCCGCCTGCGATGACGAAATCCACGGAGCAGTTCTCCATGGTTTCCTGGGGCAGCGCCGTGACGTGGTCGCCCATGAGCGCGATCTTGGAAGCTGGCAGCAGGCGCTTGACCTCCTCCACGATCTTCCAGTGGCGCTTGATGACCGGCGTTTTGGATTCAAAGGCGATGAGGTCCGGTTTTTCGCGCTGGATGCGGGCCAGCCAGTCGGCGTAGGTCAGTTCCTGGGCAATGCCGTCGTCCCAGAAGACCGTGTGTCCGCGCGCCTGGCACAGGGTGGCGGCGTAGGCCGGCACCACGGGGTAGATATAGGTGGGGTTGGTGAACCACTGAAACTGGCGGTTCTGCGACAGAAGCGCAACGCCTTTGCCGGACTCCAAAGGGGGGTACGAGATGGAAACTTTCATTTACCTGCCAAGGGTGCTCTTGAGATCGCTGGTGAAGTAGCCGCGCAGAAACCGCCACCCGTACCACAGATGCGTGAGTACGATGTAGGGCACGGCGGCCAGGGCGACATCGACGGGCTCGCGCCGCATGATGTCGAAAAAGGCCACGGCCAGAGCGGCGCAGTAGAACTTGACGCCGAGGGAGAACACGGAACAGGGCAGCACGGTCAGGCCCAGCACCACGAAGATCAACCACAGTGCGGGCAGGAAGTAGAGCGGCCGCCGCGAGGTTCCTGGAAAGTTCTTAGCGAAGTACCCTCTGTGCGCTCCGTAGTTGCCCACCTGGCGCAGGTGCCTGCACAATCCCTGGCGGCGGTGGTGCCAGACAAGCATTTCGGGCAGATAGAGTATCTTGCCGCCGGTTTTTTGCACCAGATCCATACAAAATTTCGTGTCTTCGCCGGGCCAGAAAGCGTTGTCGAAACCGCCTGCGGCCTCGAAGGCGTCTTTGCGCACGATGAGGTTGACGCTTGGCCAGTCGTCCACATAGCGGCGCGGCGGCAGGGGCAGGTAGCGCTGGGGAAATCCGCCGGAGAAGCGCGACAGGAACACCGCACCAGAGGCTCTGGCCCAGAAAGGGTCCGAAGGCGGGGTCTGGGCCGGACCGCCCACGGCCACCACATCGGGCTCGCGCTCAAAGGCCAGGAGGGCCAGGGTGAGCCAGGTGGGTTCCGGGTAGGCGTCGTCGTCGATGAAGGCCAGATAGGCGCCCTTGGCCACTGCCGCTCCCTGATCGCGCTTGATGGCCGGGCTGACCGGCCCGGTGGGCAGGATGGTCACGCTGGGGTGGGCGTAGACGCCTTTCACGGTCGGGATGGGGCCATCCGGCAGCAGAATGACCTCAAAGCGGGTCTCATGCATGGCGAAGAGATGGCTTAAGCACTCTTCCACCAGCAGACCGTGCTCTTTAAAGGGGATGATTACGGAAAAAAGGGGCGTGCCGTCCATGTCTACTCCCAAGTGCCCGCGCGTTCGCGAATGATGTACAGAGGGCGTTGCACCACCTCGGTGTGGATGTGCCCGATGTAGAGGGACACCATGCCCAGCCCGCAGAGCACGACGCCGCTCAGGAAGGTGTTGAATACGGTGAAGAAGGCCATGGGGGTGTAATTGGCCCCCCAAAGCAGGTTGCCGATGAGCATGAAGGCCAGCACCAGCATGGAAATGCCGATGATGCCAAGGCCCAGGTAGCCGGTGAAACGCAAGGGCAGCAGCGAAAAGGAGGTGAAGCTGTTGATGGCCAGATGGAAGAGCTTCTTGGCCGAGTAGCCCGCCTCGCCGGTATCGCGGGCTGGAGCCACAAAGGGGATGTAAGTCTTGCGGAAGCCCATCCAGTCGATAAGGCCCCGGAACATGCGGGTGCGCTCGGTGAATTGCAGCAGGGTGTGCACCACCTTCTGGTCGAGCAGGCGGAAATCCGTGCTGGAGGGGGGGATGTCCAGGTCGGAATAGCGGGTCATCACCCAGTAGAAGGCCTTGGAGCCGAATTTCTTGAAGGTGGTGTAGTCTGCCACGCTTTCGCGGATAGTGGCCACGATCTCGAAGCCTTCCTCCCACTTGGCGGTCAGTTGGGGGATGATCTCCGGGGGGTGCTGCAAATCGGCGTCGATGCAGATGACCGCGTCGGCGTCGGGGCAGAGTTCAACGCCTGCGGTCAGGGCCATTTCCTTGCCGAAGTTGCGCGAGAGCATGAGCCCTTTGACGCGCGGGTCCAGGCAGGAGAGTTCCTTGATTTTTTCCCAGGAGTCGTCCGGGCTGCCGTCATCCACCAGGATGATCCGCCAAGCGTAGGGCAGGCCTTCGAGCACAGCCTTGAGCCGGGCGTAAAGGGCGTCCAGACCTTTGGCTTCATTGTAGACCGGCACGACAACGGCCAGCGATTTGTCCTTGATCGGGGGAGATGGGCAGGTGATGGTCATATGGCTTTCAGAAGAGACGTTCGGAAAAGCGGAAAACGCGCACCGCTGAGGTCCGCGCTTGGCTGGCGGGCCGGGCCGCGCCAGATTCCGGTGTTCCGGTGTATTCCCTCCGGGCACTCCTTTGATATGTTTACAGGGGCGTTGCGCCGTGGCCCGCCAGGGACGTTGGGGCATGGCCCGCCAGGGGGCGCTGCCCCCTGGACCCCCGCTGGGGGTGCAGGGCACCCCCAGTCCCCCCCATTAATAGCGTACGTTTACGCAGAGTTATACGGGGGGACCGGGGGGACATTGTCCCCCCGGTGGGGGAGTCCTGAGGGGGACTACGGATGCTCGCCTCATTAGAGGCGTAGCAGCCCGTTTCGAACGCAGTGCAGCGCCCCCTCAGGCCGCCGGAGGCGTCTTATTTATTTTTAAGCAGCCAGTCAAAGTACTCGATGGTCTTTTTCAGGCCATCGGCAAGCTTGATGGTGGGCTCCCAGTTCATCACGCTTTTGGCCAGGGTGATGTCGGGCTTGCGCTGCCTGGGGTCGTCCGAGGGCAGGGGCCGGTAGTCGATCTTGGACTTGGAGCCCGTGTACTCGATGACCAGCTTGGCCAGTTCGAGGATGGTGAACTCGCCAGGGTTGCCCAGGTTGACCGGCCCGGTGAACTCGTCCGGGGTGGCCATGGAGGCGATGAAGCCGTTGATCAGGTCGTCCACGTAGCAGAAGGAGCGGGTCTGCGCGCCTTCGCCGTACACGGTCAGGGGTTCGCCCTGCAAGGCCTGGACGATGAAGTTGGAGACCACGCGGCCGTCGTTGGGGTGCATGCGCGGGCCGTAAGTATTGAAGATGCGTACCACTTTGATACGCAGGTTATGCTGGCGGCGGTAATCGAAGAACAGGGTCTCGGCGCAGCGCTTGCCCTCGTCGTAGCAGGAGCGGAAGCCGATGGGGTTGACGTTGCCCCAATAGGATTCCGGCTGCGGGTGGATGTTGGGGTCGCCGTACACCTCGGAGGTGGAAGCCTGCATGATCTTGGCCCGAACGCGCTTGGCCAGGCCCAGCATGTTGATGGCGCCGTGCACGCTGGTCTTGGTGGTCTGCACCGGGTCGAACTGGTAGTGGATAGGGGAGGCCGGGCAGGCCAGGTTATAGATCTCGTCCACCTCGATGTAGAGGGGGAAAGTAACGTCATGGCGCAAGAGTTCGAATCTGGGATTATCCCGAAGGTGCTGGATGTTCGCCTTGGTGCCGGTGAAGTAATTATCCAGGCATACCACTTCGCAGCCCTGGGCGAGAAGCTTCTCGCAGAGGTGGGAGCCCAGGAAGCCTGCGCCGCCGGTGACGAGCACTCTTTTTGCTAAATGCATGACGGGTGATCCTTTATGGTGGAATAAAGATGGTACATCTCTCCAGCCTGTAAACTGGTTCTTCGGGTTTGTAAACGTCGGCAAGCGGTGTCCTGCGGCTTATCGTCGGGCCGTGAGTTGGCGCAGCCCCTCGAAGACGCCGGGCAGCCCCGAGAGCAGGGCGAACAACCCCAGCACGGCCAGGGACTGCTGCAATGCCGGGCCATTGCCCAACGCGTGGGGCCGGTGGAGGCCGTCCCACATTTCCGCCAGGCCGCAGAGCAACATGGCCGCACCAGCGCCGGATTGCAGCCAGGGCGTGTTCACCGCCCGGTCCAGCAGCCGGAAGGGGTGCTCACTCTCCACCCGGCTAAGCCCCTTGTAGAGGGCCAGCAGGGCGTTGATCACCGGAGCCAGTCCGAAGATGATGGCTCCAGATGCGCTGCTTAAAAGTTTCAGCGGTTCGCCCTGAGCCAGCATGTCCGCCAGGTCTGCCGCACCCGCCGCGATGAGGATGAGTCCCATGAACAGCGACACCGCATGGCTGTGGGTCAGGCGGTCCACCTCCAGGCCCAACTGATTATGGAGCGCCGCCGGAAGCGCCTGCCGCACGATCTCAAGCCCCAGGAACATGGAAGGCAGCGAGCGCAGAATCATTGCCGCTCCCAGAAAGGCCACCGCATGGGGCAGCATAGGCCCCTTGTTGGGCAGCTTTACCGCAATGATGTCCCGGATTTCCAGCATCCCGGCCACCAATAGCACGCAGCCGACCACGAGTTCGGTCAGTGGATGGGTGAGTATGCGGTGAAGGCGGTTCATACGCCGTATCCCCAGGCATCTTCTGACGCCAAAACTAACGGTATTCACCTGACATATAAGGGATTCCAAAGGGCCATTGGCCCTTTGGCCGCCGGAGGCCTCTTAGCCTTTGCTTCTGCCTTTGTCTGCGTCAGTAGCTGCGGGCGGCGGCGATTCCGGCGGTCCTCAGCCGATGCGATTCCTCGGGCCAAAGCGCCCTGCGGCGCATCGTCCTGCGGTCCGGCGGAACCGCCGCCGCCCGTCTGGTTGCGCCGGGGTTGCAAGAGGACAAATCCTCCCAAATCGAGACGCATGCCGGAAGTCTCAACTGTTTAATCCCAATGCGTGCCGAAGTCTCAACTGCGCAATCGCAATGCATGCCGGAGCTCTCAGTTATTCAATCACGGTGCGTGCTGGAAGTCTCGGTTGCTTAAGGCGAACTTGTCAGGGACCATTACATCCAGAACAGTCCGCTCCATTCGCCTTCGTCCTTGCGCACCGGCTCCGGCATTCCCCGGTCGGTGTAGGCCTTGGCCACGGCTGCGGCCTGGTGGGTTAAGAGGCCGGAGAGGGTCAGCGTGCCGCCGGGCTTGAGGTGGGCCAGAATCGCTGCGGCCATGTCGATGAGCGGCTGGGCCAGGATGTTGGCCACGATGCAGTCGAAGGTGACGTCCTTGCCCAAAGTCTCCAAGCCGCCCACCACCAGCTTCACCGGCGCGCCGGGAGCCCCGGACGCGGGCAGCTTGTTGAGTTCCAGGTTTTCCGCCGCGCAGAACACGGCCTGGGGGTCGATATCCGCAGCGATTCCCGAACACCCGAGCTTGGCAAGGCCGATGGCCAGGATGCCGGAGCCCGTGCCCAGGTCGAGGAAGTGTGATGCGGCGGTCAGGCGACCGCTGGAAACCATGTCCGCAATGCCGCCCAGGCACAGGGCCGTGGTGGCGTGGTGGCCGGTGCCGAAGGCCATCTTGGGCTCGATGAGGATGGGCTCCCGACCGTGGCAGTCGTTGTCCTTGAGCCAGGGCGGCAGAATCTCGAAGCGCCCGCCGATGGAGATGGGGGTGAAGAACTCCCGCCAGGCAGCGGACCAGTCCTGCTGCTCCATGGATTCCGTGGCGAGCCGGACGCCGGGCCAGCGCACGGCAACCAATTCTGTGATGACCCCGGCCAGGGGGGATTCCGGCTCCAGATAAAAGCGCAGGGTCACGTCGCCGGTGGCAGGGCTGGATATTTCCTCCCACCCTTGCAGGGAATTGGAGGAAAGCCATGCGGAGATGTCTTCCACCAGAAGGTCCAGGTCCCAAATGGTAGCATCGGCCGGTGCGGCCGCAGGAATAACGAGTTCGGTCTTGAGCAGTCTGGACATGGCGAGGTGGTCCTTTCAGAAATATGGAGGGCGAAGGGGGGATGTTGTGCTGCGCCCGGCTTGCTCTTGGTCGATAATGGGGGGCGGGT
>JBBRUD010000066.1:0-24942 GCA_038248065.1 Desulfovibrionales bacterium | reverse complement strand
GGGGGCCGTTGGCCCCCCGGCCGCCGGAGGCTGCTCCCCCCTCCCCAGCGACTGCGCATGCTACTCGGGCATGCGCCCGCCTGTGGCGATGATATCCAGGATGGCTTCCTTGGACAGGGGTTTGGCAAACAGGAACCCCTGCCCTCCCTCGCAGTCCAGCGCTTTCAGCATGGACCACTGCTCGTTCATTTCGATGCCCTCGGCCACCACTTTGAGCCGCAGGTTCTGGGCCAGATTGATGACCGAACGCACCAGCTTGCGTTTTTTGGGATTGGAATTCATCCGGCTGACAAATGACTTGTCCACTTTGATGGTGTCGATGGGGAGCGATTGCAAATGGCTGAGGGAGGAATAGCCGGTGCCGAAATCGTCGATGCTCATACGCACGCCCAGGTTCATGAGGTGCCTGATCTTCTCAGCCGTGATCTCGGGGTTGGCCATGGCCACGGTCTCGGTTATCTCAAGCTTCAAGTGCTTGGGGTCAAGCCCGGTTTCGTCCAGCACACGCAACACTTGGTCCACGATGTCGTGAAGCGCCAGCTGATGCTGGGAAAGGTTGACGCTCACGCTCATTTCACGAAGTTGTTCCGAGGAATTAAGCATCTCGCGCATATCTTCGCAGGCCTTTTTGAGAACCCAGATACCCAGCGGAATGATAAACCCGGTTTCTTCGGCGATGGGGATGAACTCGCTGGGCTGCACTTCACCCCATTTAGGATGTTGCCAGCGCAGCAGGGCCTCGACCCCGGTCATACGCTGGGTTTCCAGGGAAAAAATGGGCTGGTAGCGCACAAAAAACTCACCCTGCTTGAGCCCCCGGTAGAGGTCGATTTCCAGTTCCATACGCTTGATGGAGCGCTCCAGCATGGCCTGGTTGAACACCTTGAACCGGTGGCGGGAAAGCTTGGCCGTACGCACGGCGATGTTGGCATAGCGAATGATATCCTCGGGCTTGTCGAGGATGACGGGGCTGACCACAACGCCGAATCCGGCGGACAGGGATACCTCCTGATCGGCCAGAGCAAAAGGCTGGGCGAAAACGGCCAGCAGGGTCTTGACGATGCGTATAGTGACCCGGGTGGTGACGTTTTCCAGAACCACAAAAAACTCGTCCCCGCCGAGCCTGGCAACCAAGGCATGGTCCGGTACATTCTCACGCAGCCGCCTGGCGGCTTCCTTGATGATCTGGTCGCCCATAGACGGGCCGTAGGCGTCGTTGATCTTTTTAAGCCGGTCGATATCCACGTAGACACCGGCGAACCCCAGATCCGGGTTGGCCTGTAGGCGCTCTTTGAGGTCAAGCAGCCGGTGCAACACATATTCCTTGCGAGCCAGGCCGGTGAGGGGGTCCACCATACCCAGCAGGCGGGAGAGCTGCTCGTGCACATCATCGACAACAAAAGTCAGGGACATGCGCAGCCACACGGAATCGTCAGGGGCTATGACCCGCCTGCCACACAGCAAGGCTTCGGCCACGCCGCCCTCCAGGGGATGCAGCCTGAAAGCCCGCCAAAGAGTCTGATCGCTTGCAAGCAGGAGACTTCGATAGGTTTTGTAGGCCGTGAGGTCGTATTCCGAGAGGAGTTGTTCCAGATTCCGAACAGTGCACCCTTCTCCCAAAAGCTTTTCACACGAGGGCGAAGCGTAGACGACCAGGCCCTCTGCGTCTTCCAGGTACTCGCAGTGCGGCGCAGAGTCGCAGAGCAATTTGTAGACTTCGGGATTCGCTTCCAACACCCACCCCCTCCGTTTTGCTGCTCCCCAAAAACCCAGGCTAGCACAAAATGCTGTTGAGCCCCTCCGGCGTCAGGCGGTTCAGGTTGCAGGAGAAAAAACGCGAAATTCCACGGTAATGTTTTCCGTAACCATATTAATAAACGCCATGCAAGGCTTCTCCCCGGAAAGTGCGCCCGGATTCACCAGCAAAGTGTCCCCCATGACTACCTTGGTCTGGCGATGGGAATGGCCGAAGAGCAAGAGGTCCACCCCCTGCCCAAAGGCCTCGAACACCGTGGCAGGCAGACGGGACTTTTCGCCCCATCCGTGGGTTACGCCCACGTTGCGGCCGGCCAGTTGCAAGCGCAGCATGGGCGGAAGGTCTTCGCCAACCAGTGGGTCGCACATGTTGCCGCTGACACCATAGAAAAACGGGTGGTTGCTGGACAGATAGTCGTACATGGGCTTGCCGGTAACGTCGCCGCAGTGGATCAGGGCGTCGGCGTCCATGAGATGGGCGGCAAAGATGCGCTTGAACCAGGGCGAGGGCTCCCGCAGGTGGGTATCGGAGATGACGGCAAGGCGCATAGTTACTCCTTTTCCTGGCCGTTCTTGCGCTGCCACCAGCAGGCGTCGGGGCCGAGAAACCACCATTCGGTGTGGTCGGTGGTCATGATGGCCTGGGCCAGTTCCCGCCCCTCGGGAGTGCGCAGACGCTCAAAAGAGCACTCCAGCCACTTGCGGGCGTACGTGTTGCCCAGGTCGAGGGCTTCCTTGAGGTTGACCATGAGGTCGAGCTGGTCGGCATCCTGGGCCAGCAGCGCTTCGGGGGAGGCGCAGCCTTCCAACTCGTCGTGCAAGGCCAGCACCGGTTCTTCCAGCCCCGTGCCGCACAGTCCGTCATGCAGGGCGCGCCGGGCGTCGTGGGTGTTGTAGAGTTTGTTGACGTAGTTGAAGTCGCCCGTGCGGGCTTCATGAACGTCATGGAAGAGGCACAGCAGCACGGTCTGGGCCGCGTCGGCCCCGGCCATGCGGGCCAGGGCGTAGCCTATGACAGCCGTGCCGAAGGAGTGCTCAGCCACATTCTCCGCCCCGGAGCCCAGAAACTGGTATCCGGTCCGCGGGGTGCGCCGCAACATGCTCACTTCGAAAAAGAAATCAGCCAGGCGCTGCTTGCGCTCCCGGCCTTCCATGGAAACTACTGGAGGCTTGGTGTTCATCGTGTATCCTGGGGCATTCTGGAGCGCGTATAAAAAAAACCGGGGGGACGCGTCCCCCCGGAGTAAGCGGGCATCTGCCCGGCAAGGAATGCTTACTGTGTAGCCAGATTCACGTTCTTGTAGCCGATGGAGTAGTTCAGGTTGGCCAGAGCGATCTGGTAGTCGGTCATGGCCTGAGTCAGCTGGAATTCAGCGCGGCTGACCCTGGCCTGGGCGTCGAGCACGTCGGTGTTGGTGCCCACCTGAGCCTGGTAGCGGGCCACGGCCATGCGGTAGCCTTCCCTTGCTGCCTCAAGGCCCACCTTGGCCACGGCGATACGCTTGGCCGCATCCTGAATGTTCAGGTACTGAGTTTTGACTTCCGCGCCCACATCAAGCCGCAACCGGGCCAGATCGGCCTGGAGCTTTTTGACGTTGTCAGTGGCCTGACGGTAGGAAAACACCGTGCTGCCCCAGTCCCAGGCCTTCCAGGTGGCAGTCACCTGAAAGGAGTGGGCTTGCCCATAGGTGACGTTCTCCTGCCGGAAATTCAACTGGTCGCCCTGGCGGATGTAGTCGTAATCGGCGCGCAACTGCGGCAGGGCCGGGCTCAAGGCGATGCGGGCGTCTTTTTCTGCGATTTCAACGCTTTTGAGGGCGATGGAGATATCTGGGCGCTGGCGGTAGGCCTCGTCCAGGGCGCTTTGCAGGGTCATGGTCATGGTCGGCATGGACAGTTCGCCGGTGTAGTCCACGGAGCGCTCAAGAGGAATATTCAAGAGGGAGTTGAGCTGGGCCAGTTGGGTGGCCACGCTGTTCTGGGCCGCCAGCAGAGACTGGTCGGCGCTGGCCAGATCGGACTGGGCCTGGAGCACGTCAAGACGGGGGCGCAGGCCCACGTCATAGAAGGCCTGAGTGACCTTGAGCTGCGAGGTCAGGCGGGCCACGGAATCCTCGTTGGATTTCACGTCGCTGCGGGCTTTGAGCAGGCTCAGAAAGGCCGTTTGCACCGAACGGATGAGAGTCAGTTCGGTGCGCTTGTACAACAGGTCGGCCTGATCTTTGGCCAGTTTGGATTTCTGGAAGTTCGAAAGCAGCCGGAAGCCTGTAAACAGGGGTTGGCTGACGTTCAGGTCCAGGTTCACCAGATAGGTGGAGCCCCAGGCGAACCGCTGGCCGGAAACGGACTGGGTTCCGCTGCCGGAAGCGACACCCTTGGCGTAATCGGCACGGGTGGACCGTGAGTAGTAACTCACGTTGCCCGAGGGCAGAAAGGCCCCGGTGGCGGCCCGGACCCCTTCCTGAGCACCGAATATCTGCTGTCGCGCGGACTGCATTTGCGGGTTGGCCTCAATGGCCCGCACCACGGATTTTTCCATATCCATTGGCGGGGTTTCTTGAGCCAGGACGTTTCCTGCCGTAATCAGCACAAGTAAAGCAAGCGCAAGGGCGCGTTTGAACATAATGGTTCCCCCGTAAGGGTTGCAGGACTCTGGTCCGTTAGTGATTTGGGCTCTAACAGAGAAGTTCTAGCTTGAAAAGAGCAAAAAAAATCAGGGGCCGAAGCCCCTGACAGTGAGCGGCAGCCGCGGCTAGCGGCTAGACGTCCAGAAGAACGACTTCTATCTGCTTGCGGCCGAACTGCAAGGCTCGACCTTGATCATCCATAAAAATATCCACGCTCTTGGACTTGCTTTGGGCCATCAGGTCGGTGATGGTGAATATCCCATGGTTTTTAATGTACACCTTCTTGCCGAAGACCCAACCGTGTTTGTACAGGTCGCGCGATACGGCCACCATGCCCTCCTTAGGCTTGGACATGTTGGCGGTGAACAGCTGCTCGCCAGGCTGCTGGATGAGTTCCACCGGGGAATAGGCAGTCACTGTGCATACTTTGTTAAGGGCAGGCACAGGCTCGGACACAGGCTCTGAGTGCTTGGACATGTTGGCCAGGACCACCGCAACAAGCAGGTTGGATTCATCCCGGGCCTTTTCCATATCGAGACGCATTGCGACCGTGGACTTCTCTGTCTGAAGCACAGAGAACTCCAGACGCGTGACATCCTGACGCCATAAATACACTACACTGAGCAGACCGATCAACAGAAGGATGTTGAGGATTTTCGACATATAAGCCTCCGGTTACGCGTTTGATAAATTAAAGATGACATACCGCTCGATTAGCGGCACCGAATTTGTCATGCTCTCTTGATTAGCAGATGGGTCTTGGAGGAGCAACCTCTTTTTTTACCCGTCAATATCGGCAGGCCCAAAAGCCGGAAGGTTGCCTGCCCCGGTCCAAACGGCTACAAGACCGCAAAAGGAAATGCCCATGCCTCTTCGGGACCGCCTGTTCGCAGCCAAAGACCCGCTCTACCTTATCGACGGGTCTTCTTATGTTTACCGGGGCTTCTACGCCTTCGGGGATCTCAGCCGCTCCGACGGCTTTCCCACCAACGCCCTGCTTTCGGTTCTGCGCGTGGTGCTCAAGCTGTTGCGCGAAGAACGCCCCGCCCATGCACTTTTCGTGCTCGACGGGCGAGGCAAAAACCATCGCCACGAACTTTTCCCGGCCTACAAGGCCAACCGCGACGCCATGCCCGAGCCGCTTGTGCAACAGTTGGACCCTATAATGGAAGGCGTGGCCCTGGCCGGAATCCCGGTGTTGCGCGCCGAGGCCACCGAGGCCGACGACATCATCGCCAGCCTTGCCGCCAGGTTCAAACAGGAGCGCCCGGTGGTGATCGTGGGCATCGACAAGGACCTGCGTCAATGTCTGGACAGCCAGGTGGTGCTGTGGGACCCCTCGGGCAAAGAAGAAAAGCTCTCTACCCTGCAAGATTTCCTGGGCGATTTTCCGCCCGGACCTGCCCGTTGGCCCGATTTCCAGGCCCTGACCGGGGACGCCAGCGACAACATCCCCGGCGTCCCAGGCGTCGGCCCCAAAACCGCCGCTGCCATCATGGAAGAATTCCCCACCTTGGAGGAACTCAAGGCTGGCATCGCCGGGCTCAAACCCGCCTGGCGCAAAAAGGTGGAGCCGCATCTGGAGGATATGTTCCTCTACCGCGAACTCACCCGGCTGCGCCTGGACATGGCCCAGAACGTCACCCTGGAGGGCATGGCCGTGAAACCGGCTCCCAGGGACGAACAGATACGCTTTTTCAATGCCTACGAGTTCCGCACACTGGCCAGGGAAATCCCCGGCCCTGCTCCTACAGCCCAACCCAGCAACGGCAAGGGCGCGACCGGGACAAAGTCCGGCGGCAAAGCTGGCGCGAACCCGGAAAGCGGGCAGCTCTCACTCTTCGGCGCTTCCGGTGCGCCCACGACTCCGAAAAGCGCTGCCGAATGCACCGCCGTCCCCCTCGTCCTGACGGAACTCGCCGCCCTGCCCTCCCTGGCCGGGCTTGAGACCGCACTGGTGCTGCTCGACAGTCCTTCAGGCAAGTTCGCCGGCGCGCCTGCCGGACCGGCTCACGCTTCCGGCGCGGCCCTTAACTCCCCCACATTGACCGACAGCGTGGACGCCCCCGGTGATGCGGCGGGCGGAGCACCGGTTATGGCTTGCCTGGCCGTGCCCGGTTGCCAATGGAACGTGGCCGCTTCCCCGGCCCGGCTGGCCGCCGTGCTGGCTCAGGCTTCCAGCGTGGCAACCCCGTCGTTGCGCGATCTGCTCCGGGCCGACGCGGCTTGGGCGGCCGTACCCCTGGAGCGCTGGTTCGACCTCGGTCTGGCCGCCTATCTGCTGAACCCGGAGGAACGCCTCTATACATGGGAGCGCCTGCACGACGGGCTTCTCTCCGACCCGAGTTTTGATCCAAGCGAGGCCCCGGAAGGCAGCCAGGGTCTGGCCGCTCTGGCCCTGGCCAGACGCCAGCGCACCCGTCTGGCCCAGGCCGGGCTGGACACCCTGCTGGCCGGGCTGGAAACACCCCTGGTTCCGGTGCTGGTGCGCATGGAGCAGGAAGGCATCGGCATCGACGCCGCCGCCTTCGCCGCCTTCCTGCACGAAGTGGAAACGGATCTGGCCCGGCTGGCCGACCGCATGTACCAGGAGGCCGGAGTGCGCTTCAATCTGCGCTCCAGCCAGCAACTGGCCGACGTGCTCTACACCCGCCTGGGCCTCAAGATGCCGGGCAAGACGCCGGGAGGCGCGGCATCGACCTCAGCCGAAGTGCTCGATAAACTGGCCGGAGCCCACCCGCTGGTGGATTCCATCCTGGAATACCGCAAGCTTGAAAAGCTGCGCTCCACCTATCTGGAGCCGCTGCCCGGCCTGGCCGACGCCCAGGGCCGCATCCACACAAGCTTCAACCAATTGGCCACGGCCACGGGGCGTCTCTCATCGAGTGCGCCCAACCTGCAAAATATCCCTGCGCGCGGCGAGCTCGGAGCGCGCATGCGCTCGCTGTTCGTGGCCGCGCCTGGACAGGTGCTGGCCTCGGCGGACTACTCCCAGATCGAGCTGCGCGTGCTGGCCCATTTTTCCAAAGATCCCACCCTGACCGCCGCCTTCCGCGAGGGCCAGGACATCCACAGCCGCACGGCCGCCCTGCTCTTCGATAAAGCCCAGGAGACCGTCACCAGTGCGGAACGCAGGCAGGCCAAGACCATCAACTTCGGCTTGCTCTACGGCATGGGCCCTCAAAAGCTGGGGCGTGAGCTGGGCCTTAGTCTCAATGAGGCCAAGGCCTTCATCGAGCGGTATTTCGAGCGCCTCTCGGTGCTCAAAGAGTATTACCAGCAGGTGGTGGAACAGGCCCTGGCCCAGGGTTTCGTCACCACTCTGGCCGGGCGCAGGCGGCTGCTGCCCGACCTCCGGTCGCGCAACTCCCAACTGGAATCCCAGGCACGCCGCCAGGCCATCAACACCGTGATCCAGGGCAGCGCGGCCGACATCATCAAGATGGCCATGCTCCAGGTTGACGCGGACGACCAGTTGGCCGGGCTACAGTGCCGACTGATCCTCCAGGTCCACGACGAACTGGTCATCGAAATCCCCGAAATTTCCGGGGACGCGGCAGGAAAGCGGCTGGCGCAACTGATGGCCAACGTGGTAGCACTTGATGTGCCCATCGTCGTGGACCTGGGCGTCAGTCGAGACTGGGCCGGAGCCCACTGAGCAAGCGGAGCGTCAATGAAAATCACCGGCAAGCACATCAAAGAGGAATTGGCCCGCTGCAAATCCTGCTACCTGCGCAACGAAGATCTTCGCGCCCTGGGCCATCTGGGCGGCGCGCTCAAGGCCTTTCTGACCATCAAACTGCCCGGCACCGAGCGCAGTGAGATAGAGAGCCTCTTCCGTGAGGCCTTCGCCAATATCAGCAAGATGCCCAGGGTGCTCAAGCTGATTCCCAAGGGCGTGCCCTACCTCAAAGGCCAGGAAGAAAAACTTTTCCGCTATGTGGCCGCCCTGCACAAGAAGGTGAAGGACGACCTGGAACGCGAGTCCCTGGAACAAATGCGCGAGCGCAAGCTTAAGATCGACCAACTCATCATCAAGGGGCAAAAACTCCTTGATGACGGCAATCTTCTTGAGGCCCAACGCGCCTTCCGCGAAGCCGTGGCCAACCACGTGGACGAGGAAGGCCTGTTTCCCCTGCTGGCGCTCAAGCTCATGGACAAAGGCCACCACAAAGCCTCCCTCGAATACGTGAAAGGAGCCATTGAGACCGGCCCGGACAATACCAGAGCCTACGACCTGCTGTTCACCGCCGTGGAGAAATGCGGCGAGGTGGAGGCCGGGTTGCGCGTGATCGCCGACGCCAAAAAGAAATGCGGCGCCCATCCCCTGGTGCTTTCCACCTCCGCCAGACTGCTGGGCATGACCGGCAAATGGGCCGAGGCCCAGATCGAGGCCGACAAGGCCCTGGCACTCAAGCCAACACTGAAAGAGGCCCTCGACGTGCTCAAGGCTGCCAAGAAACACCTGGCCGCCTAGCCTTTGCTTACCGCAACAACGGGAGCAGCATTTCTCCCAATCAGAGAGCGGCTCCGGCAAGCCTCTGCCTGTCGGAGCCGCCTGAAGAAAGCCCGCACATCCGTCGCCTGAAAGACAAGAGAACACGCCTCAGATGCGGGAATACTTGATGACATCCTGCTTGAAGTCTTCAATCATTTCATGGGTAAGCGTGGGGCGGAATTTCGATATTTCCTCAACGATTGCTTCCGTGGTCACCACGCAGTCCTGCTTGCTCTCGTATTCCCGCTCAAATGATCGCTGCGCTATACCCTGATAGAGAAGTTCGATGTCAGCGGGAGTGAAGTTCTGGGTCAAATTGATCAGGATATCCAGGTCTATATCCTGGGCATGTATCTTGGCGTTGTAATATTCCAGGATGGTTCTGCGGCTTTCGTCGTCCATGGACCCCACCGGTATGATGCAATCGAACCTCCCCGGCCGAAGAAGCGCGGCATCCAGATGGCGGATATAGTTGGTGGCGCACACCAGGAGTATCTTATTCTCCTGCTTCTTCAGCAAGGGAACCTGTTTGAGAAATTCGTTGGTGATGGACCGGTCAATCCGGCTGGCGTCGTCCCGGCTGGAGGCGATCTCTTCGAACTCGTCGATGAAAACCACCACTTCGTCGAGCTTGCGGATTTTTTCCATGGTGGTCTGCAGGTTTGCCCCAATTTTATCCATGCCGTCGGCCATGAGCACGCTGGGGGATATTTCAATGAACCACCAGGCCAGGGCACCGGCCATAGCCCTTGCAAAATGGGTTTTGCCCGTGCCCGGAGGGCCGAAAAAAATCAGGGCGCGCGGCGGGATGACTCCGTGTTTCCTGGAGAGCCGCTCTTCATTCAACGGCAGGATGATCCTTTTCTGCACGAGCTGCTTGGGCGGCTGGGTGTCCGAGATGGTGTCCCAGATGTCATGTTCGATGTATTGCGCCCGCATTTCATCGAGCAGGTCAGCATGCCTGTCGAGAACGTCCGCCGTGTCCACCTTGAAGTTGTCAAGGTAATCGATACAGGCGGCTTGGAAGCCCACCTCCCGCGCCAATTTTTCCGAAAGGATCCACTTGTGATCCATAATCTTGTGCCACAGGCTTGCTGCGGCATCGTCTTCAAGCCGTATTCCACTGGCAGAGAATATCTTATTTCCACAATCTTCGGGTGTTATCGAACCCATAGCGTTATTCAACATAGTAAGATCTCCTTAAAAATCGATGTCTTCATCTTTCGAATCATCGTGGTATCATTGGATGGGGAAGAATGGTGTGTATTCGGCGAGACTGAAGACTTCTGTCTATCTATGCGCTCAAACACAGCTTGTGTCAACTTTTTCAAGATTACATTACCATGAACAAATGGCCACTAACCCGGTTGCCATGAACACCGCGCACATCTGGACACCCCGGATGTCCCGGATACAGGGGAGACCGCAGGGGAGCCTTCTCACATGATTCGCTCCCGTTGGCCGACAACGCTGAACACGGCGAGCTTCTTGCATGTTCCGGCTATCCCAGTTGCAAGGAGCCAGTATGAACCGCGTCGCCAGCGCCTACGCCGCGCAGATCAGCCCCCAGGACATTATCGCCAAGCTGCGCGAAGAGCAGGACAACGCCATACAGGACGGGCTGGATACCGGTTCCCTTACCGCTGACGAAGCCAAAACTGCCCGGAAAAGCCAGGACGCCATCGACACCATGGTCGACAAGGCCAATGCCGACGGCACGTTGAGCATCAAGGAGCTGCGCGAGATCCAGCAGGCCATCCGCCAGGGAGGGAAGGAAGTCTACACCCTCTCCCACAACAAGGCCGTGCTGCAGAAAAGCCCAGAGGACGTCCTGAAAAGCATTCGTGAATCCCAGGAAGCCCTGATCGCTAAAGGCGTTAAGTCAGGGGCTCTCACACCGGCAGAGGCCAAAAGCCTGCGCCAGACCCAAGACGACCTGGCCAAGCAGGAAGACAAAGCCAAAGCCGACGGGACCATCAGCCTGGCCGACCTGCAGAATATCCAGCGAGCCAGAAAAAGAGCTGCCCGCGAGATACAGACCCTGTCGAACAATACCGCCGTCACCGCCAAAACGCCCTCCGATTCCCTGACGGACCTACGGGAAGCCCAGGAAGCGGAAATCGCAGCCGGTGTCGCAGCCGGGGATATCACCCCCGCTGAGGCCAAACAGCTGAACACCGCCCAGGCCGCCATCATCAAGATGGAAGAGAAGGCCAGGGCCGACGGTAAGGTTTCCACCCAGGAGCTTCAGCTCATCAAAAACGCCAGGGACGCCCAGACACAGCAGATTTACACGCTGGGCAGCAACAAGACCGTGGTTACCAAGACCTCGTGGTCTTCCACCACCTTGAACATGCAGGTGTAGCCCGGAAAACACCGTCGTTGGCACGTATCTGGCTTTTCCCACAATAGTTACGCACGACAGGGAAAAATTTTCCGCCCTTCGCCGGGCCAGGAGCGACAGTATGTCCATTATCTCCAGTAGCGCCAACAGCGTCGGCACAGATGCCAACTATTGGAACGCACTCCAAAAGCGCAACGCTCGTCAGCAGGACCGCATCATCCAGGGCATGGCCTCCGGCCAGATTACCTCGACGGAAAAAGAAAGCCTGGACAAGAGCAGAGCCGTCATAGACGAACAGACGGCCAAGGCTGTTTCCGACGGGTCCATCTCCAAGGATGAATTCACCGGCTTGATGCAGGCCTACAACGACCGCAGCAACGCTATCCGCACGGACAGGCACAACGACCTAGCCGCTGACGGGGTGACTCCCGATACCGGTGCGGAAGTGGCCGATGCCGCCGCATCGCAGGCCGATGCCAGCCCGGCTGCCACTGTCGAAGGCATAATCCAGAAGCGCTCGGACGCACTGGCCGCCACCCTGGCCCAAGGCGTGAAGGCCGGAACAATATCCACCGACGCGGCCCAGGAGATCACCACCCAGCAGGATGCCATCAACAAGCTGGTGGAACAATCCAAGACCGACGGCAGCATCAGCAGCGCCGAATTCACCCAAATCATGCACGCGCAGAATCAGGAGCGGCATATGCTCCACCGCATGCGCAACAACCCCTACGCTCAGGCCGCCATGCAAACCGCCACCCAGGCAGCCACTCAAGGGACAACCCAGGACGCCACCCCGTCCTTTACCAACGGCATTGCCACCGCGCTGACCGGCGTCAAGGAGGCGGCCACCGCAGTAGCGGTGAAAGCCATCAATTTGAAGGTATAAGACTTTCAGGAACAACGATAAATCCCCTGCCGGACACGTGCCCGGCAGGGGATTTTTTGCGTTGATGGGCAACTGAAAAGCTCAAACGTCCGCAAGCCCAGCCCTCGTCTACTCCCCGCGCCGGTCGATCACCCTCTGGGCCTTGCCCGCATCTTCGCGGGGCAGGCTCCCGGATTCCACCAGGCGTATCTCGAAACCCACGCCGATATCCGAGGTCAGCCGCTTTTTGGCCTCGGCCAGGAAGCGTTGCTGGTCCGCGATGCGGTCGAACAACTTGTCTTCCAGCACTTCCAGTTCCACCGTGGCCTTGTCCAGGCTCTTCTCCCGAGTGAGCACCACCCGCCAGTGGGGGGTTGCGCCTTCCACCTCCAACAGTGCGGCCTCGATCTGGCTGGGGAACACGTTCACACCCCGGATGATGAGCATGTCGTCCACCCGGCCGCGCAACCGCTCCATGCGAAGCAGGGTGCGGCCGCAGGGGCAGGGGCCGGGCAGCAGGCGGCTGAGGTCGCCGGTGCGGAAACGGATGAGGGGGAAGGCCTCCTTGGTCAGGGTGGTCACCACCAGCTCGCCCACCTCGCCTTCGGGCACGGGCTGGCCGGTGGCAGGGTCCACCACCTCCACCAGGAAATGGTCCTCGTTAATATGCAGGCCGTTCTTTTCCTGGCATTCGCCAGCAACGCCCGGCCCCATGAGTTCGCTGACACCATAATTGTCCGTGGCCGAAAGCTTCAGGCGCTCCTCGATCTGGTTGCGGCAGGGCTCAGACCAGCCCTCGGCCCCGAACAGGCCGTAACGCAGGCTGAGCGCATTGGTGTTCACGCCCATTTCCTCGAGGGTCTGAGCCAGATAGAGGGCATAGGTTGGGGTACAGACCAGCACGCTGGTCTTGAAATCCTGCATGATGGCCACCTGGCGGCGGGTGTTGCCGCTGGAGGCCGGGACCACGGCTGCGCCGATAGCCTCGGCACCCTGATGGAAGCCGAAGCCGCCAGTAAAGAGCCCGAAGTGGAAGGCGATCTGCACCACGTCCTCGCGGGTGACGCCGCCTGCGGACATGATGCGGGCCACCAGCGAGGTCCATTTCTTGAGGTCTCCGGCAGTGTAGCCCACCACCACCGGCTTTCCCGTGGTGCCCGACGAGGCATGCAGGCGCACCACCTCGCGCAGGGGCACGGCGAACATGCCGTAGGGGTAGGCCTCGCGCAGCACCGCCTTGGTGGTGAAGGGCAGACGGGAGAGGTCGTCCAGGGAGCGGAAATCGTCGGGGTCAACGCCCAGCTCAGCAAAGGTCTTCCGGTAGTAGGGGACGTTGCGCCCCACACGGGTGAGGGTGGACTGCAAACGCTCCAACTGGAGGTGCGCGAGCTCGGCGCGGTCCATGGCCTCGTACTTCGGTTCCCAAAGCATGGCTGGCTCCTTGCCTGTTTGGTGCGTTGGCAGGGTCCGGGGGCGGGACGCCCCCGTGATGTGCCCCTACTTTTTCTGCGGCATGGCCATCTTGGCCATAATGGGGCGATAAATATAGCTGATTTCACACATCTTGCGGCTATCGCTGTAGCTCATTTCGATAGTGACTTCACCCGCGTTATACGTGTATTGCTTGACGTTTTTAGTGGCTTGATGGGGTTCACCGTAGGTGGCGTCGAACCAGGCCTTGAGGGTGGTGAAGGCGCTGGGGTTCTGGGCCGAAAAGATCACCAGAGCCAGTTTGTTGCCCACAAAGCCGTAACGGAAGGGATCCTTCAGGGGGACGCCTTGGAAAGTCTTTTCATCGGCGTATTTCTTATAGAAACGTACTTGGTTGAGATCCTCGGCCGGGGTCATGTTCTTGAATTCGGACAAATCGGCTCCGAAGGTCATACCCCGGAATTCGGTGATCATTTTCATTTGGGCCTGGGCAGCCGTAGCCATGACGATGACGGCCGCGAGGGCCAGGGTGATGCGGCGGATCATGTGCACTCCTTATCGCTTTCGTTGTCGCGGGATTTGTCGCGCCCCAGATAGGCGCGCTGAACGTCTTTGTTGGCCAGAAGCTCGCCAGCCGAGCCTTGCAGGATGACCCTCCCGGTTTCCAGAACGTAGCCCCGGTCGGCGATAGCCAGGGCGCTCTTGGCGTTTTGCTCCACCAGCAGCACGGTCAGCCCGCGAGTATCGCGCAGTTCAGTGATGCGGTTGAAAATTTCACGGCACACCGTGGGGGCCAGGCCCATGCCGGGTTCGTCCAGCAGCAACATGCGGGGCCTGGCCATGAGGGCGCGCCCGATGGCCAGCATCTGCTGCTCACCACCTGAAAGCGTCCCGGCGGGCTGCCCGGCGCGCGCCTTGAGCACCGGGAACATGGCCTGCACAGCAGCCAGGTCCTCCTCATACTCGCCCCGCGCCGCCTTGCCCCTGCGACTGTAAGACCCCAAAAGCAGGTTGTCGGTTACCGTCAAGGGCTTGAACACCAAGCGGCGCTCCGGCACGTGGGACAGGCCCAGGCGCACAATCTTCTCCGGCGCGGCGCGGGCGATCTCCTGGCCGTCAAAGGCGATGGTGCCGTCCGAAGGGCGCAGCAGGCCGGAGATGGTGGTCAGCAGGGTGGTCTTGCCCGCGCCGTTGGCCCCGATAAGGGCCACGATCTCGCCCGCGTCCACATGCAGCGAAGTCCGGCGCACGGCTTGGATCTTGCCGTAGCTGACATCCACGTTGGTGAGCCGAAGCATTTAGTCCTCACCCAGATAGGCCGACACGACCTCGGAATTGCCCTGGATTTCCCCTGGCGTGCCCGTGGCCAGGATGGAGCCGAAATTGAGTACCGCCACGCGCTCGGAAATGTCCATCACCAGATCCATGTCATGCTCCACAAGCACCACGCCGATGCCCAGATCGTCGCGGATGCGGCGGATGAGCACCCCAAGGGAGGCGGTCTCCTTGGTGTTCATCCCGGCGGCGGGCTCGTCGAGCAGAAGCATTCTGGGGGCGCAGGCAATGGCGCGGGCCAGCTCCAGCAGGCGCTGCTCGCCGTAGGGCAGGTCGCCCGCCGGGAGGTCGCGCTTGTGGGCCAGGCCCACGAAATCGAGCTTCTCAAGGCTCCACTCGCGCAGGCGGCGCTCCTCGCGAGTGAAGGCCGGGGTGCGCAAAAGGCTGCCCAGCAGGCTGTATTTGGCCAACAGATGCGCGCCGGTCATCACGTTTTCCAGAACGCTCATGTTGGAGAATATCTCCAGATTCTGAAACGTGCGCACCACTCCGGCTGCGGCCCGTGCGTGAGGAGGCAGGCCGGAAAGGTTCGCTTCGCCAAGATGCACGCTACCGGTAACAGGGACCACCGCGCCGCTGATAACCCCGAGCAGCGTGGTCTTGCCCGCGCCGTTGGGGCCGATGACGGCGGTAATGGCGTCCTGGGGGGCGACGAGTTCCGCCTCGGAGAGGGCCTGGACGCCGCCGAAGCGCACGGTGACGTTGCTGACGGTGAGGGTATCAGCCACGGGCACCCGCCTTGAACCGGCGAATGAGGGCTCGCGCCGCTCCGGCCAGACCGTCGGGCATGAACATCATGCACCCGATGAGGATGGCGCCCAGGATGAGCACGTCAATTTCCTCGAACATGCGCAGGAACTCGGGCAGCGAGGTCAGAAAGAAGGCCCCGGCCACCGCACCCCAGATGCTGGCCATGCCACCCAGCACCACCATGGTGATGAGCTGCACCGAAAAATTGAAACTGAAGGATGAGGGGGCGATAAAGCCCAGGTTGTGGGCGTAAAGCGTGCCCGCCACTCCGGCGTATACGGCCGAAAGCACGAACACGAAGCGTTTGTGTTTGGCGATATCGATGCCCATGGCCTGGGCGGCGGATTCGCTGACGTGAATGGCCCGCAACGCCCGACCGGTGCGCGAGGCGATGAGCCGCTGGGCGAAAAGTGTGGCCAACACCAGCACCCCGGCCACCAGAAAGTAGTAGGAACGGTCCGACTGGAAGGTGAAGCCGAACAGGGCCAGCCGGGGAATGCCCACAAAGCCGGAGGGGCCGCCGGTGAAATCCACGGCCTCGTTGAACACAATGGAGACGATGATGCCAAAGCCCAGAGTGGCCATGGCCAAATAGTGCCCATGGAGCTTGAGGGTGGGCACGGCAATTATCCAGGCCACCAGGGCGCTCACCACCACGCCGCCGATGATGCCGCAGAAGATGGGCAATCCCAGGGAGGCGGTGAGTATGGCCGTGGAGTACGCGGCCAGGCCGAAGAAGGCGGCATGCCCCATGGACACCTGCCCGGCGTAGCCCATCAGCAGGTTCAGCCCCATGACGATGAGGGCGTTCAAACAGCACAGAACGAGCACGTTGATGTAATAGTCGTTGGCCAGGGCAAAGGGCGCCAGGGCCAGCACGACGGCGAAGGCCGCCAGGGGGAGCAGGTTCTTGGTGCGGCCCATGCTACACCCGGTCGGACTTGGGGCCGCCGAAGAGGCCCGTGGGTTTGACAAACAAGAACAGCAGCAGCACCATAAAGGCGAAGGCGTCCTTGTAGGCCGAAGAAATAAAGCCCGCGCCAAAGGATTCCAGCACCCCGATGATAAGCCCACCCGCAGCAGCGCCGAAGGGGTTGCCCAGACCGCCCAGAATGCAGGCCGCAAAGCCCTTGAGGCCGAGCATCATGCCCACGTCGTAGGAGGTCAGGGTGATGGGGGTGAGGATTGCCCCGCCCGCCGCGCCCAAAAAACCGGAAATCGCGAAGGAGAGCATGGCCATGCGCGAGACGGATATGCCCATGAGGGCCGCAGCCTTGCGCTCACAGGCGCAGGCCAGCATGGCCTTGCCGTGGATGGTTCTGCTGAAAAACAACTTGAGCCCGGCCAGGATGGCCAGAGTGATGGCCAGTACCCACAGGCTTTGGGGCTGCACCGCCGCGCCCAGAAAGGCCAAGGGCTTGGTGCCGGAAAACGGCGGCAGGGCGAAGGTATCCTTGCCCCAGATGAGCATTACCGCGCCGCGCATCAGTATGGAGACGCCGATGGTGATGATGATGAGATTCACCGGCGAGGCCTTGGGCACGGGCCGGATAAGGGCGCGCTCAATGACGGAGCCCAGCACGGCGGTAGCCAGCACGGCCAGGAGCATGGCAGCGGGCAGGGGCGCACCGGCTTTGAGGAAGACCACGGAGAGCATGCCGCCGAGCATCACGAACTCGCCCTGGGCGAAGTTGATGATGCCGGTGGTGTTGAAAATCATGGTGAAACCCAGGGCGGTAAGCCCGTAGGTGGCACCGACCGTCAGGCCGGAAACGAGGTATTGCGATGCGCCGGAGAACATGGGGATTGGTATTGGCAGGGGCTGGCACACGCGCCAGCCCCGAGCAAACTTATTGCAGTATCTTCCAGTCTCCGCCCTGGATGACAAGCATCTCAAAGGCGTTTTCACCCAGACCGCTATGGTCTTCCGGCGAGAAGGAGAACACCCCGCCGATGCCGGGGAAACCCTGGATTTTTTCCAGGTTGTCGCGGATGGCCTGGGGCTTGTCAGACTTTCCCATGACGATGGCCTTGGCCACCAGGGACAGGCTGTCCCAGCCGTGGCCGCCGAAGGTGGACACCGGGGCCTTGAACTTGTCCTGGTAGGTTTTGGTGTACTCCATGAGCAGCGCTTTCTGAGGCTGGGAGGCAGGCAACTGCTCGGCCACAAGCAAGCCCCCGGCAGGAAGAACGAGGCCTTCGGCGGCTTCTCCGGCCAGCTCGATGAACTTCTTGGAGCCCACGCCGTGGCTCATGTAGAGGGGCAGCGTCAGCCCCAGCTGCGCGCGGTTGCGGGCCACCACGGCAGGGCCCGGATTGGTGCCCCAGCAGATGATGGCGTCGGGTTTGGCATCGCGGATCTTGGTGAGCTGGGCGGTCATGTCCGTATCCTTGGGACCGAAGACCTCGTCGGCGGTCAGGGTGAAGCCCATGGCCGGAATCAGCTCCTTGAGCACCTCGCGGCCGGACTGGCCGAAGCCGTCAGACACGGTGAGGATGGCGATGTTCTTGTAACCCTTGGCCTTGGCGTTCTTGAGAATCCTGGAGACAGCCAGGCGGTCCGAGGGAGCCACCTTGTACACCCAGGGGTTGACCGGGGTGACGATCTTTTCCGCCGCCGAGAGCGATACCAGGGGGACCTGGGCGGCTTGAAACTTGTTCATGATGGCCAAGGTGGAGCCGGTGGTGGATGCGCCGAGCACGGCGACGACCTGGTCCTTCTTGAGGAGCTTTTCGGCGGCCAGCACGGCCTTGTTCACGTCGGATTCGTCGTCGTAGATGATGAGTTCAATGGGACGGCCAAGCAGGCCGCCCTTGGCGTTAAGCTCTTCCTTGACCATCTCCATGGTGTTCTTTTCCGGTTCGCCCAGAAACGAGGCCGGGCCTGTGACGGAGAGCACCGCGCCGATCTTGATCGGCTCGGCGGCTACGGCCTGGGAGGCTGCCAGCAGCAGGGCCGCCAGCACGGTCAGTATGCGAAGCATCATGATAGTATCCCCTCGGAGTGCTCGGTTGTCTCGCCGCTATTTCAGCAGTACGAACTTGCCGCCCTCGATCTTGACCATGGCGAAGGAGCGTTCATCCAGACCGTTGTGCTCGGCACCGGTGAAGCTGAACACGCCGGTGGCGCTCTGGAAGTCCTTGATTTTCTCCAGACCCGCGCGCAGCTGCTCCGGGGTGGTACCGCCGCCCAGCTTGGCCGCTTCGGCCAGAAGCATCATGGCGTCCCAGGCGTACCCGCCGAAAGCGGAGGGCGCAACGCCGTACTTGGCGGTATAATCGGCCACATAGCCAGTGAGCAGGCTTTTGAAGGGGCCGTCGGGCAACTGGCTGGCCACAATGAGCCAACTTGCGGGAAGAACCAGGCCCTCGGCCGACTCCCCGGCCAGTTCGATGAACTTGCCCGAAGCCACGCCGTGGCTCATGTACAGGGGCAGGCTCATACCCAGTTGCGCACGGTTGCGGGCCACCACGGCAGGGCCGGGGTTGGTGCCCCAGCATACCACGGCCTGGGCGCCGCTGCCCGCGATCTTGGTGAGCTGGGCGGCCATGTCGGTATCCTTGGGGCCGAAGACCTCGTCGGCCACCAGTTCCATGCCGGAGGCGGGAATAAGCTCTTTGAGCACCTCGCGCCCGGTCTGGCCGAAGCTGTCGGACACGGTGAGGATGGCCAGTTTTTTCTGCCCGGCGGCCTTGGCGTAGGCCAGTATCTTGGCCACGGCCAGCCGGTCGGGCTGGGCGGTCTTGAACACCCAGGGGCTGACGGGATTAACGATCTTTTCCGCCGCCGCCATGGAAACCAGCGGCACCTTGGATTCAGCCGCCTTGGCCAGAATGGCCAGGGTGCTTCCGGTGGTGGAAGGCCCGAGGATGGCTGCGACCTGATCTTTCTTGAGGAGCTTTTCAGCGGCCAGCACGGCCTTGTTCACGTCGGATTCATCATCATAGATGATAAGCTCCACCTGTTTGCCCGCAATGCCGCCAGCCGCGTTGAGCTTGTCGCGCAGGAGATTCAGGGTGTTCTTCTCCGGCTCGCCCAGAAACGAAGCCGGGCCGGTGACGGAGAGCACCGCACCGATTTTGACGGTATCCGCCGCCAGGGAAGCCACGGCGGTTGACGCCATCACCATCAAGGCCAAAACCACACGCCAAGCCATCATGTCCGCTCCTTCAGTGTGAAGTGGGAAAAATCGGGGGAGTTCACCGCTAACAGTTTAACTTCCGGGCCAATACGTTCCGCGCCGCCCCAGGTCAAGAGCCCCGGCCCCGCTGAAAGGGGTATCCCTACCACGAAAGAGGGATATTCCCTGCTTTTCTTCCCTGTGAGTTTGCGCTACTCAGCCCCCTGAACGGTGCTTTCCATGACATCTCCACGCCTGAATACCTCGCAGCTCCGGCACGCTTTGAAAACCGCTTTGGCAGCGGTGGCGTCCTATCTGCTGACCTCCCTGTTCCAACTGCCTCAGGGCTATTGGGCCGTGGTCAGCGTGACCATCGTCATGCAGGCCAATCTCGGCGGGTCGCTCAAGGCCGGCTGGATGCGCATCGTCGGCACGGCGGTGGGCGCTTGCATGGGCGTGGCCTCCCTGCTGGTCTTCGGCCACGGAGTAACCTCCCTGGGTTTTTCACTTGGCCTGACCATCCTGATCTGCTCCTATTTCACCTATCTGCACGAATCTTTCCGCCTGGCGGGCCTGACCGCCTGCATCATCATCTTCTCCGGCAATCAGGAGGTCTCGCCCCTGGTATTCGGGCTGCACCGCTTTCTGGAGATAACCTTGGGCGTGGCCGTAGCCCTGGCGGTCTCCATGTTTGTGTGGCCTTCGCGGGCCGGGGCGCATCTTACCAAGGGCGTGAGCCGCGTGCTCTATGACGAGGCGGAGTTCTATTCCCTCCTGCTGTCCTGCCGGGTGGCCGAATGCTGCAGCCCTGGCGAAGAGCGGCTTGCCAAGGCGGCATTGGAAAAGACCAGAGCCAAAAACCTGGCCCTTCTGGCTGAAGCAAAACAAGAACCGTCCGGGTTCTCCCGCTCCGAACACATCACCGTTTCACTGTTCAACTTCAGCGAGCGCATCGCTGAGCACCTGCTGGCCATGGAACACGCCATCCACGGCGTGGAGCTGGAGCCGCTGCACCAGGAAGTGGCCGGCTCCATGGACTCCCTGGCCCAGACCACCATCACCGCCATGACCGCCCTGGCCATGGCCATTGACCACAACCGCCCTCCCGGCCCCATGGACGGCTTGAAAACCACCATCGCTCTGGCTGAGAAGGCCCTGGGCCAAGTGCGCAAAAAGCGCACCCTGGCCAGCCATGAGCTGGAATCCGTAATGCGCTTCTTCAGCTATTATTATAATATGCGGGAAATTGCCGTGGAGCTTTTGGGTATGGTCGAGCGGGCGCAGATGCTTGAAGGATAAGAGGAATGGGCCAGGCGACCTGTGGCCAGGCGAAACCTCCCCTTATACACAGTGTGGCCCGGCTGAGGGCGCTCCTGACAGTCTGAGAGTGGCTGCGTCCTACAAAATACGGCGAACCTTCATGGCTAGCACGACCGCCACTGTCAACGACAGGCCGATGCCGGACACGATGGTGAAGGCGATTTCGTCGTGTTGAAATGGCAGATCCACGTTCATTCCATACAGGCTGGTGATGAACGTCGGGATCATGATGATGACGGTCAGCGAGGTCAGCACTTTCATAATCTGGTTTACGCTGTTGGAGATGATGGAGGAATAGACGTTGGCTATTGACGTCAAAACCTCGTTAAAAATTTTGGACATGTAGATGCCCTGGCGTGTTTCGGTCAAAGCGTAATCCAGCACATCATCTTCTTCTTCCGTGAAAGAGAGTTTGCCGTACTTTCCCACAGTGAGCCCCTTGCGGATAATGCGATCGATGATGAAATCGTTGGTTTTAAGGGCTGAGTGGAAATACGTTACGGATTTTTGCAGGTTGAGCAGCATTCTGAGGTCGTCGTTGGAACGAGTATCGGCCAGATCATGTTCCAGTTCCTGTATCTCGGCAGAGATGCCTTTCAGGAAATGCATGAACAGTAACGAAATTTCCTTTATGATATGGCAAACTTGCTGTTCGGCCCTGATGGCGCCTTTGGCTTGGCCGCTGTTGTGCAGCCGGGCCTGAATGGCCTCGTCGCGAACCTTGCAGATGGTGGTGACGCCCGAGGGCGTGAGGATAATACCGATGGGTACCGTTGAATACCGGCTGTCCCCATGGCGCGTCTCAATGTAGGGGGCGCGGATGATCACCATGGTGCTCTCGTCGTCCACCTCGATGCGCGGACACTCGTGATGGTCCAGGGCGTGGCCGATGAAGGATTCGTCCAGAGGATTGAGGCTTAGAAGCTGGCGGATATCCTCCTCGCCGGGATCGACCAAGTTGATCCAGTTTGAGGTTTCCGCACTCTGGGCGTCGATCTGAGCTGTGCCTTTCCTTCCGTGAATGGTAATCATGCCGTGTGCCTTCCCGCTGTCTGCCTGCTATGTTTCACTCTTCCCGCAGAGTGCTTGAGTATGCCCTGCCAAAGTGACAATCGCGCGAAGAATCGCTCCCTTTCGTCATGTTCACCGATATCTTTAAAGCTCATTGCCATCGGCCAATTGCTGCGCTCCCTACGTCAGTCACTCCATGTGCTCGCGACAGTGAGGCTTTAGCCTGTTGCGCGGTTCGGCTTTTGCCACTATCCTGTGAACACCGTAGCGAATGGGAGTTGTTCATGACCCAACCAGCAGGCACGCAATGCGCCCCCGGCGAGCGTCTTTCCGTTGAAGATGTCGCAGAAGAACGTTTTACACTCGCCGAACACATCTGTTCGAGCTATTTTGATTTCTTCCCCTTGCCGTTGATCGTTCTCAATGCCCACAGGCAGATCGTGTTCAGCAACAAATCGTTTCTGGATGTCCTGGGCATCGCGGAGCTTGGCGGTTTCCTGGCGCACCGGCCTGGCGAAGCCATGGGCTGCGTCTATGCAGATGTCGAAGAAAACGGGTGCGGCACTTCGGAGAATTGCCGCGAATGCGGCGCACTGCGAGCCATTCTGGAAAGCATGGCCCAAAAGGTTCAAACAACCCACGATTGCCAGATGCTCATGAAGAATTCCGGCGGTTCCAGCGCCAAGGATCTGCGCGTGTTCGTCTCCCCGTGGGAAGTCGAGGGCAACACCTACTACGTGCTCACCATCAATGACATCGGGGACGAAAAACGCCGCAAGATTCTGGAGCGGATATTTTTTCACGATCTCCTCAACTCCGCCGGCGGGGCCAAAGGACTTGCCGACATCCTGGTGGACGAAGTCCCCGAGGACGCCAAGGAGATCGTCAACCTCGTGCGCGCCTCGCTCTTCGGACTGGTTGAAGAAATACAAAAACAGAAGCAGCTTCTGGCATTGGAAAATTGCGAATACGTCGCCTCGCCCATCACGCTCAATGCCCTGGAGGTGCTGGGATCCGTCGCCGCCGGGTATCGCGCCCACCCCGTGGCCCTGGAGAAAGACATCCTCGTTGACCAGGCCAGCACCGCGGCCACGGTCAAGGCCGATTACGCCCTGCTCAACAGGGTGGTCGTCAACATGCTGGTGAACGCCCTTGAAGCCACTCCCCAGGGAGGAACGGTCTCTCTGGGAGTGCGGACCGAAGGCGAGGAAGCCGTCTTCTGGGTGCACAACGACAAGGTCATGTCCGACCGGGTCAGGCTCCAGGTATTCAAGCGGTCTTTCTCCACCAAAGGCGAGGGCCGGGGGCTGGGCACCTACTCCATCAAGCTCCTCACGGAGAATTTCCTTGGCGGCCAGGCCGGATTCACCTCTGCCGAACCCGAGGGCACAACCTTCTGGGTGAAGCTCAAGCTGAGCCTGCCTACCACCGTGAGCTAAATACCTCCCGCGGCCTGATGAATGCTCCACGCGCCTCTAACGAAGAGCAGGCCGTATTTTCCTCTTGACGACGGCTAGACGACTGGTCTATTAGTGACACCATGAAACGCGACGCACGCCAAGCCATCCTTCTTGCCGGGGCGGAACTCATCCATCGCCAAGGCTTCAACCATACGGGCATCAAGGACATCCTGGCTGTGGCCGGGGTGCCCAAGGGTTCGTTCTATTTCTACTTCCCCTCGAAGGAAGCCTTCGGTCTGGCCCTGATCGACCATTTCACCCAACATATGGGCGAAGTGGCCACAACCATCCTCGGCAACACGGACGTCCCCCCTCTGGAGCGTCTGGCCCGTTTTTTCGCTACATTCCGGGGCAAATTCGCGGAATGGAACTGCGAACGGGGTTGCCCCATCGGCAATCTTGCCCAGGAAATGAGCGACCTCTCCCCGGCTATCCGCCAGCGGGTCTGCACAGCCCTCTCCGGCATGGCGAACGTGCTCACCAAGATCCTGGCCGAAGCCGCCGCGCGCGGCGACCTGCCCGCAGACCTCGATCCGGCCCAGACCGCGGCCTTCATTCTGGACGCCTGGGAAGGGGCGCTACTGCGCATGAAAGCCGAAAAGCGCATCGAGCCGCTGTTGCGCTTTGAAGAGTTCATTTTCGGGCGAGTGTTGCGATAAAGGGAGAGGTGAGGAGAAGGGGAGAGGTGCCTCCGGCGGCCAAAGGGCCAGTGGCCCTTTGGAATCCCTTATATTTTTTGCTCGCATTGTAGACGACTGGTCAACTAGTAGCCAACCACAAACCAGGAGAGTGCCATGTTTCTGCTCAATACCGTCGAACCGGCCCAGGCTACCGGCAAAATCGCTGAAATCTATTCCATATTCCCCAAGGAAATCGGCGTGCCGCTGCCGTTGCAACTGCTGTCGGCCAGCCCGGGTTTGCTGCAACGCCAGGCTGAAACCATCAAGTACTACATGTCACACCCCAACCTCACCTTCCCGCTGCTGGCCGCCATCCGCTACGTCGCGGCCACCAAGGCCGGACATACGTCCTGCATTCAGCTCAACGGCACAATGCTGTTGAAGATGGGCATGACCCCGGAACAGATGGCCAAAATGTTCGAAGATCCCAAGGAATCCCCCCTGGAAGAGCGCGAGATCGCCATGTTCACCCTGGTGCTGCACGCCCTCGACGCACCTGCCAGCGTCACCGCCGCCGATATCGACGCGGTGCGCAGCCACGGCTACACCGACGGAGACATTCTGGACGCCGTGGGGCACGCAGCCAACATGACTGCCGGAGCTGTGCTGTTTAAGACGTTTGCAAGGGAATAAAGACGGGGAGCGAAGAGCCTCCGGCGGCCGGGGGGGATGATCCCCCCCGGACCCCCGCAGTATGGAACCGTCGACTATCCCCCGACTACGGGGGTCTGGGGGGGCGTTG
>JBBRUD010000065.1:0-25056 GCA_038248065.1 Desulfovibrionales bacterium | reverse complement strand
TGCATACGTCGACGCGAAGCTGAACGGGGGGTCCGGGGGGCCAATGGCTCCCCGGCCGCCGGAGGCTCTCTTCTCTTTCTCTCCGCGCTTACTGCGGAACCACTTCCACTTTCAGCACGCCGTTGTCGTCTTCCACGGTAATCTGCGCGCCGTCGCCCGGCCCGGTTTCGATGCCGGTGGCCAGGCACTGTTCGGCCAGCCATGCGCCGTGTCCGTCCAGGGCGTCCTTCCAGACTCCGCTGGCTTCGATGCGCAGGACGATGCGCTGGTCGTAGGCCAGATCGAGCTTCTTGCGCTGGTCCTGGATGAGGCGGTTCACCATGCGGGCCGCGCCTTCGCATTTGAGGGCCGGGGTCAGGGTGAGGTCGAGCCCTGCCACCACGCCCTTGTCGGCGGCAACGCCCATGGCGTCGTCGAGGGCCTGCCAGGCCACCACGAAGTCGCCGGATTCCACGCGGGTTCCAGCAGCCGTCAGCGCGCCGTCGTCGCCGATCACGTAGTCGCCGTTCTTGGCGGCGGCCAGGGTCGGGCCGAAGGCTCCCTTGAGCAGCGGCCCCAGTTTCTTGGCGTCCAGTTGCACGGCCCTGGCGGCAAAGGCATCGGGGCTTTCGGGGTATTCCAGGCCCTTCACGTTGACCTGCTCTTCGATGAGGCCCCGGTAGGGCTCCACCGTCTCGCGGGCCACTCCGGCCACCAGCAGGCGCGAAAGGGGCTGGCGCAGGTTGATGCGGGCCTTTTCGCGCACGGAGCGGCCACACTCGATGATGCGGCGCACTGTGGCGATTTCAGCGGTGAGCTTGGCGTCGTCGCGGCCGGGAACGGCAGCGGGCCAGTCGGCCAGATGCACGGACTGGCCGGTCAGGTGCTGGTGCACGGCGTCCATGGTGAAGGGGATGAACGGCGCAAAGATGCGCGAGGATTCCAGCAGCACGGTGTACAGGGTGTCAAAGGCCTGCCGGGCGTTTTCGGTGATGGTTTCGGTCCAGAAACGGGGGCGGTTCAGGCGCACGTACCAGTTGGAGAGCGTTTCCACGAACTCCAGGATGGCCGAGTAGCAGCGCGGCAGGTCGTAGGCCTCGATGTGGGTCTCCACGGTGCGGCGCAGGTTTTCCAGCTCAGCCAGGATGTGGCGGTCGGCCAGGTCGGTGCCGGTGACCATGGGTGCGGGCTCGTAGCCCTGCATCAGCGCGGCGTAGGAGGTGAAGAAGTGGAACACGTTCCAGTAGGGGATCAGGTAGCGCCTGACGGCCTCTTCCACGTCGCGTTCGGTGAAGCGCACGTCCAGACCGCGCACCACAGGCGAGCCCAAAAGGTAGATGCGCAGGGCGTCGGAACCGTATTTATTCACCACGTCCATGGGGTCGGGGAAGTTCTTGAGGCGCTTGGACATCTTGCGGCCGTCTTCGGCCAGCACCACGCCGTGGCAGATGGCGTTGGTGAAGGGCGTCTGGTTGCGCAGGAGCGTGCCTTCCACCAGCAGGGTATAGAACCAGCCGCGCGTCTGGGCGATGTATTCCACGATGAACTGAGCCGGGTAGTTGGCGTCGAACCACTCCTTGTTCTCGAAGGGGTAGTGGGCTTGGCCGTAGGGCATGGCTCCTGACTCGAACCAGCAGTCGAACACCTCGGGCACGCGGCGCATGGTGCCGTTGCAACCGGAGGCGGAGCATCTCCAGGTGATGTCGTCGCAGTGGGGCCGGTGCAGGTCCGGGATTTCGTGTCCGGCCTTGGCTTCCAGCTCGGCGATGCTTCCGGCCACTTCAAGGGTTCCGCAGGCATTGCAGCGCCACACCGGGATGGGCGTTCCCCAGAAGCGGTTGCGCGAGACGGACCAGTCGCGGGCGTCGGCGATCCAGTTCTTGAAGCGTCCCGCGCCGATGTGGGCGGGCACCCAGTTGATGTCTTCGTTGCTGGTGAGCAGCTCGCCCCGGTGCTCGGCCACCTTGATGTACCAGCTGGAGATGGCCCGGTAGATCAGGGGCTGGTCGCAGCGCCAGCAGTGGGGATATTTGTGGCGGTAGTTCTCCTGGGCAAAGAGGGCGCCGGTCTCGCGCATGCGGCGGGCAATGTGCCTGTTGGCCTCGAACACGTTCATGCCTTCGTAGTCCGGGGCCTGGGCGGTGAACACGCCCTGGACGTCGATGGGGTCGAAGATCTCGATGCCCTGGCTGGTGCAGACAGCGTAGTCGTCCTCGCCGAAGGCCGGGGCCAGATGGACGATGCCCGTGCCCATGGAGGTATCCACGAAGTCGCCCTGGAGGATCAGGTGGCTACGCTCGTTTTTGGCGTAGGGGAACAGGGGCTCGTAGCGGCGGCCCAGAAGGGCCGAGCCGGGGCGCTCCTCCACGATGGGCGCGCCTTTGGGCAGGAACTTGGCCAGGGCCTCAATGCGGTCCTTGGCCAGCCAGACGAAATCGTCATCAGCCACCTGCACCAGGGCGTAGGTGATGTCCTTGTTGACGGCCAGAGCCTGGTTGGAGGGCAGGGTCCAGGGGGTGGTGGTCCAGGCCAGGTAGGACCACTGGGGGTTTTCCAGGTCGCGCAGGCGCACGGTGATGGCCATGTCGTCGCGCTCGCGGAAGGAGTCGTCAAGACCGGTCTCGAAGTTTGAGAGGGGTGTCATGCAGCGGTTGCAGTAGGCCACCACGCGCGGGCTCTCGTACACCATGCCTTTCTTGTACAGCTCGCTGAACACCCAGAGCACGGATTCCATGAAGGTGCGGTCCATGGTCTTGTACTGGCGCTTGAAATCGACCCAGCGTCCGATGCGGGTGACCACGCGCTCCCAGTCTTCGGCGTAGCCCAGTACGATGTCGCGGCACTTCTGGTTGAAGTTGCCGATGCCGTATTCCTGAATCTGGGCCTTGCCGTCTGTGAAGCCCAGCAGCTTTTCCACTTCGTATTCAATGGGCAGGCCGTGGCAGTCCCATCCCCAGGTGCGGTCCACAAAACGGCCGCGCATGGTGAAATAGCGGGGCACGGTATCCTTGACGTAGGAGGTCAGTATGTGTCCGTAATGGGGCAGACCCGTGGCGAAGGGCGGGCCGTCGTAGAAGACGTAGGGCTTGCCGTCCTTGGTTTTCTCCAGGGATTTCTGGAACGTGGCGTTATCCTGCCAGGTAGCGAGGACTTGCTCCTCCAACTTGGGGAAAGAGACCGACGATGGGGCTGGTTTCACTGGCTGCTCCGCGATGCTTCAAGATGGAAACGAAGGAAAATTGATGAAAACGCCGGGTATGTCAAGGTGAGGAGCGTTTCCTGCTTCTGGGACGTACTCATTCAAGCTCCGTAAATGGAGTAGCTCCCCTCCTAAAGTCACCCCCTTCCGCAGCCGATAAGGCATATGACCACCCTTCTTCCGGGGGCGGTCCTCATCCAGGGAGGGGTGAACCATGACTATTCAAACGCTCGACTCGATCGCTGGGGGCGTTGCCCTCCAGGGGCATGTGGCGGAGCGCGGCAGCGGGCCGCCTAAAGATGACACTCACAAGGGCGTGGCCCCCGCCGGAGAGGCGACCAATCAGAACCTCGCGCAGGGGCAGGCTGCATCAAATACCGCTGAGGCTGCGACGCCGGACAAGACGAATGTGGAAAAACTGGCCCAGACCGTCCAGGACTATTTTCAAAGCAAGGGCGTGAACCTGCATTTCAAGGTGCTTGAAGATTCGGATCAGGTTCAGGTGGAGATGCTGGATGAAGACTCCAATAAGGTTATCCGCAAATTTCCCCAGGACGAGATGGTCAAACTGGCCGACAACATGAAGCGTCTGGCCAAAGGGGTGCTCGACCGTGCGGTTTAGTTTGGGCTTGCGTGAAAAAGAGGGCCTGGAACGCTTGCTGTGTGGCCGGGCTTTCTTTATGTGGGGCGGGTGAAAACTTTTTTACGCATAGTGTGTCTGGCTCTGGCTCTTTCTTTGGCGGTCGCCCCTGCGAAGCTTGCGGCTTCCAGCAAGGATGAGAAGTCTGCGGCCAAGACGAAAGTCGCCTCCCTGTCCAAGAAATCCTCGTCCAAATCCAAGAAATCCTCGGAAAGCGGCTCCAAAAGCCGCAAGACGAAGTCCGATGGCCCCAGGGTCAGCGGCGGCTTCCGTGGCCTTAATTGGGGCACGCGCCTGTCTTCCCTGCCCGATATGGATGTGGTGGAAGAGCAGGGCGAGGCCAAATTCTGCAAGCTCACGGGCGACGACCTGATCCTTGAAGGCGTGCTCATGCGCGAGATAGTCTACGTGTTCTGCAAGGGCAAACTCTCAGGCGCGCTCATCCGCTACGACGGACAGCTCAACCATCTGGCCCTACTGGCCAGGCTGGGAGAGGCTTTGGGCACGCCGGTGGAGAGCGCTCCAAACCCTGTCCGGGACCGCTCCTGGCGCTGGATCACCGAAACTTCCGACGTGATGATGGAATACTCTACCCTGGCCGGAACCGGAGCACTGGGCTATTTTGCAACCCCGCTGTATACCTCCTGCTCACAACCGGGAGACTAACCCGCACTCAGGGGAGGTGTTCTGTGGCGGCCATCATCAAAGGCGTGTGGGACGGGCTGGAGAAGGAACGCGTGTCGCGCGGCGTGGTCACGGCCTTCTACTCCGACGAGTATATGGAACTCCTGGCCCGCATCAACAATGCCGAGTCCCTGAAGGACATCCAGGAAGCCCGCGCTGCCATTACCGAAGTCATGGGCGTGTGGCGGCAGGAGTGCCCGGAATACGCCTTCATGGTTGATTGCCTGTACCTTTTCTCCGAAAAGATCCAACTGGCCCTGACCGGGGAAACCCCCTGATGCCTGAGCTCTCCGGCCCGGCCTGCCCTCCCGGAGCGGACGGCAAGCCCCGCTGCCCCTGGTCGCTGGGGCATCCGCTGTATGTGGACTACCACGACACCCAGTGGGGTGTTCCCGTACACGACGACCGCACCCTCTTTGAATTTCTGCTGCTGGAGGGCTTTCAGGCAGGGCTCTCCTGGCTGACCATCCTTAAGCGCCGCGAAGGCTTCCACCGGGCCTTCGCCGGGTTCGACCCTGCACGCGTCGCCGCCTTCGACGCCGCACGCCTGGCCGAATTGCGCCTTGATGAAGGCATCATCCGCAACCGCCTGAAGATAGAGGCCGCGCCGCAAAACGCCCGGTCCTTCCTGGAAGTTCAGGCCGCCCACGGCAGTTTCGCCGGGTATCTCTGGAACTTCGTGGACGGGCGTCCGGTGGTGAACACCTGGCGCGCCATAGGCGAGGTACCGGCCACAACCCCTCTGTCAGATCGCTTGAGCCGCGACCTCAAGGCCAGGGGGTTCCGCTTCGTTGGGTCCACCAACTGCTACGCCTTCCTGCAAGCCGTGGGTGTGGTGGACGACCATCTTACCGGCTGCTTCCGACGTCTCGAGAGGGACGGCTGACCCGCGGCCTGCCAGTCGCCATGCCCGCAGCAATCTCCCGTTCTTCCGCCCGGCCTCTGGCGGTGTACATTTCCCCTTCCTATGTCCGCTGGCTTCCAGAAATGCCTCTGGAGGTGGTGCCCATCCATCCCAAGCCAGGAGTGTTCGACCTGCCCGCCGCCTTGGACGAAATGGGCATCAGGCCCGACTGCGTCATCCAGGACGAACTGCTTTCGCCGCGCGTGTTGCTGCGCGGGTTGTGGCGGCTGGAATGCCCCAAGGTGTTCTGGAGTCTGGACCCGCACCTCAACCACTACTGGCAGGCCCCTTACGCCGCCCAGTTCGATACCGTCGCCTGCACGCAGAAAGCCTGGCTTGAACCCTTGTCCCGCGCTGGCTGCCGGGCAGAGTGGCTGCCCTGGTGCCAGCCCGCCGGGACCTGGCTGCCCCACGCCCGGCGCAGCCATGACCTGGCCTTTGTTGGCCGCATCGGGGAACATCGCCCCCTGCGGCGGCTGTTTGCCGAATTTCTGTCCAGCCGCTTTCCCCTGCGGCTGGAGACGGATATCGCCTACGATGACGTTCCCCAGGTGTACGCTCAGGCCCGGCTGGCCCCCAACGAATCCATTCAGGGCGAGATAACCCAGCGCCTGTTCCTGGGAGCCGCTCAAGGCTGTCTGATGGTTGAGCCCGAGTACGACAACGGGCTAGCGGAGTTGTTCCTTCCCGGGCGTGAGGTTTCCACCTATTCCTGCGCCCTGGAACTTGAAGAAGTGCTGCGCGCCCACCTGCGCCATCCCGAAGCAGCCGAGGCCATGGGCCGGGTCGCCTGGGAGCGGCTGCAACGCGAACACCAGCCGCAGCATCGTCTGCAAGCCTTGGCTCGTATGGCCTTGGGGCTGCATGGGGCAGGCTGCAACGTGCCGGGCGGCAGCGCGCGCCGGATGGAGCTCGATTTTTGGCTGGCTCAGGCACGGTGTATGGAGTCCGGGCTGCTCAACGCCTCGCTGGAGCCGGTGCTGGACGCTTTGGGGGATTCCAACGGCGATCCCGAATGCCTGACCGCTGCCCTGCGGCTTATGGCCGCTGCCGGTCGGAGTGGGGACGCCCTCAACCTGGCCTTGCGCCTTGCCGAGGGCGGTGTGGCCCCTGCCGACTGCCACTTCGCCATAAGCGGCGCGAGCCTGGCGTTGCGCCAGGGGCGGCTGGATTTGGCCCGCTCCTTTCTTAGCCGCTACCGGGCCGCCTCCGGTGACGCCGCCATACTGCTCCCGGAGACCCCGGCTGGTTTGCATGTGGTCATGGGGGACATCCTTCTGCGCAAGGGAGTGCTCTGGCGGCCAGGATTTTCCTTTGACCCGGATCGCCACCTCCCGGCTGTGGCCAGCGAATGCCTCTTTCAAGCACGCGCTCTGGAGCCGGAAAACCAGGCACTTTCCCGCAAGTGTGAAGCTCTCCTTCGGCAACTGCCCGGCACGGAGCTTGTGCGGCTGGGGCTGCTTTCGGACCTCGCCCTGCGCAACCAGACGGATTTCCGCCTGGGGTTGGCGCTGGGAATGGCCAATCTGCAGGCCTTCCGGGTGGAGCAGGGGCTTGGCGAGCTGCTTCAGGCCAGAGTCCTGGCGCAAAGCCAGGGCAAGGCCCAGGCCTTCGAACGCCTGCTGGCCTCCCACGACCCCGCCCGCCGCATCCGCGCCGCCCTCCAGGCGGTCGTAGGGGAAGCGGAGTAAAGAGAACCGAAAGAAGCCTCCGGCGGCAGGGGGGCCATTGGCCCCCCTGACCCCCCATTGAGCTACGCGTTGCCGTGCGGCTGCTGCGTCGTCGCGCAAAATATTGGGGGGGTCTGGGGGTGCCCTGCACCCCCAGCAGAGGGGCTAGGGGGGATTACGGATGCTTGCCTCGCAGAGGCTTAGCAGCCCGTTTCGAACGCAGTGCAGCGCCCCCCCCTTCTTAGGCTTTCTGCGGCTCTTTGCTGCTGGTTTTGGCCTTGTATTCGAAGGTCAGCACGCCCTTGGGGTGATCCTGGCCTTTCTTGGGGCCTTCCTTGGCGACGTCGACGACCACCAGACCGCCCTTCTGCAACTGGCCGAAGAGCAACTCGTCGGTCAAAGGATCTTTTATTTTTTCCTGAATCAGACGGCCCAGGGGGCGCGCGCCGTAGCTGGGGTCGAAACCCTTGTCTGCCAGCCAGGCCACAGCTGGTTCGCTCACGTCCACGGTGACTTTCCTGTCCTTCAACTGGGCGTTCAACTCGGCCAGATACTTGCCAACGATCATTTCCATGACATCGCGATTGAGCTGCTTGAAGGTGATCACTCCGTCCAGGCGATTGCGGAACTCCGGGGAAAACAGCCGCTCGATGGCTTTCTGGCCGTGCCCTGCCGCGTCGCCGGGCTTTGCCCCGCCGAAGCCGATGGGCGAGGCGGCCATTTCGCGCGCCCCGGCGTTGGAGGTCATCAGCAGGATGACGTGGCTGAAATCGGCTTTGCGGCCATTGTTGTCGGTCAGGGTGGCGTAATCCATCACCTGCAACAGAATGCTGAACATATCCTGATGGGCCTTCTCGATCTCGTCGAGCAGCAGCACGCAATAGGGGTGCTTGCGGATGGCGTCGGTCAGCAGGCCGCCCTGTTCGAAGCCCACATAGCCCGGAGGCGCGCCGATCAGCCGGGCCACGGCGTGCTTTTCCATGTATTCGCTCATGTCGAAGCGCATGAAATGGATGCCCAGCACGTTGGCCAATTGCTTTGCCAGCTCGGTCTTGCCCACGCCGGTCGGCCCGGTGAGCAGGAAGTTGCCCGTGGGCTTGCCTGCGGCGGAAAGACCTGCCCGGGAGCGCTTGATGGCCTTTGTCAGTACGTCGATGGCCTGGTCCTGCCCGAAGATCAGGCGCTTGAGCTCGTCCTCGACATTGGCCAGACGGTTCTTGTCGGAGCTGGAGATGCGCTGGGCCGGGATTTTGGCCATGCGCGAGATCACCTTCTCCACCTCCTGGACGCCGATGACGTTCCTGCCGGCCTTGCTGGAAAGCTGGAAGACGGCCCCGGCCTCGTCGATGACGTCGATGGCCTTGTCCGGCAGATAGCGGTCGTTCAGATGCCTGGCGGAGAGCTCCACAGCAGAGCGCAGCCCGGCATGGGTGTATTTCACACCGTGATGCTTTTCGTAATACGGTTGTAAACCTTTAAGGATTTCAACGGCTTCATCCTGGGAGGGTTCATGAACCTCGATCTTCTGGAAGCGCCGGGAAAGGGCGCGGTCCTTTTCGAAGTGGTTCTTGAATTCCTCGTAGGTGGTAGAGCCGATGCAGCGCAAGGAGCCCGAAGCCAGCACAGGCTTGAGGATGTTGGAGGCGTCCATGCTGCCGCTACTGGTGGCTCCAGCCCCGACGATGGTGTGGATTTCATCCACGAAGAGGATGGCACCAGGCTTTTGCTTGAGTTCGTTGATGACAGCTTTGAGCCGGGCTTCGAAATCGCCCCGGTACTTGGTGCCCGCCAGCAACGAGCCCATATCCAGGCTGAATATGTCGATACCCTCAAAGGGCTGGGGCACATCGTTGCCCGCGATTTTCAGGGCCAGACCTTCGGCCAGGGCAGTTTTGCCCACGCCCGGATCTCCCACGAAGAGGGGGTTGTTCTTGCGGCGGCGCGCCAGCACCTGGACGGTGCGGGTAATTTCCTCGTCGCGTCCGATCAGGGGGTCGATCTTGCCCGCCTTGGCCTTGGCCACCAGATCGACAGTATACTGCTCCAAGGCGGATTCTTTTTTCCCGGCCTGCTCGTCCTGGCGTCCATCAATGGATTCCGGTCCGCCGGACCACTCGTCAGTACCCTGGCCGTGTGAGATGCACTCCAGCACATCCAGGCGGCTGACACCGTGGGATTTCAGAAAATAGACGGCATAAGAGTCGTCCTCTTCGAAAATCGCGGCCAGCACGTCGCCGACCTCCACTTTATCCTTGCCCGAGGACTGCATCTGCATGATGGCCCGCTGAAGCACGCGCTGTACGCCCAGAGTCTGGACAACTTCGGAACTCTGGTCGTCTGGAAGCATTTCCATGTGTTCCGTAAAAAAGCGTTCCAGCTGGTGCTTCAGGCGCACTACATTGGCGCCGCAATGAATAAGAATGGATTTACCACTCTCCTCTTGCAGGATGGCATGCAGCAGATGTTCCAGTGTAAGGTATTCATGATTGCGGCGTTTGACTTCCTTAACCGCATCCGTAAGAACCCGCTCGAGGCGTTTACTGAGCATTTATTCCTCTTCCATAGTGCATTTCAACGGATAGCCGCCTTTGCGAGCCATCTGGCGCACCATGATAACCTTTGTTTCTGCCACTTCAGCAGTGTAGACGCCGCAGACGCCAATGCCACTTTTATGGACAGCCAGCATTATACGATTGGCTTCAGCTTCGGACTTATTAAACACTGTGGTCAACACCTGCACGACGAATTCCATAGTGGAATAATCGTCGTTGTGCAGCAGAACCTTATATTTACGGGGCTCGCGGGTTTCTTCCTGGAGGCCGGTTCCAGATTCGAATTCCTCGCGAGACTGCGAATCGGACATACTCTCTACTCCATGTCATCCGGGCGGTCGGCCCATGAAATAAGTCGCATTTTCAGGTTGTCGAGCAGACATTGCTCCGTCTGTTCGCCCACCTAGGCGATTGAATTCTACGGCAATTTACCGTGCCAGGCAAACGGGCTAAAAACAGACGCTATATCGACTAGTTGGAGAGCACCCCCAATAGGGAGGCGAAGAGGGGTCACCCCTTCTGAAGAGTGGCTTTTTCTTCGGCGGTGAAGGTGAAGCTGTCCTGCGGAGGAAGACCGCGCCCGGCCAGAAAGAGCTGGTAGAGGCCGTGGTAGGTTTCCGCCGAGGCCGAGGCCATACTCAGGCCCAGGCGTCCGGCGGTGTGGACGATAGTCTCGGGCTGGCCCTCGATCTCCACGAAACAGCCGAATGGCAGATCGTCCAGGCAGACCAGCGCGCCGGGCAGACGCCATTGCTCGCGGAATTTCTCGTACCACAGGGCTTCCTGGTAACCCAGGCCAAGCAACACCTGGCGCATGGCCTCGAAATCGTCAACCACGGTCTCCACTTCCTCCATGGCCTTCACCCCGGCCAGGAACGGTTGGCCCGAAGGCCGCTTGAAAGTAAGCTTGGCCTTGTCCGTCATGCGCAGGCGCAGCAGTTCGCCCTTGGAACGCAATTCCCGCCCCGGAGTGTCGAAGACCACATTGCGCTCGAACCGCCGTCCCTTGGGCACGGCGTCCATGGCCCGCAGCTTGTCGCGTAAAGCATCCAGCGAGTCGACAGCAAACTTTGCTTCCAATTCCAGGGCCACGGCCTCACCTCGCAGGGCGTTAGAGTAGGGTAAAAAGACGCCTCCGGCGTCCAGAGGGCATGGCCCTCTGGACGCCCTTTTAGCTTCACGTCGGCGGGCAGCACATTCGGGCAGGTCTGGAGGTGCCCCGTTCCTGTGGGATAATCAGCCGCAGGCGCGCAGCACGTCGGGTGCGATGGCGGTGAGCGACAGAATCTTGTCGACCCCGCCGCGTTTGATGGCTTCCTGGGGCATGCCGAAGACCACACAACTGGCCTCATCCTGAGCGATGGTGTAGGCACCGGATTCCTTCATTTCCCACAGCCCCTCGGCCCCATCATCGCCCATGCCGGTCATGATGACGCCCACGGCGTTTTTCCCCGCGTACCTAGCGGTGGAGCGAAAAAGCACATCCACGCTGGGCCTGTGGCGGCGCACCAGAGGGCCGTCCTTGACCTCCACATAATACCGCGCTCCAGACCGCTTGAGCAGCATGTGTTTGTTGCCCGGCGCAAGCAGAGCCTGCCCGCGCAGGATGCTGTCGTTGTCTCTGGCCTCTTTTACCGAGACCCGGCAGATGGAATCGAGCCGCTTGGCAAAAGCGGCGGTGAAGTTTTCCGGCATGTGCTGGACAATGACGATGCCCGGACAATCACGGGGCAGCGCTTCGAGAAAAATGCGCAGGGCCTCGGTTCCTCCGGTGGATGCGCCCACAGCCACCACTTTCTCGGTGGTGCCAAACATGGCTTTGCCCGTAGGGCCGGGAAGCATGGCATCCGCCGAAAGCTTGGGCTCCACCTTCATGGCCGGGGCTGCAATACGGGTCCTCAGCTTAGCTCTCGCTGCGGCCTTGACCGCATCGCAGATGCGGATGCGCGACTCTTCCAGATACTGCTTGGCCCCGATCTTCGGCTTGGTGATGATATCCACCGCACCGTATTCCATGGCGCGCATGGCCGCCTCGGAACCACCCTCCGCCAATGTGGAGCAGATGATCACCGGCATGGGGTGCTGGCTCATGATCTTCTTGAGGAAGGTCAGGCCGTCCATGCGCGGCATTTCAATATCCAAAGTGATCACATCCGGCACTTCATCTTCCATGTGCTTCACGGCCTGATAGGGATCACCCGCCGTGGCCATGACCTCGATATCAGGATCACTTGAAAGGATGTCGGAGATGGACTGGCGCACCAGAGCCGAATCATCGACAATGAGCACTCTGATCTTTTTGCCCGCTGCCATGGACACGTACTCCTAATTCTTGCGGTAAACAGTAGGCGCCACTTGTGTGACGGGCAAGTTCATGCCTGTGATGCTTTCAGAATGGCCGATGAAGAGATGGCCGTCCTTAGCAAGACAGCCGCAAAATCGGCTGAGCAGATTCTCTTGGGTTTTGCGGTCAAAGTAAATGATGACATTGCGGCAAAAGATGATGTGCATGGGCTTGTCAAAACTGAACTCCTCCATGAAATTGAGGCGTTCAAAGCGCACCAACTGCCGCAGTTGCGGCACGATTCGCACCAGCCCGGCCTTGCGGTCTTTGCTGCGCAACAGATATTTTTTCTTCATCTCCATGGACATTGTGCGCACACGGTCTTCAGGGTAGACCCCTTTGAAAGCCCGGCCCAGCACCTGGGTGGAGATGTCCGTGGCCAGAATGGAGAAGCGAAAATCGAGATTTCTGCGGGCATACTCGCTGAGCACCATGGTGAGGGTGTAGGGTTCCTCGCCTGTGGAACACCCCGCGCTCCACAGCCGAAGGGGTTCCCCCCCGGTGCGTGTGGAGAGAAAATGCGGCAACACCATCGTGGTCAATATTTCAAAATGTTTTGGCTCACGAAAGAATTCAGTAGTATTTGTGGTCACCACATCGATGAGATTTATGAGCTCAAGTTCCATCCCTTTTGGCGTAAACAAGAATTCACTGTACTCATTGTATGATTCCATTCCTAACACACGAAGCCGTTTTTGAAGACGAGCCTCAAGCAGCGTACGCTTAGTATCTGGAAGTTTTATTCCGCATTCACTGTAAATAAATTCGCTGAAACGCTTAAAATCAGCATTCAGCATCTGTAGGTGACGCCCCTGTCCGTAATCGCCTTCTGTAGAATCGCGCTTAGGCATCATATTCACCAAACTAACGTTTACCAGTGTCAAGAACCATGCTGACCATATGTTTTACATCCAGAATAAGAGACATTGTACCGTCGCTCTGGATGGTCGCCCCTGAAAAGCCCTCTAGTTTGCGAAACATTGGCCCCAATCCTTTGATGACGGTCTGATGTTCACCCACCACGTGGTCAACCACCATGCCCACCCGCTGGCCATTCACGGTCATCACCACAACCTGTTCGATGGTCGGCGATCCGCCGTCCAAAACGAACCATTCCCGCAGGTGAATGAATGGCACTATTTCGCCGCGAAGGTTAAGAATGCGGTTACGGCCGTCCGCATCAATATCCGCACGGACAAGTTCCAGGCACTCCTCCACGCAGTCGAGGGGCAGGACGTAACTCTGTCCGCCAACCTGCACCTGAAGGCCGTCGATGATGGCCAAGGTAAGGGGCAGGCGAATGGAGACGGTGGAGCCTTTACCCGTCTCGCTCTCGACCTCCAGGCTGCCCCGCATGGCATGGATGACTCGCTTAACGACATCCATGCCCACGCCCCGGCCCGACACGCTGGAGACCACCTCGGCGGTGGAGAAACCGGGGGCGAAAATCAGCTCAAGTATTTCCTTACGGGAAAGTTCGGCGTCCGGCGCGATGAGTCCGCGTTGAACTGCTTTTTTCCGCACTGCATCGGGGTCAATTCCCCGCCCGTCGTCAATCACCTGAATGAGCACGTCGCCGCCGGAATGTTCAGCGACTAGACTCAACACGCCGCAAGCGGGTTTGCCCGCGTCCATACGGACCTGGGGAAGCTCCAGGCCATGGTCGATGCTGTTGCGCAGAAGATGCACCAACACCTCGCCCAGCCAGTCCAGAACGGTTTTATCGAGTTCCGTATCCTCGCCACGGGTGACCAGCTCGATCTGTTTGCCAAGCTCCGCGGAAAGATCGCGAACCAGGCGACGGTAGCTGCCAAAGGTGGAACCAATGGGCAACATACGGATAGCCAGGGTGGAATCACGCAGTTCATTGGAAAGGCGCTCCAGCTGTTCGGCCAGGGTCTGGAGCTTGCCGTCGCCGAGGGCATGCCCTGCCTGCTTGATCTGAGCCTGGACAATAACCAGCTCTCCCACCAGATCCTGCAACACGTCGAGCTTTTCAGCGGGAACGCGCAGGCTGGAGGCCCCTTCCGGTGCCTTTGCCACAACCTGCTTGCGCAACGCCCCCTGTTCCGCCAGGGCCGTTTCCACGGCTTTTTCACTGGTGAGCCCGGCCTCAGCCAGGATGACGCCCAGCCGTTTCTGCCCGCGCAGAGCGTGGGTCACCCCTTCGGGAGTGATGTCGCCGCGCTCAATGAGGATTTCTCCAAGTTTTTTGGTGCCCTCCCCCGCTTCAGCCTCCACAGATTGAATCAGGAGTTCGCAGTCGTCCTCAACGAACAGGAAGACGTCGCGAATGGCCTGCTCCGTAACATCGGCTGTAAGCAGGACATCCCACCAGACATGGCAATTCAGGGGGTCAAGCGCGGAAAGGAGTGGAATATCATCCAGATAGGCGAAAACTAAACACTCGCCCAATTCGCGCAGGTCGTCGAGAAAAAATTCCGGGTTGTTGCCAGTGGAATAGATATCCTGACCAGGCTTGAACCGCACACGGAAGACACTGCTCCGGCCTGAATCGGCGGGCACCACGGGAGACTCGGAGCCGCCGGAATCTTCATGCTGCTCAGGAACTGCCTCAGGCACCATCTGCCGGAACTGCCGGAGAAGCACTTCACCGGCCTGGGTCAAAGCGTCATCCCCGGAGCTTTCGGTTTCAAAAAGCAGGGTGACGTGGTCCCGGGCGGCCAGGGTGAGGTCGAGAAGCTGTTTGGTTACGGGCAGTTCACCGGAACGGACGAGGTCGAAGACGGTCTCCACATGATGGGTGAAGTGGGCGATATCGTCAAATCCGAACATGGCCCCGGACCCCTTGAGGGTGTGCATAGACCGGAACACACGGTTTATAAGCTCCGTATCCTCGGGTGCATCCTCAAGTTCCAAAAGGGCCGTTTCCAACTCGCCCAAAAGGTCTGCGGCCTCTTCGCGGAAGGCTTGGCGGTGAATGTCCATAGAACCGCCTATCGAAGCACTTTCTGCACCACAGCGAGCAACTGCTCGGGCTTGAAGGGTTTGACGATCCAGCCGGTAGCCCCGGCATCCTTGCCTTCCTGTTTCTTGCCCGCCTGGGATTCAGTGGTCAGCATCACCACGGGGATGAATTTGTAGGCTGCCTGGGCCCGGATGCCCTTTATCAAGGCGATGCCGTCCATGTTGGGCATATTGAGATCGGTAATGACCATATGCACTTCACCCTTGAGCTTGCCCAGGGCGTCCTTACCGTCTGAGGCCTCAATCACCTGATAACCGGCATTTTTCAAAGTAAACGCCACCATCTGCCGAACACTGGCGGAGTCATCCACCGTCATTATGGTCTTGCTCATATAGCCTCGCTGGGTAGATACGCTTCAAAGTCCTTCTGAGTAATGCCGAGTTGCCGGGCATCGCGGAGCACCCCTTCAGAAAGGGGTTGCGCCAGTCTCACCCGCTTACCGTCGTGCCCGGCTTGCTTGCACAAGGCAAAGAGAAGCTGGAAAAAGGGCACGCCGCACCGCTCGACAGAGGCCAGGGACAATACAACTTCTTCGGATGACCGATCTAAAGCCTCGGTCAAGGTCTGCGCCAACGTGGCGGCCTCCTCCATGCCGAAAGATCCGGCAAGGGTGACCACCGCTTGTCCAGAAACGTCCATGGCCATGTTTTGGGAAGCTGTATCCGTCGTGTGCGACTCCATGTCCGCGTACCGCTCCTAAAACAATTCTATGTTATCGCCAAGTTCATTCGCATCCGCAGGGGACGTAACGCCATCGTATCCGTTGGGGTCGGCTGCGGCCACACCTCCGCCCAGAACGTTTTCGTGCACCAAGCGCTCCGCCTCCATGGTGTAGCGTTTGAGCATTTCCAACAATTTGTCAGAGTGCCTGCCCCCCATGCCTGGCCGTGCATGAGGGGCGGCCAGTTCCACCAGATCCTGCATGCGGGCCTCGCCAACAGCCATGGCCTCCAGTAGGGGGTGATGAAATTCCAGGCTTGCGACTGCATCGAGAATTCTGGCACTCAGCTCTCCACCGGCCCGGCGAAGATCCGTAGCGCGCTTGCTCACCATTTCGTCCAACTGTTTGAGCTGGTCGATTTCGTCGGAAAGCTCGGCCATAACCGGTTCCACAGACTCGCTGCTGGAGTGGGCAAGTGATGAGCGTTGCAAGGCCTCCGAGGAAGAATCCACGGATTTGAGAAGACTGAGAACGGCCTCGGTGTGGCTGCGGGCGTCAACGGACAGCTTTTGGATGGCCGAAGCCAGCACGCCGAGGGCTTTGCCTTCCTCCCCGGTGTGGGCGGCCTTGATGCTGGCGTTGATGGCAATAAGCTCGATTTCGGAGCCCACTTCCTCGATCTCGAATACCGATGCGGACATCTCCCGGATGGAGCCAGCCACGCCTTCCATCACCGTGCCCATTTTGGCACCAAGTTGGGCATGTTCCCGCAGCGATGACACCACTGCCCCTACCCCATGTTCGATCTGCGTCAGCACGCCGTCGGGGCTCGTGCCGCCAGCCACCAGCGAACCGGCCTTGGCAGCCATGTGATCCACCTGGGAGGCAATGACACGCAGGCTGCCTTCAAGATCCTCCATGGCGCCAGCGAAACGGCTGCGGGCGTCACCCAATTGGGAGCGTTGCAAGGACAACACGCCGTGCATCCAAGAGAGCAAATCATGAACCTCGGTCAAATCGCTGAGTTCTTCTTCGGAAACACCCTGAACCTGCGCCCGGACATCCTGAGCAGCTTCATCGACATGTTCAAGCTGCTGGCGGATGATGTCGTGAAACTGAATGGAGTGGACGGCCTCGGAAACACTTGAGCTGACCGTCAGGGCCAGACCGGAAATTTCGTTGGCGCTTTCCTGCGAATCGCGGCTCAGTTGGCCAAGGGCGGCCAAATCCTGATGCAGGCGCTCCATGATGGCAAGTGATGCGCCCTTTTGCACGGCATGCATGGCTTGCAGGCTCTCCCCAGCCGCCATGGTCTGGGTAGTCAGTTCGTGTGAACGGTGCCGGATGTTTTCAGAAGCGGAAACGATCTTCAAGGCAAGTTTTTCTACGTCGTCGGAGAGGGTGGCAAACCCCATGCCGCTACTGCCGAGGCGGGCGCTTTCAATGCGGGTGGCGATGCCCAGCATGGACAGGTGCTTCACCAGCCGGGAGAACTCCCGCATAATCTCGGTAAGTTTTCCGCCCACAGAGGCTATGGCCTCAAGCTGGGTAAGCTCGTCCACACCCTCTTGGCCGGAGTAGCCGCCGCGCAACCGTTCCAGGTTTTCCGCAAGCAGTTCAGAGGTTTCCCGCACCGTGTCGCCGGAAGTAAGATTGGCAAGATCCCCGGCTTTCTTATAAACGTCGGCAGCCTCTCCGCTGAACTGTGCCAGCAGGTTGCCAAGACGGAGAAAATCCCTTTCCTTGGCGGAAAACTCACCCACGACGGTCTTTCCAAGCCCATCAAGGCCGTGTGCGCAGTCCAGCGCGACCTGAGCTTCCTGTTCAACCGGAACGGGGTGGAATGTCATGCCTTTGTCGACCATTTCCGCATACACACTGTTTTCGAAAAAAATACAGCCATATCGTTAAAGTAATGACGCAATTCACAGAAAATGGCAAGTGTTGAAGCCACTCTACCCAGTTGAGTGGAAAGAGTACAGGACAAGTGACCCTTCGGACTGAACAACGAAAAGCCTGTGCTGAAGAAGAACCGGAGAAATTTACTCCGGGGTTTTCTCGTCCTTGCCGGGCGTCGGCTGTTTTTTACTCTTGACGCGTTTGTGGAGCCAAATCCCCATACAAATCGCCACAGCGGCAAGCAGGATGTACTTCTCCACGTTGTGGACATCCTTGAGAACAGACGCGACCACGGTGCCAAACAAATAGCCGGCAAAACCGAAGGCAATAGCCCAGACCAAGGCCCCGATGGCGTTCAGCCAGAAAAACTTGAAACCGGAGATATCCGTTGTGCCCAGAATGAACGGCGTCAGATTGCGCAGCCCGTAAAAAAAACGGAAGGAAAGAATGAGCACCTCATGGAACCGTTCGAGCATTTTGTGAACGCGGTCCACCCGGTCATGCCACTGGGGGCGGTTCTCAATGAACGTTTTCCCTTTAAACCTGCCGATGTAGAAGGCTGCCTGGTCGCCTGAGAGACTGCCGGCAAAAGCCACCGCTATACATATAGTCAGGTCCAAATTCCCGAGGTGGGCCATATACCCGGCGATAAGCAGGATGGTTTCCCCCTCTAGGAACGTGCCTATGAACAAGGCCCAATAACCATAATTTCGGATAAGTTCTTCAAGCCATTCCATTGTTTGCTCTCATATATGCTCTTAGGGGGCGTTAATCCGAACCTCCGTGGGAAGTTCAAACCGTCATCAGGAGAAATCTTGACTATTCGCTTTGCCCCCGGTCTGTCCAGACCAATTCCCCATCCGGCGCGGCGGTTGCTCTCGCCCCTTCTTTGGCATACCCCGCAGCGATGCCCCCGTCCCTGCGCCTGCCAGCAAATCGCTACCGGCTGATGGTCTTCGCCACCCTGGCCGCAGGCTATATGCTGGTCACCTTCCACAGATTGTGCCCGGCAGTGGTAGCCGTAGACATGATGCGCGACCTTGACGCCGGAGGAGGCCTTGTGGGCATGCTGGCCGCAGCATCCCTCTATTCCTATGCCCTGATGCAGCTTCCCGCCGGACTGCTGGCCGATTCCTGGGGTGCCCGCCGCACAACCACACTGTTTTTTTGCCTGGCGGGGCTGGGGTCACTGCTTCTGGGATTTGCGCCAAATGTCTCCTGGGCCATGGCCGGTCGAATCCTGGTGGGCGCGGGCACATCCATGATCTTCGTCTCAAGCCTGAAAACGCTGGCCGAATGGTATCCACCCGGACAGTTCGCCGCCATGACCGGCCTGCTCGTCGCCTTCGGCGGCCTGGGGACGCTTTTGGCCACGGCCCCCCTAGCATGGTGCGCCGAGGCCTTTGGCTGGCGCGCCACCTTCGTGGCAGTAGGTGGCCTGACCTTCCTTCTGGCCGCGCTCTTGTGGATCGTAGTGCGCGACACTCCGGCACAGGCCGGATACGCCGGATACGGAATCCCTCACCAGCCGCCGCCGGGCCGACTGCCTCTGCTGCCCGGCGTGCGCGTCGTACTGGCCAACCGCTGGTTCTGGCTGTTCGCTTTGTGGTGCTTTCTGGAAAACGGGATTTTCTTTTCCTTCGCTGGCTTATGGGGCGGCCCCTATCTGATCCATGTGCACGGCATGTCATCAGCAGAGGCGGGACAGGCTCTTTCATGCATAGCACTGGGGCTGATCGTTGGAGGCCCCTTCGTCAGCCTGCTCTCCACCAGCATTCTCAAGGGCCGCAAGCCCGCCCTTATTTTCTGCGCCGCCGCGCTGTGCCTGCTGACGGGGCTCTTGGCCTTTCGCACCGCAAGCCTCGACAGGGAGGAACTCCTGGCGGTCCTGTTCCTTATGGGAGCCTTGGTAGGAACCGCTCCGGTGGTGGCCTTCACGGCGGTGAAGGAACTCTTTCCAGTGCGCTTGGCGGGAACCGCCATCGGGCTGATGAACATCTTCCCCTTTGTGGGCGGCGCAGTGCTCCAGCCGGTGCTAGGCTCCATTCTGGAGTCAGCGGGCCGTACAGAAAACGGCGGATTTACCTTGGCCGGATATGAGCAGGCGTTCTTTATGCTGTTTGTATCATCCTTGGTCACCATGGGGGTATGTTTAGCCCTGAAGGAGACCTTTCCAGGTCCATTTTCCCAGAAAGAAAGATTATTGCCAACACAACCCACCAAGTAATCAACGCCATCCGGTGATGCATATATCTACTTGATCTGTTTGGGATACGCACCTGACAAGGCATCAATCACAATATACACAGCATCCTTTTCATGCTCTTTAGGATGAAGTTTCAAATACTTCAGAACAACATCGCCAAGAGCTTGACTTGTCACTCCGTGTGGAACTTTAAAACCGGCACCGTCAAATGCATCATGTACTCCATCGATATATCCCAAAACACTCGCCCTCTGAACGCTTCCAACAGGCTTCTGGAGTTGATCCATAACATCATATCCTGTGTAGTGGCGTGCAAAACACATACATGCTGTAACATGAACAAGACATATTGCGACAGCAACAGACTTAAACATGACGCACCACCCTTGTCACAGCGTTATAAACGTGCAGACATACAAATCGATACAACACAAACCATGCAGTATATATGTAAACAATGCCCTAATTTAACATTTACAAAATATGGACCACATTGAACATCACCACCATCGCAACAGAGAAAGACCTAATGTCCACAATATAGAAGGCTCTTACAGCATAACTTATATGACCATACACTAGAAAATCACCTTAGACCCGCCCCTAAACAGCACGACACAGCTCATCCTGCACAATATCCTCGCCAGAAGCTAGCCCCACGGCATACGGCCCGACTTAACAGACGGTTGTAAAAGACGACTTTTGCAGCCTTGGAGTTGCCCCCGCTAAACCGGACACCCCGCAGTTGCCAATGAGCGGATGAACTCTCTTGGGGATTGCATCCGCAGCCCCTTGTGGGGGTGGCTCTCGTTGTAGTCCTCGAACCAACCTGCAAGCTGGCTGAGGACCGTTTCCGCGTCCGGGCGGTCGTGAACGTACACGTAATCGCGCTTGAAGGTTTTGACGAACGCCTCGGCCATGTCGTTGCTCTCGGGGCTTCTGACCGGGGTGAAGCGACTGACCAGCCCGAGCCACGAAGCGAACTCCACGGTTTCCTTGGCCGCGTAGCAGGAGCCGTTGTCCGTGAGCCATTCCACCCGATGCGGGGTGCGGCTCGACCCGAACCGCGTTTCCACGCACTCCAGCATCAAATCGCGCACCATCGCGCCCGAAATGCCGCCGGTGGAGGCTACGAAGCCCATAATCTCGCGGTCGCAGCAGTCCAGGGCGAAGGCCACGCGCACCGTTGCGCCGTTCTTGCAGGCCACCTCGAATCCATCCGAACTCCAACGCAGATTGCGCCGCAGAGTAATGACCTTGCCCTCGTGGGGGCGCTGCGGGCGCTGGCCGGTGTGCCTGGCCAAAAGCAGGCCATGGAGGCGCATGATGCGATACACCCGCTTGTGGTTCACACGAGCCAATTCCATGCCCACCAACCGCCGGTTGAGCATGGCGCAAATGCGCCGGTAGCCGTAGGTCAGCCGCTCGTCGACGATCTCGCGGATCAAAGGCAGCAGGACTTCGTCCTGGGCCTTGGAATAGCGTGGCGGTCGCTTCCTGGGGACGGACGCCATCCGCTCCGCGAGCCGCGAACGGGCGACGTCTAGGGCTTCGGCTATCCGCTTCATTGGAAATCGTCCTCGAAGAGCAAGGGCGAACGCGAGATCAGTTTTTTTTCGCGTGCGATGTCGATGGCTTCCTTGAGGATTTCCACCTCCATCGTCTTCTTGCCCAGGAGCCGCTCCAGATCACGGACCTGCTTCTTGAGAGCACGAAGCTCCGAAGCGCTGACCACCTGGTCGTCCGCCTGCACCGCCGTCTTGCCGCCTTCGCTCATCAGCTTCCTCCAGCGGAAGAGGAGGTTCGGCGCGATGCCGTATTTGCGGGCCACGTAGGAGATACTCATCCCTGGTCGGGACGACTCCTCCGAGATGCGCAGCTTCTCCGCCAGCGGCCAACGACGGCGCTGGACCATGTTCACCACCTCAACCGTGGAAAACTCGTTAGCACTCTGTCTGGACATACCTCTACCACTATCTCCTAGGTTGGCGAGGGTGTCCGGTCTAAACTGGGGCTACTCCAAGCCTGATCAAATAACTCGAATGACTACCTGAACAATGGACGCCACCAATCGTTCACTTTTAATCCAGGACGTAGATTTTCCCATGCAGAAAACGGATGAGGGGAGAGAGAAAAATTAATTGCCCGTCCACTATCAGAATATGGGACAACATTCACATCACTCGCTGTATCAAGCTGTAGAGATGTATTAAAAAACAATTCAAATGTCATGGAGTTGGCCGATGAAGACCACCATTGAGATGATTCGTTGGCCATGTCAAGACGAATTAAAACACTCTTTGCAGGATGATCGAGTGTAATCTCATCAATTTGCGGGTAGGATCCACCGACTCCAGAGCTGTCGCCGTTGCTTTTAATCTTAAACACCTGTTCATATTGTTGTCCGTCAAGAGACACAGACACCCCTAACCAGTTCTTTTTTTCCTTATCATTTACCAGTCTAGGATATGTTGTCATAACGATCCTGGTCACTGGGAATAAGGAGTTAAACCGATAAACTGCAAAACACGGTTGCTCGTTCATGCACGAGAGACATGGAGCAGGAGGAAGCAGGCGCACATCTCGAAATGTATCAAAATCTTCAGGGTTGAAGCCTGCTTTGTCAAAACGTGGACGAAAAACAATCACCCCTGTTTTTCCAGGATTGAACAGTGTGAAGGAAGACGGAGGTGTTCCGAGTGTAAGTGGAATAATTGTTTCATTCCAACGTAAATTTGCTGGAACATAACCACCCTCAGCCTTGAGACCACCAAGGGGCTCAGAAAGTTTCAATGCACTGTTTTCTGAGCTTAACAACGAGAGCGAGGGCTCAAGCCAGGAGTCATAGATTTCCAAAAACGGTTGTTTTTGAGCATTGAAAGCAGTGTACACCAGAACGGCAGAAGGGTTCTCTTTGAGATAACGGGCACGATCAGCACTGTCACCATAGCGGCCAGATCCATCCAGTGGAAGGAGATCTGAATTCACGGAAAATGCAACCGGTGGACGAGGAATACGTGTGCCAAGCGAAGAAGAATTGGGCTGAACTTGCAAATTGTTCAAGATTGTACGGGCCGTGCGGGATGTATATTCTTGGTTGACCAAGCGGCCATCCTGAAGTTTGGCTTGAAACTCAAGTGAAGCAATCTTCATGTACCCGTCGACAGTCCCAACAGAGTACTTCACAACAACATACAATTTATCAGCTGGACTCAGCCTGTCAGGTAAAATATAATGCTTTGAGACCGCATACGTGCCCGAGTAGCCGAAGCTTTTTGCGACTTCAGGCCCCTCGGCGGAGTCAATCCTTCCGACCTGGACGAGTGTTTCAAGCGTATTTCCTGCAAGAATTTCTACGTAACCATCAAACGTGAGGCCAGTGCGTTGCGTGACAACGGCTTCTATGTCGAGCGATAGTCCATCCGGCTGACGCTCACCTGGAATATCAAATGCATAGGTGACACAGCCGGGGCGAGACATGTCAGCAGGAACCAGGCCGCCACCAGACAAAAGATCAACTGTGGCATTTTCAGTTGACCATGCGTCGTTAAACACCTTGAGGCTATCAAATCTATCTTTATAATCAAACACATTTGAATTGTTAGGTTCGGCAACTATCGGAGATACATTCACGATGCCCATACGTGAAATACTTAACCCTTCTTTGTCGACAAGAAGCTTGGCATTGCTCCACACCCTGGTATCCCCAGAAGTAATTAAAAAATGTTTATAACTTCTTTCAAGATGGTCTTTAGCGGAAGGAAAGTGTGTTCCGAGATGCCACCAGCCCAAAAAACTTAATTGCTTTTCAGTATCATAAAACAGGTAGTCACCTGGATAAGAATTTAAAGCCAATTCTCTGAATGTAGCCTTGTAAGATGGCATCTTACCCTGATAAAATGAAACATAGTTAAAATTTGAAGCGATTACAGCCAACAAAACACATCCACTACATACGTTGACAAATTTTGCATTCACTTTGAATTGTCGCTCAATGAATGTTGCCAATGCATCGATTCCCAAAGCCAACGTAATAGCCATGAAATAAAACAAGCTCATTACATATTTCGGATGAACCTGGAATTCTGTCTTTACGTTGTATAAAACCAGGAGAGGAGTGAGCGACCAGCAAAAAAACAGCATTGAACCAAAACGTAAACTCTTTGATACTAGGCCATGCATGACCCCTAAAAAGCACAACGGAACGGCAAACCAAAGATAATTAAACTTACCCTGGTAGAAGTATTCGAGAAAAAAACGAAAGCACATCATCAGACGATCTATTTCAAATGGAACAAATGTACCCTTACCCTTGAAAGACAAAAACGCAAGAAACTGCGCAGGTAACCATGGCAAATACAAGATGAAAGCCCAAAAAAACAGTGCAGTGTAAATGATGGCTGTGGACTTTGCTTTTGTAATATCACCATAAATTAACAGCACGATAGTGTAACCGACGAGAAACAGACCCTCCCCCAAAACATATGTCAGACTTGTATAAGATGCATACAGCGATAACGTTGTAAATACTACAAAACACAACAAATGGATACGCTTACCAGTAACAAGGCTTTTATTTAAAAAATACAGCGCCCCTAGTGAACAAGCAAAAAACGTTGAATACCACCTGATATCACGAGAATAATATATATGAAAAACTGAAAACACACAAAATGACACAGCCAACAATGCAATTCGCCTGTTAAAAATCCTCTCTGAAAGTTTACACGAAAAGAATATCGACGCCATCCCGCAAACAACACTTGGTAGCCTTATTACTGATTCAGAACGGCTAATCAACAACATAACATGTACAAACAAATGGTGCAGTGGCGGACTACAGTCAGTACTTACGGGTGAAGGACTCTGAAAATATAGACCCCTGAGCAACTCACTAACACTAGGCAATGCACGACCAATAGTTACAAATTCATCCCACCAAAATTCCATGGAACCTAGGAATAATAGTCGCAAAGTAAGGCCAATTAAAAATAAGGCACTGCAGATCAGTGCGTACGCCGATATCTGTTTATTCATATTGCGAAACGTCCTCATCAATGGAGTTAATTGGGGACCAGTTGGGCACTAATTAGATTTCCATCGAGATCCACGATGCCAATTATAAGTCCTGGAACTTCAACACTTACATGCAATTCCACTACGACACCTGTGGCACAATGGAATAAGGCCGCCCCAAGCTTGTGGTCCTGGTCATTCAGATGGTAATAAATGTTGTCTTTCGACTTGACCGTGTCATATGTAAAATAGAGATACGCCCCAGACGGCACGCCAACTGCGATCGGGCTCTGATTGTCTTTCCATATTGCCT
>JBBRUD010000064.1:0-25435 GCA_038248065.1 Desulfovibrionales bacterium | reverse complement strand
TGCATTACCTGGCTAGACTGGTGCAACGGAATCTATTCCAGCAATGTGAAATACTCGACCTCGTAGAACCACGAAAGAAACGAAATAAATGTAATCATTTTAATCAACTAGCACTGTTGTCTTAACCGGACAGAAATGAAAATATATTGAAAAATGCCAACAAGGCCGATGTCAATTCTATATTAGTAGCAGAGAACATAGCAGAATCACTTGTGAAGTCCGCTTTAATTATTAAAAATGCTTCAAGTGAAATTGACGTTAAGATACATGCAGCTGGAATAATGCTTTCCCTCCCAATGATTCTTGAAAAAGATGAAGTTGTCCATTCACTATCATTGGGTGCTGGCAATACTGGAAAACAATTCGACCTGGAAACTAATTTCAGAGTTGCTGAATTTAAATTTATTAATTGGCGAGGTGGTGCAGAATCCATCAGGCAGAACGGGCTTTTTAAAGATTATTTCAATTTGGAAGCACATGAGACTGATAAAGAAAAATGCATGTATTTGACTGGGTCAAGAGAAGCGATTTCATTTCTCAATGGTAAGCGTAGTTTAGAGAGCGTGTTAAGCAAAGACAATGCGACGAGGAACAGATTTTTCAGCAAACACGGTGACAAATACAAAGTTGTGCAAGAATATTACCATGATGTAAAAAGCATAGTAACTATAATTGATTTAAAAGATATAACGAAAATATTTGATATGCCATGAAACCATAGGGAATAGGTCCATTTAACAAATCTTGTGGGTGCCAGCCAGGCAGTCGTTCGACACAGATGCCATATGGCATTCAATCCACTGTAGTCATTCAACTTTATCCAGAATCAACCCGTCATCTCCATGTTCAGGTATTTGCCGTTTGCCACTCCAGCTCACGCGGTATATGAGGGATATACGCTCTCGGCCCGGCACACCCGCAAAAGCCCCATGGCCACCGCTGGTAGACGGTCGACATAACCCCTCGAAAGGTGCCGCTCATGACCACGCACCAACTCATCGACACGGTAGTTGCAAAAATCGTCCACGAGGTGAATCCGCACAGGATTTATCTTTTCGGTTCTCACGGGCGCGGGGATGCCTCGATTGATAGTGACATTGATCTGCTCATCGTGGCCGACATGCCCGGCGACCGCCGAGAGAGGAACCGCGCTGTCCGTCGGCTGTTCCCCAAGCGGGCCTTTGCCCTGGATGTTTTCGTTTTCCAGCCTGACGAATTCGAGCGCCAGAAAAAGCTCCTTTCCAGCCTCAGTTACGTAGCCGCCACCGAGGGCCGGGTGGTGTATGAACGAACATGAAGCCTGGGTGGCGGAATGGTTCAGGAAGGCGGACGGGGACCTGGAAACCGCGCGTACCATTCTCGAATCAGGGAAAATTCTCCATGAATCGGTCTGCTTTCATTGTCAGCAATGCGTAGAGAAACTCTTAAAAGGCTTCCTCATACTGCATGAGCGTCCTGTATCCAAAACACACGATCTGGAGCGACTTCTTGAGGAGTGTTCCGGCATCGAGCCTTCCTTTTCAATGTGGGAAGAGCCATGCGTCATCCTGACGGACTATGCCGTGGATGTTCGCTACCCTGATAATTTCATTCAGACGACCAGCGACCATGCCCGTGAAGCTCTCGGCTTTGCCGAGGCAATATGGCGCTTTGTTCTGGAACAATGCCCGGCTTTCCCGCCACGGCTGTAGGACGTATGAACTGAGCAAAACGCCTTGCCTGTATCCTGTTGAACATACCCAACAAGATACAGGTGGCGCTCTCCCGCCTTTTTTCCGCCCCCTGTAACCCCTCTTCCCCGCATTCCGACTTTCTCCTGTCGCTGGAAACATGAACCACTTTTCATGTGCCTGCACCCGGCCTGCCGATTGCCACCACTGGAAAAAGGCTTATAAACACCCCATGCGCAAGCGTCGTTCCACTCCCCTTCAATCCGGCTGCCGCATCCTGGCCCTTACCCTGGCTTTTCTGCTGGTCTTTCCGCCCAGTTTGGCCATCACACCGGCCCATGCGAATATGTTCAGCTTTGGAATCAAGGACGAAAAAGAGCTGGGCGAAAAGTTCAACGTGCTCATCCGCTCCAAGTTGCCCATGGTGGAAGACCCGGAGGTGGCCGATTACGTCCGCGATCTGGTGGATCGTCTGGCCAGCCAGATGCCGCCACAGCCATTCGCCTTCAGATCGGCGGTGGTGCTTGACAACTCCATCAACGCCTTTGCCGCACCGGCCGGGTACGTGTTCGTGTTCACCGGGCTCATCCTGAACATGAACCACGAATCCGAGGTCACCGGGGTCATGGCCCACGAATTGGCCCACGTCACCCAGCGCCACATTGCCAAGCGCGTCGAACAGAGCCGCGTCATCAGCCTAGCGGCCCTGGCCGGGGTGCTTGCCGGACTGCTGCTGGGCGCGGCCGGAGGCCAACACGATGCGGGCGGTGCCATGATGATAGGCACCCAGGCCGCCGCCACCCAGACCATGCTCAATTATTCCCGCGAGGACGAACGCGAGGCCGACGAGGTGGGCATGAACTACCTGGTTGCGGCGGGGTATCCTCCCAGAGGTCTGCCCCAGGCCTTCGTGGTGCTCCATCGCATGCGTCTGTTCAAGGGCGGCGGAACAATACCCGCATATCTCTCCACCCACCCCGATATCACCGAACGCGTGAGCTACCTGACCGAGCGCGTGAACCGCATGCCCAAGAACATCGTCGACCGCCCGGATAAGGACGACCGCTTCCTGCGCGTACAGACTCTGCTGCGCAGCCGGTACGGTGACCCCAACGTGGCCCTGGGTTTCTACGGAAAGAAAGGCGCGTCACTGACCAAATTCGACCGACTGGGCCAGGCCATCGCCCTAGGCCGCACCAACGACATTCCCGCCGCGCGCGCGGCCTTTGACAAAGCCCTGACAGAGGGAGGCAACGATTCGCTATGGCTGCGTGAAGCCGGCAGGTTCTTCCTGAAAATCCGGGATTTCGACCGGGCCAAAACACTGCTGCGCCGGGCCGTGGAACAAAACTCCCATGATATGGTCGCTGCGGCCGAATACGCCAACATCCTGGCCCAGGAACGCAATTTCCCACAGGCCGTGGAACTGATGCGCCGGGTGGTGCGCTACGCACCGGAATCCCCTGACGCCCGCTCGCAAAGCGGACGGGTTTACGGCGAAGCAGGCGACGTCTTTCAGGCCCACCTCAACCTGGCCTATGCCGCGGTGTATTCCAACGACCGCCGCCAATCAAAGTTCCAGATGGAAAAAGCCAGAGGCTACGCCCAGACGGATGACCAACGCAGGGAATACTCCAAGCTGGAACGGGTCTTCAAGGAACGCTCGGAGTTCTGGCCCAAACATATTCTCACCGACGGAATGTAGAGCGCGCTAGAGCTGGAGAAGTGAAGAGGCCTCCGGCGGCCGGGGGGCCAATGGCCCTTCCTACGGAACATAACTCTCCATAAGCCTCTTTGAGGCAAAGGGAGAGTAAGCCGGACCCCCCGTATAACTTCGCGTCGGCGTGCAGCGACTGCATCGACGCGCAACATATTGCGGGGGTCCGGGGGGGCGCTGCCCCCACGGCGGGGGTAAGGGGGGCAGCGCCCCCTTGTTCATGCGCCCCCGGATATGCCGGGCATCACGCCGGGCAGGGTGAACACGAACAGCGTCCCCCGGCCCACTTCGCTGTGCACCCGTATATTGCCGCCATGGGCCTTGAGCACGGCTTTCACCAGCGACAGGCCCAAACCCAGCCCCCGGTGAGAGCGGCTCTTGTCGCCCCGGTAGAGGCGCTCGAAAATGCGGGGGATATCCTGAGGTGGAATGCCCTCCCCATCGTCCTGCACGGCCACCGACACCGCCCCGTCCTCCTGCTTGCCCATGACCACAACCTTGCCGCCCGGGCGCGAATACTTCAGGGCGTTATCGAACAAATTGGCCAGCACCTGCCGGATGCGGCTGGCGTCGGCCTGGGCATAGAGACCGGGCGAGGCGTCGGTCACCAGGGTGATGCCTTGCTCCTGGGCCAGATCTTCGTAGAGTTCGGCACATTCCTCGATCAACCCGGCCACGTCCACACGCTCCATGGATAGTCGCATGGTGCCCGTCTCGGCCTCGGAAATATCCATGAGAGTGGTCAGGGTGGTCATGATGCGTTCGTTTTCCTCTGCGCAATCCATCAAGGCCTCGCGGAGGGGGCCTTCGCCCATGGCGGTTTGCAGGGCAGTTTCTATGCCCACCTTGGCTCTGGTGACCGGCGTGCGCAGGTCGTGGGCCACGTTGTCCAGGGAATCGCGCATACCCGCAATGAGGGTAGAGATACGGTCGAGCATGGTGTTGAACAGGCTGGCCAGATCGTCGAGTTCGTCGCCGGTGTGGCGCGTGGGCACGCGGGCGTCCAGCCTGCCCAGGTCGATGGAGCGCACCGTGGCGATAAGGTCGCGGATGGGGGCCAGGGTGCGGTTGGCCAGCAGCGTGCCCGCCACAACGCCGAACAGCACAACCGAAATGGTAATGCCCGCGAAGATGCGCTGAAACTGAGCCAGAAGCTCCTCGCGCTCCCTGGCGTCGCCGCCGACAAAGACGGTCACCCCGTCGGGCAATTTCCTGGCCGCGAACTCGTAAAATTCGTGGGTGCCGGGAGGTTGCCAGAGATACCACTGGGTATGCTCCTCGATTTTCCCCTCGAAGAGGTCCGGCGGCAGAGGCTTCCAGCCTGGCGGAACCAGGGTGACCAGTTCCAATCCGGCGTTGTCGAGAATGCGCACGTAATAATCTGGTTCCTCGTCTGCCTGGGTATCCCGCCGCACCACGTCAACCAGTTGACCCACCCCGCGTGAACGCTCGATAAAACCGTACTCGTTGACTTTTTCGCGCAGCAACTTGCGGTCCTGCTCGCGCACCACCCCGGAAAGCAGCATATAGGCGATGATGAACAGGGCCAGTGAGCTTACGATGTACAGAATGGCGTAGCGGGCCGTGAGCCTGAAGCCGGTGGAGCGCCTAATCCTGCTTAGAAGGCTTGAGGACATAGCCCACCCCTCGCAAGGTGGAAAGCATCTTAAAATTGAAATCGCGGTCGATCTTGTTGCGCAGACGGCAGACCAGCACGTCCACCAGGTTGGTCTGGGGGTCGAAATTGTAGTTCCAGACGTGCTCCATGATCATGGTTTTGGAGAGCACCTTCCCGGGATTGCGCATGAAATATTCCAGCAAGGCGAATTCGCGGGGCTGAAGGGTGATCTGCGTGCCCACGCGAGTGACCTCGCGGGTGAGCAGATTCATGGACAGCTCGCCCAACGTGAGGTGGGTGGCCTCAGCCGCATTGGTGGAGCGGCGTATCAGGGCCTGGAGCCGGGCCAGAAGTTCGGCAAAGGAGAAAGGTTTGGCCAGGTAATCGTCTCCACCGGTTTCAAGGCCCTTGACTCTGTCATCCACCGATCGCTTGGCCGAGAGGATGATCACCGGGGTGTTCACCCGGTTGCGGCGCATCTCCTCGATAAGCTTCAACCCGTCAATGCCCGGCAGCATGATGTCCACCACAGCCGCCGCGTAGGTTTCGGTAAGGGCCAGGTGCAGGCCGTCCTGGCCGTCGGCCACGTGGTCCACGGTGAAGCCGTTCTGTTTCAGGCCTTGGGCGATGAAGGCCGATATTTTGGGGTCGTCTTCAACTAGAAGGATGCGCATGCCGGACCTCTCATGTCGTACCTTGCAAGAGTACGCTTGACCATATCCGGGTGTCAACTTTACTTCATGCGTTATTTCAATGTGTTAATGTAACTCTTGGCTGGAATGCGCTTTCATTTTTGTAATGGTGGCGTAAGGTGCGAGTAATTCGACGTGAGATAGTACATCTCCACCGGGATGGAAACAGCCCGCCAGCATTTTCGGCCCAGATTCGTTACCGGAACGTTACTGCGAAAGTGGAACACGTACCGCAGAATGCAAGCCGGATGCTCCCGAGGGACAGGCAACGACTATTTTCTTCAACCACTGAGGAGTTTTCAAATGAAAAAGGCCATCATTCTCGCCATTGTTTCCTGCTTCGTGTTCACCTCCGTTGCTTTCGCCTTCGAAGGCAAGTCCGTCGATACCTCCAAGAAGTCCAGCTACACCGAGATGATGAAGACCAAGAAGAAAGGCAAAAAGAAAGCCCCCGCCGCCCCCGCCAACTAGGCCAGCGACGCTATAGTCTTTACAAGAGGGTTCTTCGGAACCCTCTTTTTTTGTTCTACGCGCCCCCAGCGCAACAGTCGTTGGCAAGCCGCACTAGGACGCGCCCCCCACCAATCATCTGCCCCGGCGCGCCCGGAACACCACGTAGGGCAGTACAGCCACAGCCAGAAGTACCAGCACCCACAAATTTCCTTCCCACACACGGTAAGCCTCCAGCAGGGCCTCCCAGGGATGGCCGACAACGTAGTGGAAGAACAGGAACTCAAAGGCCAGGGTGAGGGCCAGCCAGATGCCCCCGGCCTGGATGGCCTGGGTGGCGCTTTTAAGGGGAAATCGCCCCGCCAGTAGCCACGTGTATCCGGTGAACATCAGGATACCCGTCCCGCAGGACACCTGATTGGCCCCAAGCGCGCCCATATGCGGCCCATAGAGTAGGTCGCGGGCCACGCCGTTAGCCACGGCGATGAAGACCATGGGAATCCAGGCCAGGGTGTATTTGAAGACGATGAGCATATTCCAGCCCCGCCCCGGCCTACTCCAACGGCTGCCCAACCTCGCGCACCTGGCTGGAGGGGCAGGTATCGCAGGAATGGCACGTTTCGCAGCCCCCCTGGTAAGGATAGGCGGTGAAGACCACGTAGTTGCGATTCATCTTGCCGTCTTCAGTCCATTCCAGTCCCAACTTCTTGAACTTCTTTTTGGCCTCGCGGCTGGGAGTGGGCATGGGCATGCAGGCCCCGATCAATTCCGGCATGATGCTCTGGGCGGCGGAGAGGGTCAGGGTGATGGCCAAGTTATGGAAAGCGAAACCATGCTGGGGTGCGGTCTCAAAGGCCTTCTGCACTTCGTCCTCCACGTCCTGGTCCAGGTAGACCAGCAGGAAGCCGTCGCCTGCACCCTCCTTGGTGGGCTCCATACGGTAGGCTTTGACGTCTTTTTCCCACTTGACCCAATAGTGGTCCAGCAGCTCAAGCAGGTCCTTCTCGACGCGCATCAGACCGCTGATTTCCATGTAATATTCAATGTCAAATTCGGGAGCGATCTGGATGGCGTCCAGACTCGATTTTTCCTTGCCCACGGATGGCTCCTTGATTGTCGTTGGTGGGCAAAGCCTCTAGCCTTTTTGCGCTCAAGGAGCAACCGGGGGGGATGGCGCCTCCGGCGGCCAGAGGGGGCGCTGCCCCCTCTGGACTCCCCCGCTGGGGGGCCAATGGCCCCCCAGCCCCCCCATATAGCTCCGCGTCGGCGAGCAAAATATGGGGGGGGCTGGGGGTGCAGGGCACCCCCAGCGGGGTCCAGGGGGCAGCGCCCCCTGGCGGGGTCAAGGGGCAGCGCCCCTTGCGGCGGGAATAGTCACGTCCAGCAGCAGCACCCGCCTGTCCCCGCCGGAAAATCCGGCCAGGAAGCGGGCCATGCCATCGGACGAGGCCAGGTTCATCTTGTAGGTCCCGGATTTTGGCGTGGCTTGGTAGAGCCAACGCCCGCCTGAGGCGTCGGGCAGGATGACGCCCACGTGGTAGTGTTGCAAAGTGTAGCCCTTGCGCCGGCCCGTCTGGGTAAAGCTCACCAGGCAGGCGTGGCCGGGCTGGAGTGCGGCCAGGGCTTTGCGCCAGTCCTCCCGTGCGGCCACGGGGAAGCCTATCATGTCCCGGCCGGAATCCATGGCCGGGCCAATGTCGCGCACCGGCCGGGGGTCAGGCAGCAGCCAGCGACGGGGAAGGCCCTCGGAGAGATTGAGGATAAGGTCGAAGCCGTAGTCCCAATCCTGCCCCATGGCCGCGCCGGGGGCGGAATCGCCCAATCTGTCGCGCCCGGCCAGGGCCACGGGCACCGCGCCGGGAACCAGCAGCCGCCAGAGCGCGTATGTGAGCCCGGAGCAGTTAAGCCCCGGCGAAGGGAAGGATTGTTCAGGGTGTTCGAACAGTGTCCAACGTCCGCGTTCGTCCCGCACGCCGTCAGGGCGGTAGGTGATGCCCAGCAGGGTGTCCGCCCGGGACATGGCCCCATCGACCGGAACACCGGCAGAGGAAGTCCCAACAACCTGAACAGCCAGAATGCAGGCCAGTGCGGTAAATGCGAAAGCGCGGCGCGTCAGCAGGAGAAGGCGACGGTATTTTGGGAAATATGGGATATGCAACAGCATACGTGGAGTTCCATGGCTTCCTCCAGGGTATACGCACTCTTGGCCGCGTAAACCCTGGAGGACAACCAGGATGTCGTTACGAAGTGGTTTTCTTGCGCTGCCCGGCCAGGATGTGGCGCTTGGTGGCGTTCAACTCCGCCTTGCGCAACCGGATGGACAAGGGCGTCACTTCCACCAGTTCGTCATCGCGCACGAAGTGGATGGCCCGCTCCAGGGTCATGGGGCGGATGGGGGTAAGCACGCAGTTCTCGTCCTTGCCTGAGGCGCGCATGTTGGAGAGCTTCTTTTCCTTGCAGGGGTTGATATCCAGGTCGTTATCGCGATTGTGCTCGCCGACGATCATGCCTTCGTACACCGGGTCGCCTGCGGTGATGAACATCTCACCGCGGGGTTCCAGGTGGAACAGGCCGTAGGCCACGCCCTGGCCCTGACGGTCAGCCACCAGGGAGCCGGTGAACCGGGTGGGGAAATCGCCACGGTGCGGCTCGTAGCCCTCCAGGTAGGAGTTCATGATGCCCGTGCCCTTGGTATCGGTGAGGAATTCGTCGCGGTAGCCAATGAGGCCGCGCGAAGGCACGGAAAACTCCATGCGCGCCCGGCCCTTGCCGTGGTTCACCAGATTGACCATGCGGCCCTTGCGGATGGAGAGCTTCTCGGTGACCACGCCCAGGAAGGTTTCGTCGCAGTCTACGAAGACGCGTTCGATGGGTTCCAGGCGCGTGCCCTTCTCCATCTTGTAGATGACCTCGGGGCGGCTCACGGAAAGCTCGTAGCCTTCGCGGCGCATGGTTTCGATGAGAATGGCCATCTGGAACTCGCCCCGGCCCTTGACCAGGAAGCTGTCCTTATCCTCGCTCTGCTCCACCTTGATGGCCACGTTGGCCAGGCATTCGCGTTCCAGGCGTTCCAGAATCTTGCGCGACTGCACGATCTTGCCTTCCCGCCCGGCCAGGGGGGAGGTGTTGATGGCGAACTTCATGGATACCGTGGGCTCGTCCACGGTAATGCGCGGCAGGGCCTTGGGCGCGGCTGCGGTGCAGATGGTGTCGCCGATTTTCACGTCTTCAATGCCCGAGAGCACGATGGTGTCGCCGGGGGCGGCGTCGAGGGCATCCACAACCGAGGGGCCACGATAGGTTTGCAGGCGGGTGACGCGCAGAGGTTTTACCGCGCCCTCCTCGTTGATGCACACCAGGGAGTCGTTCTGCTTGGCATGACCGTTGATGACCCGGCCAATGGCCAGGCGGCCCAGAAAGTCGGAATAGCCCAGGTCGGCCACCAGCATCTGGAAGGGAGCGGCCGTGTCGTAGCGCGGCGGAGGAATCTGCTCCACGATGGCGTCGAAGAGGGGGGTGAGGTCCTTGCCTTCTTCTTCCAGGGTGTGCTGGGCCACGCCGTTGCGACCGATGGCGTAGAGCACCGGGAAGTCCAGCTGCTCTTCGGTGGCGTCCAGGTCGATGAACAGGTCGTAGACTTCGTCCAGCACTTCCTGGGGACGGGCGTCCTTGCGGTCGATCTTGTTGACTACCACCATGATGGTCAGGCCACGCTCAAGGGCCTTCTTGAGCACGAAGCGGGTCTGGGGCAGCGGCCCTTCGGAGGCGTCCACCAGAAGCACTGCGCCGTCGGCCATCACCAGGGAGCGCTCCACTTCGCCGCCGAAGTCGGCGTGGCCGGGAGTGTCGATGATGTTGATCTTTATTTCTTTCCAGTAGATGGCGCAGTTTTTGGCGGCGATGGTGATGCCGCGTTCGCGCTCCAGATCCATGGAGTCCATCACCCGGTCGTCCACTTCCTGATTTTCACGGAAGGTTCCGCTCTGGCGGAACAGGGCATCCACCAGGGTGGTTTTGCCGTGGTCGACGTGGGCGATGATGGCGATATTGCGGATTTTTTCGTTGACTGACGTGTTCATGGGAGTAATCCTTATAATTTTGGGAGAGCCGCTGCATATCCCCCGACCGGCGGCTTGACAAGCACCTATATCATGGCGCATCAAAAAAAGATCGAATTTTGGGTCTCTCAGCGAGCCAGGACGCTATGAAAAACACCCTGCGCCTTCCCCTCCGAATGGACCTCACCACCGACAGGCGCGACCTGGCCAGGGTGGACTTGGAACTTTTCGGCGTGCGCCATGTCGCCCATCTGGTATATCCTGAGGGCTTCCTCAAGGTCGTCCTGGTGGATTTGAGCCCTTCCGGGGCCAGGATACTTTTGAGGCGCGGAACATCGGCCCCATGGCTAACCCGTGGGGCGAAAATGCACTTCAATCCGCTGCTGGGCGCAGAAGGACAGTTGCGCCAGGACCTGCCCTGCGAAATCCGCTGGGTGGCCGGCCCGAAGATCGGCCTGCTGTTCACCCCGGAACTCACGCTCTCCGTAGCCGACGTCTTCGAGCTCATGAGCCTGAACTGGACCTCCTGACCCATGCCCGCAACAGCCTGCCTCCCTACCACGCCTTCATGACGATTGCGCCGCAGCCGCGCCCGTTTCATCCGTAAAGATCAGGCGGAAAATCCCAATGCGTTGTTACGGGATCAACAGCGAACGCTTGTGACACCGCTCCAGTTCCCGCCCAAGACTGACTGCTGTGGCACGATCTGACGAAGCGAAGGCGCTACTGCGTCTTCAGGCAATCCGCGCAACCGCTGAGCAGGAGGGTCTGGTTGGCCTGTTCGTAAGTGCTTTTTGCTTCAATAACCTGGATGGCAACCTCCTTATAGAGCGCGCCATAGGGCGTTGAAGGCACGGCCAGGGAAAGGTCGGCGACGAACTTCTGATCGGCCTGCACCACCTGCTCCAGAGTCGGCAGCGGAGACGTGTAGCCCGGCGAAAGGTCATGGGCAAGGCAGGCGCAATCCACCCCGTCCACGGGCAGGGCGGTAATTACCGTCGTGCCCAAACCGCACCAGTTGCCGTATTGGGGAATGAGGCTGGGCAGGCTGGCGGCCAGGGTCGAGGGGTCCTTCTCCACTTTGGGAATTATCTCATTCCAGATCTCGAGCTGCTGGTCCAGAGTGGTCACCGGGCCTGTCGCCAGCGCGGCCATCGGGGCAACGCACATCCAGACCGCCACCACGGCGAAGATTCGTACTCCTGAAGTTTGCATCCGCATTGTCTCCTTCGCTCGTGGAGCGTTCACAAAATACCTTGGGTGTATTTTCAGTCGCAAACTGCAAAACCATGTACTGTGTTCTTGAAAAACATGTCTAGGTGTTTCATAAACACGACAGTTTCCATGCTTCCGGCAAAACGCCGTTATTGCTCACGAATCCAGACCACACTGGCCTGCCTGCCGGTTGTTTTGTTTCTCCGGTAGGAAAAGAAGGTCTTCAAACTGTAGGTGCACAGGTCGATGCCAAAGATGTTGCGGTCGAGGATTCCGGCCTCTTGCAGCTGAAAACGGGTCAGGCGCCACAAGTCTACGGTCTGGGTGCGCGAATCGAAGAAACGCTCGAAGCGGGAGCCGAACTCCTTGGCGAAATTGGTGAACTGGGCAGCCGAAGGCCCCAGGCTGGGGCCGCGCACGGCCAGCACGTCCTGAGGCTTGATGCCGTAGTGGGAGCAGAAATCCCGCACGCCTGAGACGGGGAAGCGCTGCACGTTGCCCCGCCAGCCCACATGCAGGGCCCCCACATATTCGCCGCTGGCGTGGGCCAACAAAATAGGCTGGCAATCTGCGGTCTTGACGATCAGGGCCTTGCCCGGCATGGCCGTGGCCAGCCCGTCGCCTTCATGGATCGACGGCGCGGACAAATCCATGGCCTCCGGCTCGAAAACCATTTCCGCTCCGTGTATCTGGCGCAGGCTGTGCCAGGAAGAAAAGCCCAGCCGGGTGCGCATCTCCATGCGGTTGGCCAGCACACGGGCGGGATCATCGCCCGCACCGAAGGCAATATTGCCTTCGCCAGAAGCGTCCTCGCCTGCGCCGTTCCCGTCGGCTCCGCCGAAGGCTGCCCCCACGCCGGGAAGGCCAGGGAAGGCGAAGGGAATCATGGTCATGGCCATAGGATCTCCTTATCGGTGACGATAACGTGTACGGGCCGGTCCCAAGGGTCTTGGGGCAGGTCCGCAATCAGTTGAAAATTGTGAGCCAGCCCCACCAGCAGGGTTTTGGCGAACCCCGGACGGGCCAGCAGACGGTCGTAATAGCCCTGGCCGAACCCCAGCCGTCCGCCCCGGCGGTCATAGCCCACCGCCGGAATCAGGGCCAGGTCCGGGGCGCTGTCGCCCAGGGGCTCGCAGATGGCCGGGTCCGGCTCCAGGATGCCGTGGCGGCCTGGCCGCAAATGCTCGAAACAGGTCAGGCAGGCCACGTCCAGATGGCCAGGAGCATCCGGGCGGCAGCGCGGCACAAACACCCGCGCGCCCCGCTCCCACAAGTTTTCAATGAGACCGGCCGTAGCCACCTCGCCCCCGAAGGCCATGTAAGCCATCACGTCCCTGGCCTCGCGCCAGGCCGGAAGCTCGGCCAGACGCGCCTGCACAGCCCGGCTGGAACGTTCAAGCTCCGCCGGGTCAAGCGCTCGCCGTACGGCCAGAAGTTTTTTGCGAAGGGAGGCCTTGTCCATGGATACCCGCACCACTGCGTTTTCGCGCCGCCCTCGGCGCGACGCTTTACGTAAGGCAAACTATCACGGTATGATTGCGGAGCAAAGCACCCAGCGATGGAGACCCCCATGAAAGAAAGCTCCCCCTATTGGATTGGCTTCGGCGATCTGCATAACCAGACGGCCAATCTGAAAAACATACCTGAATTGGCCGGGGCCGCAGGCGTCATCGTCAGCGGCGACCTCACCAACAAGGGCGGCGTGCCCCAGGCCAGGCAGGTCATCGAGGCCATCGCAGCCATAAACCCGGCCATCCACGCCCAGATAGGCAACATGGACCTGGCCCCTGTGGAAACCTGGCTCAATGAGCAGGGCATGGGCATCCACGCCCGCACCGTGGAGCTGGCCCCAGGCCTTGGCCTGCTGGGTCTGGGCTGGTCCAACCCCACCCCGTTTAATACTCCCAGCGAAGCGGACGACACCCAACTGGGACTGTGGCTGGAGGAGGCCTATGCTTCGGCCAGGCAGTACTCCACACTCCTGCTGGCCAGCCACACCCCGCCCTTCGATACCTTGGCCGACCAGGTGTCCCCCGGCGTACACGTCGGCAGCAAGGCCGTGCGCGACTTCATCCTGCGGGTGCGCCCCGCCGTGTGCCTTACCGGCCACATCCACGAGGCCCGCTCCGTGGACGCCCTTGGCGAAACCATAATCATCAACCCCGGCGACCTGGCCTCAGGCGGCTACGCGCGCATCGATTGGGACGGCAAGACTCTCTCGGCCATCCTGCGTCTGGCTGAGGACTCTGGCTGGAAAGGGCGCGGCGGGAGATTCGGATGATTTTCCACTCCTGGAACGTCAACGGCCTACGAGCCGTGGTGGGCAAGGGCTTCTGGGAATGGCTGGCGGCAAGCGGCAGCGACGTGGCGGGCATCCAGGAGACCAAACTCCAAGAAGCGCACGAGGACAGCTTTTCCCGAGCTCCGGGCTATGGCGTCACCCTGTGCTCCAGCCGGGTGAAGAAGGGCTATTCCGGTGTGGGCGCCTTCACCCGCGCCAAACCCCTGGCCGTCAACCTGGAGTTGCCCGAAGCCCGTTTCCAGGGCGAGGGGCGCCTCATCCACCTGGAATACCCGGCCTTCCATTTCTTCACCGTGTATTTCCCCAACGGCCAGCGCGGGCCGGACCGGCTGGAATACAAGCTGGATTTCTATGAGGCCTTTCTGGCCCACGCCCAGGAGCTGCGCAAACACAAGCCCATCGTGGCCTGCGGCGATTTCAACACAGCCCACACGGAAATCGACCTGAAAAACGCAAAATCCAATCAGAACACCTCGGGCTTCCTGCCTCAGGAACGCGCCTGGCTGGACCGCTTCATCGCCCACGGCTACGTGGACACTTTCCGCATGTTCGAGCCGGGTCCGGGCCACTACACCTGGTGGGACTACCGTTTCCAGGCCCGCTCTCGCAACGTGGGCTGGCGCATCGACTATTTCTTCGTTTCCGAGGAACTTCGCAGCGCCGTGAAGCGGGCCTGGATCGAAGAACAGGTCATAGGCTCGGACCATTGCCCCGTGGGGCTGGAGCTACAAATCTAGGCACGGTGTTTGCTTTGCACTCTTCGGTAATCCGTGAAAACCGAGGAAACGGCATGGCCATCACCCCGTCGGGATATGCTCCCAGCGCTTTTCCGGCTGCCACCGCCCCGTTCAGAGGGGCGCGGCAGCCCCGGGATGGCGAACATTTTTTTGACGCCATGCTGACCTCTTCCGTCGAATCCGGCGCTACCGAGCCCCAGGCCGCCCTGCCCACGACCCAGCTCAGATTTCCGTCTATGCCCCTGGCAGGGGGGCCCCTGAACGCGCAGCTGCCGCACAGAGCTCCTGCGGAGCAGCAACGGCCCACAACCTCCGCTCACAACGCAAGCACCCGCGCATCGCACGCCAGAAGCCGAGTCGTCAGCCCCATCGGGCCATTTCCTACGTCTTCCGGCACCGCCGCCCGCATAGCGGATGCCTCGACTCGGGCGTCCAGCCCGCCGGAAAGAGCATTTTCCAAAGTGCAACCTGTGCGATCCGAAGTAACAGTGCCTGTCTCAAAAACTCCTGCCGCGAGCGACAGAGCGCAATCTCCGTCTGGACCGGAACCGGCATTCACCGCCCAGGAGGAAACCCTTCTGCTGGCCGTGGCCGGTCTGGAAGCCAAGATGGCCCGGCGGTCCGACAGCGCATCGGCAACGGCCACCCCACGGGCCGCGCGCACGGGCAAGAGTGAACCTCCCGCCCTTGAGAGCCTGCCAGGCGAAGTTGCCCAGGCAGTCAACGCCACTCCGGCGGGGTTGGAAGCAACCGCTCTTGCCCTGGCGGGCCGCCGCTACGCCGCAGGAGGGTCCTCTCCAAAATCCGGTTTCGACTGTTCCGGCTTTACCAGCTACGTTTATGCCCGGAACGGCGTGGAACTTCCCCGCAACTCGCGCGAACAGTTCCAGGAAGGCAACCCCGTAGAACGCGACAAACTGCAACCGGGTGATCTGGTGTTCTTCGGTTCTAAAAAGCGCATCCACCATGTGGGCATCTACCTTGGGGACGACAAATTCATCCATTCCAGTTCCGGGGGCGGCAGCGTGCGAGTTAGCTCCATGGACGATCCTCTGTGGGAAAAGCTCTACGCCGGCGCACGCCGCAAACGCTGAGATTCTCCTTTCCGGCGTCTTGCCGTCGGGCCGTTGATGCCGTAAGCACTGCCCCATGCTGATCTACGATGTGTGTATTATTGGCGCTGGTGCCTCCGGGCTTTTCTGCGCCCTCCATGCCGCCCTCAGAGGAAAGACCGTGGCCGTACTGGACCACAAAGCCCAGACCGGCCGCAAACTCCGGGTTACCGGCGGCGGCCGGTGCAACTACGGCAACATGAGCGTCGGGCCGGAACACTTCCTGTCGGAAAACCTCCATTTCACAGCCTCGGCCCTGGCCCGTTTCGAGCCCCTGGCCTTCAAGCATTTCCTTGAGGAAAACGGACTGGAAACCGAGGAAGAACCCGGTGGCAAGCTCTTCTGCCGCCAGGGGGCCGACGCGGTGGCCAATCTTCTGGAACGCAAGTGCCGGGAGGCAGGGGTGGAGTTCATCCTGGACGTGCGGGTGAAAAACATCGAGCGCAATACGGATTTCCGCGTCACCACCAGCCGAGGCTCCCTGCGCTCCGCCGCCCTTGTTGTGGCCTGCGGAGGCTTGGCCTGGCCCCAGACCGGGGCCTCCTGCTTCGGCTACGGCGTGGCCGAAACTTTCGGGCTTACTCTGGTGGAACCCCGCCCTGCCCTCACTCCGCTGATCATGCCGACGGACTGGCCCCTGGCGGAACTCTCCGGCCTTTCGCTGCCAGCCACCATCAGCCTTGGCAAGCAGCGCTTCACCGACGCGCTGCTGTTCACCCACCGGGGGCTCTCCGGCCCGGTGGTGCTCCAGATTTCAAGCCACTGGTCGCCGGGCCAGACCCTCTCCATCGACCTGCTGCCCGGCCAGGACCTTAAAGCCGTCCTGGATAAAGCCCGCACCGGCAAAAGCCTTACCAAGAATGTGATCGCCAAACTCATCCCCGCACGCCTGACAGCGGCGATTCTGCCCCCGGAAACGGCGGCCAAGCCCGTCTCCCAACTGCGCAAGGAAGAGCTGGCCCAGGTTCTCTCGTGCCTCACGGCCTGGAAGGTCACCCCCAAGGAAGTGGGAGGCTACAAGAAGGCCGAGGTAACCGCAGGCGGCGTGGATACCCGGGCCGTATCCTCCAAAACCATGGAGAGCCTGGCCGTGCCCAATCTGTACTTCATTGGCGAAGTGCTCGACGTCACCGGCCATCTGGGCGGCTACAACCTCCATTGGGCCTGGGCCTCGGCCTTCGCCTGCGCCCAGTCGCTGTAACATCCAACTACCTCGGGCCACCTCCCGCCGGACCCCAGCCATGAGCACCAACCACTGCGCCCCGCTATCGAAAATCTACGCTGAATTCGTGACCAAGGAAGTCGTCAAGGCCGCTGCGGCCCATATCTTCGACGACCTCCGGGCCACCCTCAAAAACCACCTGGCCAACACTCCCACACCGGGCTGCGAAGCACAGGCCCAAGCGGTGATGGACCTGCTCTCTGATGTGGAATGCCGCTACTACAACGAATTCAAACTCGCGGATGTGATGGAAGAAGTGATGAGCCGCTAGGTCGCGGTGGCAGGTGCACAGAGGCCTCCGGCGGCCGGGGGGACAATGTCCCCCCGGACTCCCATATAGCTACGCGTTGCCGCCCGGCTGCTGCATCGACGCGCAAAATACTGGGGGGGTCTGGCTTACTCCCCCTTTGCCTCGAAGAGGCCTAGGGGGAGTTATGTTCCGTAGGAAGGTGCCCTGCACCCCCAGCGGGGTTTAAGGGGCAGCGCCCCTTGCTCCTGCGTCCGCTATCTTAATGGGCAGGCGCACCAGGATGTGGGTGCCTTCGTTTTCGTCGGTGGTGAAGCTTATGCCGCCCTTGTGGGCCTGGGCGATCAAGCGGGCGCTGTGCACGCCAAGGCCCGTGCCGCCGGTTTTTCCGCTGGTAACATAGGGATCGAAAAACCGGTCGCGAATGGCTTCGGGGATAACCCCCAGATTGTGGATATCGATCACCTTGAAGCCATCTTCCTCACGCACGCTCACCCGCACTTCCTGCCCCTCGGGAGAGGCCTCCACGGCGTTCTTGATGAGGTTGGAGAGCATGTCGTCCAGAAAGGCCTCTTCGCCGGGGATGATGCACCCTGAGGGCGTTTCCTCTGCTGCGTCAAGCGAGCAGGAGTAGCCAACCTGCTTTTCGCGCATGGCAGGCTCGAAGCGTTTTCCCAATGATTCCAGCAATTTCACGATATTTACTGGTTGCGCCTGTACCCGGTAGTTTCCCGCCTGCATGCTGAGCATGGCCTGGGAGTTGGAGAGCAGATAGTTCATCTGCATACCCGAATCGAAGATGAGCGTGGCCCATTCCCGTTCCTTCTGCGGCAGGGCGGGATCCTCCCTGAGCAGCTTGGCAAACCCCACGATACCCAGAAGCGGCGACTTGAGATCGTGCCGTATCATGCGCTCCACGTCGTCGCGCAGCTGTTCGTAGCGTTTGCGTTCGGAAATATCGCGCATGAAAGCGGCGAAATAGAGGTCCGGCCCCCGCCGCCAGCTGGAATGGGCGATCTCGATGGGCACTTCCGTGCCGTCCTTGCGCAAGGCGGCGCACTCGGTGAGCACTCCGGGTTTCAGAGCACGCCCAGCCTCCAGTGCGCGCTTGAAACCCTCGTCGTGGCGCGCCTTGAACCGGTCAGGCATGAACACCGCCGAAGAAAGCCCCAGGATATCCTCTGGGGAGTAGCCAAACAACTCCTCGGCAGCGTTGTTGATGAAGATGACGTTGCCCCGGCTATCCGTGGAAACAATGGCGTCAGGAGCGGACTGCGCCAAGGAGAGGTACTCCTCGCGCAGGTCGTCGAGCATGTGGCGCAACAGCTCGCATTCCTGCTCGCGGCGGTTCAGCTCGCGAATCTGCTTGCGCAACGCCTCGTTTTCCATCCGCAACGTTTCTTCTTCCCTGCTCATGCAGCGAGCATACACGACAGTGGGCGCAGTATACAAGCGCCGTACGCCACATTCCCCGTGGCCGGGAAAGCATGACGGGCAGCGCCTTCACATGCGCATTATGCCGCGCGTTCCGGCCCGTGCCGGACGCACGGCAAAAGCGCCCTCAGACCCAGACTGCCTGAACCGCTTTTCTGGGCGGAATGCGCCGGTAACGGTATTTGGGGATCCCCACCATAAGCGCGCCGTGGACAGTCTGCCCTTCCGGCAAGGGCAAGGACCGGGCCAGCGGTTCGCTGGCGCTGATGGCCGCCGTGGGCAAGCCTCCCCAGCAGACGCCAAGTCCCATGGATGCGGCGGCCAGTTCCATGTAGGTCAGGGCTATGGAGCAATCCACAGCTCCCCAGCGATAATCCTTGGGAGCGCAGGCCAGCAGCAGATGCGGCGCTCCACGCAGAAACACTTCCCGACCCTGGTCCCACATCTCAACAAGCCGGGGCCGGATGTTGCTGTGGCGAAACCACTCGGCAGTCATTTCGGCGAAAGCCCTGGTTTTTGCCGGGTCTTGCAGCACCACCCAGCTCAGCTGCTGGGAGTTGCTGGCCGTGGGGGCATAGCGCGCGATATCAAGCAGTTTGGCCAGTTGTTCCACTGGAACGGGGCGATCCTTGAACATGCGCACAGACCGCCGTGTCTTCATCAAGGCTTCCACGGCCTCGGCATCAACTGTGGCCTCGGGGATGGCCATAAAAGCCTCATCGGGCAAGCGGCCATTGCTGATGGCTCCATGCGGGCAGATGGCCACGCAGTGTCCGCACTCGATGCACGCCGCTCCGGCGGCTTCCACCGGGTAGCCTTCGGCATCGGCCTCAATGCAGCCCACGGGGCAGGCGTCAATGCACATTCCGTCCTTCTTGCAGAGGGTCTTGTCGATCGACAGCAGATCCATGAAATTCCTCCTTGCCGAGAGCGGCGGCTCTTCGTAAGATTCCTTTTGGCTGTTGTGGATATTTTTGCAAGTAGGTACAAATTTGTGGGGTAGTATCCTTTTGGATACTATCAAGCAGAAAGGGAGCCTTCATGGACGACGCTACGGACAGGCCAGCCTGCGCCATGCTCAAGGAGCACGGCGGGCGGCAATACTACTGCGTGATGGAGCTTACCCTTCAGGTTATCGGAGGCAAATGGAAGCCGATCATCCTGTGGTTTCTCAGATCCGGCTATGCGCAGCGCTTTGGCGAATTGAAACGGCACATCCCAAGCGTCACCCAGAAGATGCTCACCCAGCAACTGCGGGAACTGGAAACGGACGGATTGATTTTGCGAAAAATTTACGCCCAGGTGCCGCCCAGAGTGGAATACTCCCTGACGGAACTGGGGCTGAGCGTGGTCCCGGTACTTGAGCATTTGGTGGTCTGGGGCCAGGAATTCGAGCGTAGCGGCCCCACGCCGCAGGAGCAAGACGAAGGCACGCAACTGCTCCAGGCCGGGGCGCAGTCATAACACCAAAAGCGGGAAGCCGGAGGCTTGGCCGTGCGCGGCAGTACGCGCCTAATGGCTCTCAATACACTTCTTGGCCAGATCGGCCATGATTTCCCTGGCCATCACCTCAGTCTGTGGTTTGGGAAACTGGCCGTCAGCGCGCACGGAAGCCCCTTTGTGCTGGGTTTCCTCAGTAATAAGGGAGGAGAACAAGTACACAGGGATAGTGGTCAGGGCCGGATCGTCCTTGATGGAGCGGCACAGGGTGTAGCCGTCCATCACCGGCATTTCCACGTCGGTAACCACCACATTCACCAAGTCCGTAATGGCGCAGCGCTTCTCTTTGGCTTCGTCCAGTTTACCCCGAAGCAGATCCAAGGCGGCCTTGCCGCTGTCGGCCGATTCCACGCTGAAGGCCTCGTCCTGTTCCAGGGCATGTTTGACCATGCGCCGCACCAATGCCTGATCGTCCACATGAAGCACATGAATGTTGCGGTCCGACTTGATGCCTGAAGAAACACCGAAAAAGTCTTTTCCCGACTGCGGGTTCAATTCGATGACAATTTTCTCGAGGTCAAGAATGAACACGATATGCCCTTCCAGATTCACCATGCCTGTAAAGGCATTATGGGAATACTCGTTGACATATTTGTCGGGCTGCTCCACATCCCCCCAGCTCAAGCGGTAAATTCTGGTGATGCCTGAGACCAGAAAGGCGGTCATCACCTGGTTGAACTCGGTGATGATCATTTTTTGCGTGTCGCTGGCGATCTGATCCTGCTCCAGATACCGAGCCAAGGCCACTACAGGCACTACTTTATCCCGGTCTTTGAAGTGGAACGCCCCCCATACCGAAGGGTGCGCGCACGTTGGGGGACGCATGACCTGTTCCGGCAGACGTGTGATCTTGAGCACTTTGGCCACGTTAATGCCGTAAAATGCCCGATAAACGCTGTCGCCGTTATGAAGATCAAGGTAAAAACACATGATCTCCACTTCATTGGTGCCCACTTCCGTGAGTGCCAGATGCTGACCGTTGCTCATGTACGTCCTCGTGGCGGCGGCGGAAAACAGGGTTGGCCTGCGAGACCCGGCCATATATCGGGGCAGGCACGGAGAAATGGAAGTCTGCCCGCGCCCCTCTGGAGGAACAAACACTCCCTGGGGCGCTCTGTATGCATCGTACAGACACAGTATGCCTCTTCCAGCCTCCCTTCAAGGAGGAAGACGGCACGGGCTGAAGTTTCGTTCCGCCGTCGTAAATCCGTCCTGCCGGAAAACAGGCGAGCAGGACCGGGTATTGGGCCGGACATGGATTTACAAGCTTTTGAAAATACGGCATCTCTTGAAAAACTTCAGGCTGATCCGACCGGTTAACAGCCCGTTGCAAGACAGGCTTCGCAAACCAGGAAGACCCGCCGCTTGCTCCGCAACAGGCCATCAACAAGGAGATTCCATGCGCCGCTCAACCCTTGTCACAGTGCTCTGCGTGGCCGTGCTGTCCGTCCTTTCCGTTTTGGCCGGGCCGGTCCAGGCCAAAAAGCTCAAGGTTGCCTTCGCGCTTCTGGGAACGGTCAACGACCAGGGCTGGAATTACTCCCATTATCTGGGCATCCAGCAGCTCCAGAAAGAACTGGGCGACGCCGTGGAGGTAAGCTACGCGGAAAACGTCAAGGCCGCCGACGCCGAGCGCGTATTCCGCCAGTATGCCCAGGACGGCTATGACATCATCTTCGGCACCACCTTCGAGCACATGGATCCCATGCTCCAGGTGGCCAAGGATTTCCCCGGTGTCAGCTTCGAGCATTGTTCCGGCTACAAGACCGCCCCCAACATGGGCACCTACATGGGTGCCCTGGAACAGGCCGAGTACCTTGTCGGATACATGGCCGGCCTGATGGGCTATAAAAACGTGGGCACCGTGGCCACCAACCCCATCCCAGAACCCGTGCGCGGCATCAACGCCTTTGTGAACGGCCAGGCGCGCGGCTTAACCGAAGCTGGCGTCGCCTTCGACCCCAAAAAAATCGATACCGTGGTCTGGCTGAAAAGCTGGCGCGATCCCGCCGGTGAAACAACCCTGGCCGAAACCCTGATCCAGCGCCGCCACGACCTCATCCGCCAGATGGCCGACACCCCGGACGCCTCCCTGGCCGCCTGCGCCAAAAATGTCCCGGCCATCGGCTACGGCGCGGACCCCGCCGGGTTCGGCGCCAAATGCGTGCTGGTTTCCACGGTATGGAACTGGGGACGCTTCTACGTCGATCTGGTCAACGCCAAGCTCAACGGCACATGGAAGGCTGAGGAGCTCTACTGGGGCCTGGATAAGGGCGGCTGGCAGCTCTCCGCCTTCAACGACAAGGTGCCCGCCCCTGTGCGCGAGAAAGTGCTCAAAGAAATGGACCTCATGAAGCAGGGCGTGGACAATTCCTTCAATGGCCCCGTGTTCAACCAGCAGGACAAGGTAATGATCCCCGAAGGCCAGAAGGCCTCCATGAAGGAGCTCATGACCATGCACTGGCTGGCCAAGGGAGTGTCCGGCAGTCTTCCCGAATGATACGGCATTGGTGCCCAAACCGCAGAATGACCGTAGTATGACCGCTCCGGCCCTTGAACTCACGGCCATCACCAAGCGTTTCGGCCCCACCCTGGCCAACGACGCCGTGAGTTTCCAGGCCCATACCTCGCAGATCCACACCCTGCTGGGCGAGAACGGAGCGGGCAAGTCCACCCTCATGTCCATTCTTTCGGGCCGCTACCGGCCCGATTCCGGGGCCATCCGCATCGACGGGCAGGCTGTGCGCTTCTCCTGCCCGGCAGATGCCCAGCGCTTCGGCGTGGGCATGGTGCACCAGCGGTTCATGCTGGTGGAAGCCCTCACCGTGGCGGAGAACATCAGTCTGGCCGCAGGCGGTGGCAGGCTTCTGGATCTTGCCGCCGAAGCGGAGCGCATCCTTGGGCTTGCCCGGCAGTTCGGCCTGGAAGTCGATCCCGCCCGCCGGATAGACACACTTTCCATGGGCGAGCGCCAGCGGGTGGAGATCCTCAAGCTGCTGCGCCTGGGTGCGCGCATCCTCATTTTCGACGAACCCACCTCGGTGCTGACACCAACGGAAATCGCCTCGTTTTGCCGGGTGCTCAAAACGCTGCGTTCCCAAGGGCGCACCATCATCCTCATCACCCACAAGCTGGAGGAGGCCCTGGAGCTGTCGGATCGCATTTCCATTCTGCGACGCGGCAGGCTGGTGGCAACCACCACTCCGACCGAAGCAGGCAGCAAGCCCAATCTGGCCCGGATGATGGTCGGTCGGGAGGTACTCTTCAATCTGGACAAACCCCCGGTGCCCCTGGGCGAAGAAGTGCTGCGGACACGCGGACTGACGGGCGGCCTGGCAGCCGGGCACAACAGCGCACCAGGCAGCAGGTCATTTGGCGGACCGAGCTGGAGCCTCCGCCGGATTCGGGCGCTTTGCAGCGGCCAGCCGGACAAGGACGGACGAAACGATACCAGGCAATGGAGCGACGGCGGCAGCCGGGAGCGTGCCGCCTTCCGGGATGTGAACCTGCGCCTGCGCCAGGGCGAGATCTTGGCCGTGGTGGGCGTTGCCGGAAACGGCCAAACCGAACTGGCGGAAGCCCTGGCCGGGCTCCTCCCCTGCCGGGCCGGTGAGTTGGCTCTTGCCGGACAGATCTGCCCGGCTACCCAGTGGGCCAAGGCCCCAAAACCCGGACTGGCCTATGTGCCCGAAGACCGCCACCAGGAGGGCAGCATCCCGGCCCTGTCGCTCATCAACAATTTCGTGCTCACCCAGCTCAGCGCCTTCCAACACGGTCCTCTGCTGGATTGGCCCAAAGCCGCAAGCGCCACCAGGGCGGCCATGGCCCGCCACGCCATCACAGCCGCAGGCCCGGAGCAGCCCTCGGGCCAGCTTTCCGGGGGCAACCTGCAAAAGCTGCTGCTGGCCCGTGAGCTTTCGCGCAAGCCCCGGCTGCTCATCATTCAACAGCCCACCCAGGGCCTGGACGTGGGCGCGTCCGAAGCGGTCTGGCGCGAAATTCTCGCCGCCCGCGAGCACGCCGGAGTGCTGCTCATCACCGGCGATCTCAGCGAGGCCCTCACCCTGGCGGACCGGGTGGCCGTAATCTTCGACGGGGCCATTCTGGGAGAGGTGGATATCACCAACGGCGGGGACCCGGAAATCCTCGGCCCCATGATGGCCGGAGTGCGGCCATGACGCAGCAGCGTTGCCTTGCCTTGTCACAGTCCAGGCCAGCCGGGGGCAGCCCTGCGCCCTCGCGCCGCACACGCATTCCAACTGCTGCATCGGCCGGAGGGCGGCCATGACGGGCAGCCCCTCGAAAGCCCTGGCCACGCTCCTTGCCCTGGCCATCCCCCTGCTGATCGGCGCGGCGGTGTTCGCTCTGTTGGGGGCCGATCCGCTCAAGGCGTACTCCGTGATGTTCAACGGGGCCTTGGGCTCCTGGGGGCGCTTCTCCGAGGTGCTGGTGAAGGCCTCGGCCCTTACCCTCACCGGGTTGGCGGTCATCCTGGCCGCCCGGATGAACCTCTGGAACATCGGCTGCGAAGGCCAGCTCCTCCTGGGAGGTATCTTCGCCTCGGGGCTGGCCCTGAAGCTTGGCGGCACGCTCCCGCCCTGGGCGCTGTTGCCCGCCCTGGCCGTGGCCGGAGCCCTGGGCGGCGCATTGTGGGCGTTAGGACCGGCCCTGCTCAAGTCCCGCCTGGGAGTCAGCGAGATCACCACCACGCTTTTACTCAACTATGTGGCCATAGCCGTCATGGAACACCTGTTTTTCGGCCCCTGGCGCGATCCGGCCGGGTTCGGTTTTCCTGGCACAGCGCTGCTCGACGAGGCGGCGCGCCTGCCCCGGCTGGCAGGTACGCGCATCCATCCCGGCCTTGCCGCCGGGCTCATTGTTGCTGCTGCCATGGCCTGGATTCTGGCCAAGACCCGTTGGGGCTATGAACTCACCGTCATGGGCCTCGGCCCCAAGGCGGCGACCTACGCAGGGATGAACGCCGCGCGGCGGGGACTGTGGGTGCTCACCCTCTCCGGGGCGCTCGCAGGCCTTGCAGGCATGGCCGAGGTGACCGGCATCCACTACCGGCTCCAGGCCGGGCTGGCCGCAGGCTACGGCTTCGACGGCATCATCGTGGCCTGTCTGGCCCGGCGCAACCCCCTGCTGGCACCGCTTGCAGCAGTGGCGCTGGCCGCCCTGCTGGTGGGCGGAGAATACCTTCAGACCCGCATGCAACTCCCCTCGGCCGTAAGCCAGGTGCTGGAAGCCGCGCTGCTCTTCAGCCTGCTCTGGCTGGAGAGCCGAGACGCCCGGCGGGCTGGGGGGTAGAGCCTCCGGCGGCCAGGGAGGGCGCTGCCCTCCCTGGACCCTCCCGCCGGGGGGCCAATGGCCCCCCGGACCCCCCATATAGCTCCGCGACGTCGAGTGAAAATAATGGGGGGGTCTGGCTTACTCCCCCTTTGCCTCAAAGAGGCTTAGG
>JBBRUD010000063.1:0-25553 GCA_038248065.1 Desulfovibrionales bacterium | reverse complement strand
TAGCACAACCAGTAAGTGCCTTGAGGACTTGACGTCATCCACACCTTCCTCCCGCTTATCACGGGCAGTTTCTTTAGAGTGCCCAACTGAATGATGGCAACTAAATACGAGGGTTGCGCTCGTTGCGGGACTTAACCCAACATCTCACGACACGAGCTGACGACAGCCATGCACCACCTGTGTTCGCGCTCCCGAAGGCACTCTCCCCTTTCAAGGAGATTCGCGACATGTCAAGCCTTGGTAAGGTTCTTCGCGTTGCATCGAATTAAACCACATACTCCACCGCTTGTGCGGGCCCCCGTCAATTCCTTTGAGTTTCAGCCTTGCGACCGTACTCCCCAGGCGGGATGTTTAATGCGTTAGCTTCGGCGCCGAAGATCGCTCCCCGACACCTAACATCCATCGTTTACCGCGTGGACTACCAGGGTATCTAATCCTGTTTGCTCCCCACGCTTTCGCACCTCAGCGTCAGTACCCGTCCAGGTGGCCGCCTTCGCCACCGGTGTTCCTCCAGATATCTACGGATTTCACTCCTACACCTGGAATTCCGCCACCCTCTCCGGGACTCAAGTCCGGCAGTATCAAACGCAGTTCCCCAGTTGAGCTGAGGGATTTCACGTCTGACTTACCAGACAGCCTACGCGCGCTTTACGCCCAGTGATTCCGATTAACGCTCGCGCCCTCCGTATTACCGCGGCTGCTGGCACGGAGTTAGCCGGCGCTTCCTCTGGAGGTACCGTCAGGCCAAGAGTTTATTAGACTCCTGGCGGTTCTTCCCTCCTGACAGAGGTTTACGACCCGAAGGCCTTCTTCCCTCACACGGCGTCGCTGCGTCAGGGTTTCCCCCATTGCGCAATATTCCCCACTGCTGCCTCCCGTAGGAGTCTGGACCGTGTTTCAGTTCCAGTGTGGCTGGTCATCCTCTCAGACCAGCTACCCATCGTTGCCTTGGTGGGCTGTTACCCCGCCAACTAGCTAATGGGACGCGGACTCATCCCCATGCGCAAGCTTATGTCAGAGGCCTGCTTTAAACCCACGTTGAAATGGATTGTTATTTGGTATTAGCGGCGCTTTCGCACCGTTATCCCAAACACAAGGGTAGATCATCCACGCGTTACTCACCCGTGCGCCGCTCTACTCAGAGACCGAAGTCTCCTTTCTCGCACGACTTGCATGTGTTAAGCACGCCGCCAGCGTTCAATCTGAGCCAGGATCAAACTCTCCAGTTTGAAATCCTTGTGTCTTAACTGAAACCCAACCAAGTCCGAAGACTTGACTGAGTATGACTAACTTCAGAATTCACCCGACTCGCTATTTAATTGTCAAAGAGCTTGTTCCGTTCCCTTGCGGGAGCGGGAAGAACTAGTTAGCCTTCCCGTCAAGCGGCGTCAACGACTTTGTTGTCATCGTCGTTAATCTTTTTTTCAATCGCCCCCGGTCGCTCGCGCTTCCGAAGGCGGGAGGGGCTATCTACTGACCGGCCCGCTCGTTGTCAACTGCTTTTTTATCAGCCGTTAACGTTTTTTTTCAATCGCTTCCGGTCGCTTGCGCTTCCGTCAGCGGGAGGGGCTATCTACCGATGAGCCGCCTCGTTGTCAACCGCTTTTTTATGAGCCATTAACATTTTTTCAATCGCTTCCGGTCGCTCGCGCTTCCGTCAGCGGGAGGGGCTATCTACTGATCGGCCCGCTCCGTGTCAACCGCTTTTTTACCAGCTGTTGACCTTTTTTTTCAATCGCTTCCAGTTGCTTGCGCTTCCGTCAGCGAGAGGGGCTATCTACTGATCGGCCCACTCGCTGTCAACGTCTTTCTTCTCGCCCGTTGACCTTTTTTTCAATCGCTTCCGGTTGCTCGCGCTTCCGTCAGCGGGAGTGGCTTTCTAGGGATTTGCGGCACCTGCGTCAAGAACTCTTTGCATACTTTCTACTGTCTGTTAAAATTTTCGGTTCTTAATCGCGGAACATCCCGTGTTTGTTGCTTTATCAGCATTCACATCCATGCTAGGGTATCACCAAGACAAACTCCAGTTATGGACGGTTCATGTACGCCATACCGCTAATCCTTGTCGTCGACGACGAGCAGGTCAACCGCATGGTGCTTCGCGCCACGTTGATCGAAGCAGGATTCCAGGTCGCCACCGCCTCCGACGGCCTGCAAGCCCGCGAGATGGCACAGGATCTTCAACCGGACCTCATCATCTTGGACATCATGATGCCCGGTGAATCCGGCTTCGAGACCTGTGACCGTCTGCTGGAAACCCCTTCCACCTGCGATATCCCTATCATATTTCTTTCCGGCCGGGCCGACGTGGACGACAAAGTTCGCGGACTGGAAACCGGCGCCGTGGATTACGTCACCAAACCCTTTGCCGGTGGCGAGGTGGTGGCCAGAGTAAAAACACACCTGCGTCTGCGCCGGGCCAACCATGCTCTGATAGCCCAACAGGCCGCCAAGCTGTCACAGATACGCGAAGCCCAGCAGGCGATCCTGGTGTCTCCCGCCGAATTGCCCGAAGCCCGGTTCGCCGTGCGCTATCTTCCCGCCCATGAGGCCGGTGGCGATTTCTATGATGTCTTCCCCGTCAGCGCCAAAGGATTCGGCTATTTCGTGGCCGACGTCTCCGGCCACGACCTGGGCGCGAGCTTCATCACCAGTTCCCTCAAGGCCCTGATACGTCAGAACGCTGGGCCACTGGACGGCCCTTCCGACGCCCTACGCACCATGAACGGCGTACTGCGCACCCTGCTGGCCCCAGGTCAGCACCTCTCCGCCGCCTACCTCACCCTGGCGCGGCCTTCGGGACGTATACGCCTCGCCCTAGCGGGCCATCCCGCACCCTTGCTGGTAACAGCGCAAGGCGAGACCTTCTTTCTGGAAACCGATGGCGACCTGCTTGGCGCTTTCGCCAACGTCCATTTCAAAGTACTGGATATGCGCGCCCAACCCGGCGACCGTATCTATATGTATACGGATGGGCTTATCGAGCGCCCCGGCTTCAGCAGGGAGAAAGGCATGAGCGCATTGGCCGCCCGGTGTGCCAAGAGCTGTGGTCTGCCCCTAGAGCAAGCCGTCGCCTCTGTGGTGGAGGGCATCACCCCTTTGGGGCGCCCCCCCGAAGACGACGTTGTTCTTTTGGGAATTGAGGTTTAGATGTCTGGTAAGGGGAAAGAGTTACCCCTCTTCGTGGAGGATATTCCGTCTGGTCTGCGGCTGATCTTGTCCTGCAGCCTTGAGGCTGTGGACCTGGCCGCCCGGGTCGCAGAGGATTTGCTGCGAAAACAGACCGGGCAAGCCGAACTGTTCGGCGCGATGCTGGTTCTGCGCGAGGCACTGCTGAACGCGGTGAAGCACGGCTGCGGGTTTGACGCCTTGAAAACAGTGGAGGCCAGAATCACGGTCGAAGGCCATCAGGCGGTGTTTGTCGTAACCGACCCTGGCCAAGGCTTTGAGTGGAAAAGTCAAAAAGTGTCACCACCGGATTCCTGTTGCACCTCCGGTCGTGGCTTGTGCATCATACACCAGTATGTCCATTCCATGAACTTCAACAAGACCGGCAACACCTTGACCCTCCGGGTCAAGCTTCAGGAAGGAAATTCCGCAATGCCAGACGCACTCCATGCAAATGAATACGTGATCTCCCCAGAAGGAGACATAGTGGCCTCAATGACGGAACCCTTCAAGCTCCGGCTCAAGGCCGCCATAACAGAGAACGGTCCTGGCCTGACCATTGACTGTTCTACGGTGAAGATGATCGACTCAATGGGCATAGGCCTGCTCATCGCCACCCACAACAGCCTTGAAAAAACCGGCGGGCGGCTGGCCTTGAAGGCTGTTTCCCCGGAAATCGGCAAACTGCTGCGCGCAATGCGTCTGGACAAACATTTCCACATCATCTCCTAGGGGCGCCATGGATTCCGACGACGACATCCTGATCGCCTTCATCGAGGACGCGGGCGAACATCTGGCAGGCATTGAAGCCAACCTGCTCGACATTGAACAGGCCGGAGCCGACCTGGATATGGAACTGGTGAACACGGTGTTCCGTGCCGCCCACTCCATCAAGGGCGGGGCCGGGTTTCTGGGCCTTGCCAATGTGCAGAGCCTGGGCCACAAATTGGAAAATGTTCTGCATATGATGCGCAATGGGGAGATCGTGCCGGACAAGCGCATCGTCTCGGTGCTGCTGTCAGGGTTCGACCGGCTGACCGTCCTGGTAATGAATGCCCTGGAGAGCGACCAGGAAGACATCACCGCCGACCTGGAAGCGCTGAGCGGCCTCACACGCGACCTGTTGCCCGAGGACCGCAAGGAACAGCCCGACACCACGACGGCCATCGCCTTTCCCGACGGACGTGCGGCCTTTGAGCCGGATATGCTCACCCTGGAGAACGCCCTCTCCGGCGGAAAATACCTCTATCTGGTGGAATACGACCTCATCCACGATGTGCACGCCCGTGGCAAGACGCCTCTTGATCTCATGTCCAACATGGAATCCACCGGCTTCATCATCGATTGCCGCACCGATCTTTCCACTGTGGGCGACCTGGATTCTCCCCCCAGCAACAAGATACCTTTCTACCTGCTCTTCGCCACCATAGTAGAACCCGACGTCATCAGCTACCTGTTCGCTCTGGATTCCTCACGCATCCATATGCTCGACGGCCAGGCCCTGTTGGATTCCTCACGACGTGAGGAAGCTTCCGCCGGTTCGATTGGAAACCCAAAGGGGAAGGCCGATTCAGCCGCCGCCCTGAACATCAGTCTGCCTGAAACGCTCTCTCTTGGCGAACTGCAGGGACTCAAAGACGAACTGCTGCGCGTGCTGGGCCTCGAAGTCGACGTGCTGCTTGATCTCACGCTGACACGGGAAATCGACACCGCCTTTATCCAGCTAGCCTGCTCGGCCCATCGCAGCTTCCAGAGCCGGGGCCGGAGCTTCGGCATCATTCCGGCAGGGGCAAGCACCCTTGCCCTTCGCCTGGAACGCCTGGGGTTAACTGCCGAATCCGCCGCACTTTGCGGTTTTCCATTCTGCCCGCTCCTGGGCCTGGAGGCCTCATGAGCATTGAATCTCAAAGCCAGCTCCTTTTCCAAGAGGAGGTCCGCGAGTTGCTCTCCGACATAGACAGCTCTTTGCTGGAACTGGAGCGCAACCCGAAAAACGCCGAGACCATCAACCGGGTTTTTCGGACCGTGCATACCCTCAAAGGCGATTGCGACATGTTCGGCCTTTCCAGCCTGGTCAGCCTGCTGCACGATCTGGAGAGCATCTACGACCGAGTGCGCAGCGGAGCGAAACCCGTGGACAAGGCTCTGCTCGACATAACCTTTGCCATCAAAGACCGGGTGGGCGCCTTGCTGGAATCAGGGCAGACGGAACTCTCCGGCCCAGCCGACAAGGCCCTGCTGGAGGCCCTGGCGTCCTTGGACCGGAAGCCCGCCCCCTCCACTCAGCCTCTTGATATGGAGAACACCGCAGAGCAAGCGCCCCCTCCCGTTGAGACGCCCCAAACCTTTCGGATACGCCTGACCCCCTCGGATCCCGGTCATTTCCACAACCTCGATCCAGCTTCGTTGCTGGACGCCCTGCGCTCTCTGGGCAAAGCCACCATCATCGCGGACCCTTCGGCCATCCCCGGTTTGGAAACGCTTGACCCTGCGGATTGCCACTTCCGCTGGGACATCATCCTGTCCACGGAGCAAGGCGAAGACGCCATCCGGGACATCTTTCTTTTTCTGGACCGCCCTTCCGATGTTCTCGTGGAGGCCATCGACAATGCCGTTTGCGATGAGGATGTCGCAACGTGCCCCAGGTTGGGTGAGATTCTTGTAGCACGTGGAGATATAACACCGGCTCAACGCGACCAGGCCCTGGCCAAACCGGGAAGGCTCGGTGAATCGCTGGCCTCCACTGGCCTGGTGAGCAAGGCAGAGGTGCGCAGCGCCCTGGCCGAACAGGACGCCGTACGCGAAAGAGCCCAGGCCAAAACAACGGTTAAAGAACCCGCCCAAAGTCTGCGTGTGGAAGCCGCCAAGCTCGACAACCTGGTGAACCTGGTGGGTGAGCTGGTTATCGCCCAGGCCAGGCTCACGCAGGTGTCAACAGAAGTCATTCACCCGGAACTTACTGGCATTGCAGAAGAAATCGAGCGCCTTGTGGGTGAGCTGCGCGACAACACCTTAAACATCCGCATGCTGCCCATCGGCACCACCTTCAACCGCTTCCGCCGGTTGGTGCGCGACCTTTCTTCGGAACTGCACAAGGAAATCGAACTGGTGGCAGAGGGTGGAGAAACCGAACTGGACAAAACCGTCATCGAACAGCTTGGCGACCCTCTGGTCCACCTGTTGCGCAATTCCATCGACCATGGCGTGGAATCCCCGGAGGAACGCCTGGAAGCAGGTAAACCCCGCAAGGGCTCCATCGTACTTTCCGCCAAACAGGCGGGCGGGTCGGTCATCATCCGCATCGCCGACGACGGAAGGGGCCTTAATCTGGAACGCATCCGGGCCAAAGCCATCGAGCGCGGCATTATCACGCCTGAGGCCCGTGTCCCGGCCCATGAAATCGCCCAGCTTATTTTCGCCCCGGGTTTCTCCACTGCGGAAAAGGTGACCAGCGTCTCGGGCCGGGGCGTGGGAATGGACGTGGTTAAGCGCAGCATCGAAGCCCTGCGCGGCAAGGTGGATATCGAGAACCGGCCCAACCAGGGCACCGTGATAACCATCACCCTGCCCCTGACCATGGCCATAATCGACGGTTTGCAAGTGCGCAGCGCCAATGAATTCTACATCATCCCCTTGTCCATGGTGGAAGAATGCGTGGAAATTACCCGGGAACAACGCGAAACCGCAGGCTCCAGCCGCACAATCAGCCTGCGCGGGGAGATCGTCCCCTTCCTGCGCCTGCGCGAGACATTCCTCCTGACGGGAGCCGCACCAAACGTGGAGCAGGTGGTTATCACCAGCCACGAGAACGGTCGCACCGGCATCGCCGTGGATCAGGTTATGGGCCAACAGCAAACCGTCATCAAGAACCTGGGCAGGTTTATCGGCCAGGTGGAAGGCATTTCCGGGGCTACCATCAACGGCGATGGCTCCATGGCCCTTATTTTGGATGTGCCCCAGTTGGTGCAGTCCGTGCAGAGAGCCTCAGACCAGAAATGGGACGGCTAGCCAGAGCATGCCTGGACCTCCAGCATCGTCCGGCACGACCGGCCCTCCTGTTGAATCCGACACGCCCGTTACATCCGCGGAATCCATGACGTCCGTATCTGCTGTCCCGGCCGAGAGAGCCGTGCCCCTCGCGCCGCTGTCCGCCCAACTCTTTGAAGTCTCCCCAACCCCGCTTCTGGCCCTTGATCCCGCAGATTTCCGTGTGGTGGCAGCCAACGCTTTGGCCGGAAGCCTTCTTGGCGCAGAGCCGGGAAGCCTGTTCCGCCCACTGGTGGTCGCTCCAGAGGGCCGCGATGAAGCCGCTTGCCTGCGCCGCTTCCAAAAAACCGGTCGCCCCTTTTTCGCCAGCATCCACACCAGCAAGGGGCTGCGCTCTTTTGAAGTGCGGACCAGTTCCCTGGTTTGGGAAGGTCGCAACCTGATCCTGCTGGCCCTGACCGACCATACCGAAGCCAGACTCGGGGAACAGCGGCTGCGCATCGCCTTCCGGGAGGCACGGAGCCTGCTGCGGGCGGCGGAGCTTATCCTGGTCGGCTGCGACGCCGACCACCGGGTGGTGAAATGGAACGCCCAAGCCCAGCGCGTCTTCGGCCTGCCCTTCGACCGGGTGTACGGCCGCCCACTGGACGCACTCCCCATGGGTTGGGATCGCCAGTCCGTGGCCGACGCACTGGACGCCTGCCTGCAGCAACACGCATCTCCGCTATTGGGCGACCTGCGCTACACCCGCCCAGACGGCAAGGTGGGATTTTTAAAATTCTCCTTCCGGCCTTTGGAAAAAAACCGGGAAGTTTCCGCTTCGGTGTTGGTGGTCGGCGAAGAAATCACTCAATTCAAAATTCTGGAACAGCAGCTCCTGCAATCTCAAAAGCTGGAATCCATAGGACAGCTTGCTTCGGGCATTGCCCACGAAATCAACACCCCTATCCAGTACGTCAGCGGCAACCTGGGATTTCTCCAGGAGGCCTTCAAAAGCATGCAGGACATCCTCGACCGCTACCGGCGCCTGGGCCAGGAACTGAGCGCCGAAGGTCTGGCCGGGGCGGCCTTGGAAGACATCGCCCAGGCTCGGGAAGCCGCCCGCCTGTCCGAACTGGAAGTGGAGATTCCCGAATCCATAGCCGATTCCATCGTCGGCGTGGACCGGGTGGCAGCAATCGTCGGAGCCATGAAAAAGTTCTCCCACCCCGATGCCGCAGGCAAACGTCTGGTGGATGTCAACAAGGCCATCGAATCCACCCTGACCATCAGCCGCAACGAATGGAAGTATAACGCCACGCTGGAAACTTCTCTTGACCCGGATCTGCCCATGATTATGTGCGTACCCGGCGATTTCAACCAGACAATCCTCAATATTCTGGTCAACGCCGCCCATGCCGTATCCGAAAGGTATCAAGGCACGGGGGAGCGCGGGGCCATCAGCGTGACCACCGCCCAGAAAGGCGACTTCGTCCGCATCAGCATCAGCGATACCGGCAACGGCATAGCCGAAGAAAACCGCTCGCGCGTCTTCGACCCCTTCTTCACCACCAAAGAAGTAGGCCGGGGCACGGGCCAGGGCCTGGCCATCGTGCATTCCATCATGTCCCGCCATGACGGAAGCGTGGATTTTGAAAGCACCCCTGGCCTAGGCACCACCTTTCACCTGCTCTTCCCTATCGGACAGGAGGGCCGCCCGTGAAAAAGCGTATCCTCTTCGTTGATGACGACGTGCAGTTGCTCAAGGCCCTCAAGCGCATGCTCTGGACGGCCGAGGCCCGTTGGGAGATGGTATTTGTGGAGTCCGGCGTACAAGCCATGAACATTTTGGATAAGGCCACCTTCGACGTCATCGTGGCCGACATGCGCATGCCCGGCATCGACGGGGCGCAGTTGCTTTCCAAGGTGCGGCGCGATTTCCCGTGGATGATGCGGCTGGTGCTTTCCGGGGTGTCCGACAAAGGGCAGATCATGCGCTCGGTGCCGGTTGCCCACCAGTTCCTGACCAAACCGGTATCGGCTGAGCAGCTCATGGCGGTCATAGAGCGGGGCTGTACCCTGCGCGACGCCCTGCTTTCGGAAGAGCTCAAACGCCTCATCGGCCAGATTGACTCCCTGCCCGCCCTGCCCGCCATCTACGACAGGCTGATGGCCGAATTGGAATCCGAGGCATCCTCCGTGGAATCCATGGCCGCCATCATAGCCCAGGATATCGCCCTCACTGCCGACGTGCTCAAGCTGGTGAACTCCTCGTTTTTCGCCCCCCGCGTCAGGGTGCGCTCCCTGGAGCAGTCGGTGAACCTGCTGGGCACCGAAACCATCAAGGGGCTGGTGCTGGGGGTGAAAATGCTTGCGGCCTTCGATATCCGCAAATTTCCCGAGTTCTCCATCCTCAAGTTGTGGGATCACAGCCTGCGCACCGCCCGCCTGGCCCGGCTGATCGCTCAGATGGAAGAGCTGCCCGATGACGCGCAGGACGATTGCTTCATCGGGGGCATGCTCCACGACCTGGGCAAATTCGTCCTGGCCGACAAGCTGCCCGCGTCTTATCACGTGATCCTGCACCGATCCCGTGCGGAAAACATCACCATCTGGGAGGCCGAGAACCTGGTCCTCAAGGCCTGCCATTCCGAAATCGGAGCCTACCTGCTGGGGCTTTGGGGCCTGAACGACGCCGTGCTGGAGGCCATCGCTTTTCACCACACCCCTGCGGCTCTGGGGCTTACGTCCATGTCAGCGGTTACGGCGGTGCACGCTGCCAACGTTCTGGAGCACGAGGCCGTGATCATTAATCCTTCCTACGCCCAACACACCATGGACCTTGAACACCTCGAAACCCTTGGCCTGGCCGGGCGCGTGCCGGTGTGGCGCAAGGGCTGCGCGGAACTGCTGGCCAAGGGAGCGCAGGAATGAACATCCTGTTCGTGGACGACGATGAAAAGGTGCTGGCCATGTTCCGGCGCAATCTGGGCCATCGTTTCCAGGTGGAAACCTCTTCGGACCCGGAGAAGGCTCTGGAACAGGTGCGCAAGGAGACTTTCGCCGTGGTGGTGGCGGATCTGCGCATGCCCAGGCTCGACGGCTTCGCCTTTCTGGCCCAAGTGAGCGAAATTTCTCCCCTGACGGTAAAAATCATGCTCACCGGCCACGCTGATCTGGACGTGGCCATCGCCGGGGTGAACGAGGGCCGACTGTTCCGTTTTCTCACCAAGCCCTGCCCCACGGAAACCCTGATCCGCAGCCTGGAAGCCGCCCTGGAGCAGTACCGGCTGGTGACGGCTGAAAAAGAACTCCTGCGGGGCACACTGCAGGGCTCCATCAAGGTACTCACGGAAATCCTGGGCCAGACCAACCCGGAAGCCTTCGGCCGCAGCGAGCGCATCAAACGACTGGTCAGGAAACTCGCCCAGCGCCTGGGCATCAAAGATACCTGGCGCATCGAACTTGCGGCCATGCTTTCCCAGATCGGCTGCATCTTCATCCCTGAAGAAGTGGTCAAAAAAAAGCGCTGCATGGACGGGCTCTCGCCCGAGGAGCTCCAGGTGTATTCTCAACACCCGGCAGTGGGCGCGCAACTCCTCTCCAACATTCCCAGGCTCGAAGAGGTGCGCGAGATGATCGAGCACCAGGACGAACGCCTTTCCAACCGCCCGGACATGTCCAGGGGTGCGCGGATGCTTAAAATATGTCTGGATTACGATAATCTGGAAGGTTGTCAGCCGGGCAAGTACGACATTTTCACCGAACTCAAACGCCGCGAAGGCTGGTACGACAAGCACATCCTGGACGTTTTCGAGCGCATGGCCTGCGAAGACGAAGGATATATCCAGCAGGAGATTCCGCTATCGGGACTGCGCGAGGGCATGATCCTGGCCGAAAACCTGTACACCCCGGCGGGCATACTCCTGTTGGCCAAGGGTCTGGAAGTGAGCCTCTACAGCATCATGCGCCTGCGCAACCTAGTGGAAACCCACGGGGTGAAGCAGCCCTTCAAAGTGCTGGTGGCCATCGGCTGAGGGGAGCGGTGGTGTTCACGGGGAGCTGGCGCGGTCAGCAGGAACCCGGTCGGTTTGCCTTCGCCCCCGGCTGCCCTTGAGCGCCAGGGGGAGCACACAACGGGTGAGACGCCTTCTACAGCGCCGCGTCCAGCACCATATTGTCGCGGTGCACGGCTTCGGGATAGGGCGCGGCCCCAAGCACCTGAGCAATCTTGCCGGATTTTAAGCCCATTATCTTTTTGAGGTCTTCCGAATCGTAGTTGGCCAGCCCCACGCCCACGGTCTGGCCTTGGAAATCGAGCAGACGCACGGAACCGCCTTTGTCGAACTCCCCTTCCACCCGGATGATTCCGGCGGCCAACAGGCTTTTGCCGCCCTTGCGCAGCGCCTGGGCTGCGCCCTGGTCTATCCACAGGCCGCCCTTGGGCTCCGAGGTGTAGGCCAGCCAGTACTTGCGCCGCGACATGGCCCGGATCTCGGGAGCCACCCAGGTTCCCAGCTCGCCGCCAGCGAAGGTGCGGGTAAGGCAATCAGGCTCCCGGCCCGAAATGATGAGCGTAGGCACTCCCAGTTGCGCAGCCCGCTTGGCTGCCAGCAGCTTGGAGTGCATGCCGCCTGTGCCGCTGTCGGTCTTGCCCTGGCACATGGCAGTCAGATCTGTAGTGGCAATGGATTCCAGGCAGTCGAAACATTTGGCATCGGGATTCTCGGCCGGATTCTCGGCGAAGACGCCCTTGGCCGAGGTGAGGTTCACGAAGAGATCGGCCCCCACAACGCCTACCAGCAGTCCGGCCAGGCAGTCGTTGTCGCCGTAAATGAGTTCCTGCACGGCCACGGTGTCGTTTTCGTTGACAATGGGGATAACCCGCCAGCCCAGGAGGGTACGCAGGGTGTTGCGCACGTTCAGGTAGCGCTCGCGACCTTCCAGATCTTCACGGGTGAGCAGCAGTTGGGCCGTCACCACGCCGAGGGCGTCGAACTGCTGGTCGTAGGCATGCATCAGGCGGCTTTGCCCTATGGCCGAGGCGGCTTGGCGGTCAGGCAATCCGTCGAGATCGGCATGGCGGATGACGGCCCGTCCGGCAGCCACCGCGCCGCTGGTGACCAGGATGATCTCCTTGCCCAGGCGGTGCACGGCGGCCAGATCCTTGGCCAGACCGGCCAACACGGCCATATCCAGGCCCATTCCGCCTGTGAGCACGGCGCTCCCGACTTTGACGACTATTCGCTTGGCCTTGGCCAGGACTTCACTCTTCTGTTTTTTCCAGTCTTGCATAAGGTATGATGAGGTTAAGAACCAGAATCCAGGAATGTGCCGATGTTCACTTCAGGAGGCCGAATGAACTGGCCGGGCTGGCGGAAACCGAAAGAGGCCTGCCGCGTTGAAAACCCTTGCATGCGCCGCCCCTCAGCCAGGGCGACGTCCTGCTTGATGAGGCTGCGGATCTTAAGCATCATCGGCATTCCTGTTTGATCGGAGGGGATGCCGGTGGAATATTCTTCGCGCATGGGACTCTCGCGCCCGTACCGCTGGCTGGAAGGACAATCCTCCCAGACGGTTTGCCGGGCATGCTTTTCTTACACTAATCATTTTCCCGGCAATTGACTACCGCCTCGTGCGCATTCACACCCGGCGGGTGCAAACTTCCTCCGCGCTTGCCATGCACAGCGGCGGGCATCGCTTGCGGTTGCGGCTGGCTGCGTGTATTTCGCCCCCACCACGCAGCCCCTGCCGTGGAAATCTTCAGACGCCAAGCCCTGCGCGGCCAGGCGGAGAGTGCACCATGTTCGAAACATCCCGGCGCGGCCCCAGGCCGAAAACTCCCCAGTGCTCCAAATGCGGCGGCAGGCTTGCGCCCGGCCGGGCCTGAGGCAAAGCCGTGTTACGCTGCAGGTTCTGCGGCGCCAGTTATCCTTTGGAACATTTCGCTGACATGATGGACGAGGATTGGGAAGAATTTTACGCCAATATTCCCGTGGACCGCATGTAACGCCATTTCCGGCGGACGCTACGTCACCGCGCTGCGACGCCGGATTTTTTGTACCGCGCAGAACCCGGCCCTCCGCTGCGGCCCCCCTACTCCGGCGGTTTGAGTACCCGCCGCGCCCCCAGGTAGGCTCTGGTCCAATAGGGCAGCGACATGGTTTCCTCCCGCACTCTGGAGCCGGGGGTGGGGCTGTGGATAAAGTACCCTCGCCCGGAATACATGCCCACATGCAAGCCCCAACGTTTGCTTGAGACCTTGAAGAACACCAGGTCGCCGGGGATGAGCTCGTCCCTGGCCACTGGACGGCCCGTGTGGAGCATATCCTCGGTGCGCCGGGGCAGCTTCACGCCGTGCACGGCGTAGCACCACTGTACCAGCCCCGAACAATCGAAGCCCTTTTCCGGTGAGTTGCCCCCGTTGCGGTAGGGAGTGCCTATCTGTCCGCGCGCAGTTTTCAGCGGACTGGCAGGCCCGCTCAGGCGCGCCTCCGGGATGACGGGCTTGGTGTCGGCGCATCCTGCCGCCAGGGCCAAAACAGCCAACCCCGCCAGCATGACGAAGCGTCTCGCCCTTCCCGCACCTTCCGCACGTCCCGCACGTCCCGCCATGTTCGCCTGCGCCTCTCGAAACTCCTGACATACCGGCATCCCGGCCTGACGGTAATGATAAGCTTCACGCGCCTGCCCGGCAAGGGTTCTGCGACGTGGGGGTCTGCCCGGCAGCTATCACGTGTTGAGCAACCTTCCACACAAGTCCCCGCCAGTACCTCCGAAGGTTCAGGCAGTGGACACCGGGGGAAAGCTGGGCCATACTCAATGCCCATGACCATCCCACACTTTGCCGCACTGTTTCTGGCTGCCCTTACGCTGTTTGCGCCCCTTACCCTCCAGGCCCAATCCGCCGTATGGACGCCCCTGATCGACCGCCTGGCCAGCGACGGCCTGGACAGGTCGAAACTCGCGGACTATTTCTCGTCTCCCGGCGTGACCTACAATCCGGCCATCATGGCCGACAAAGTGGACCGCATGGTCCGCAAACAGTTCGACCCCCAGCCGCAGCCCACCAAGCGCACCCTGCAACAGACGTCCTACGGCTATTATCTCAAACCCTGGGTGCTGGCCTGGGCCAACGAATTCGCCCAGTCCCATATGCCCACCCTGCGCCGGGCCGAGGCCAAATACGGCGTGCCCCCGGATATCGTCGTTGCCCTGCTTTTGGTGGAAACCAAGCTCGGAACCTACCTGGGCAAGGATAACGCCCTGCCCTCCCTGGCCAGCCTGGCTGTCAGCAATTCCCTGCAGCCCATCCGCCCCTACCTGAAAACCGTGGGGTCCTCCCCGGAGCGTGCCGCCTTTGCCGAGACCAGCGCCAAAGACCGGTCCGAATGGGCCTACCAGGAACTCAAAGCCTTCCTCCTCTATGCCCAGTCCCTCAACCAGAACCCCCTGTCCATCCCCGGCTCCATCTACGGAGCCATCGGCATCTGCCAGTTCATGCCCTCCAATGTCGTGCGGTACGGCGCGGACGGCGACAACGACGGCCGCATCGACCTCTTCAACCCTGACGACGCCATCTTCAGCGTGGCCAGCTATCTGGCGGGCAACGGCTGGAAAGCAGGGATGAGCTACGAGGGCCGCAAGACCGTTATCTACTCCTACAACCACTCGGACCTGTACGTACTCGGCGTACTCACCGTGGCCGATTCCATGCGCCAAGCCCGGGGTGAAGGGCCGCTTCAGCCCGCCAAGCCCTGAGGAACGTGGCCTGCACCACGAGTCACAGGTACAGCCTTCAAAAACAATCCATGGGCACTCACCCCGTCTGTCGAACATCATGTGCAATTTTTTGCACCACAAGGATTGTGTTGTGCAATTGTGCGTCCATGCTCAACCATACCTCAATGGTATGAATATAAGCATGTCGCCATCTTCAGCGGTACACGCCCTAAGGAACATATTTTGCTTGTTGACAGAACGCCTTCTTCCTGATGGTGGCGAAGCATAGATACGCAGCCTTGTCCGAACACACGCCTCCACAGGCTAAAAAGCACTGTTAACAGCTCTGGGACCTGTACACTGATGAACGACAAAGACCTGACCCGGTAGCCGACATGCACACAAGAAAGCATTTCGCAGGCGTGGCCCTTTGCCTGATCTTCCTTACCGGGATTATCGCCCCCGTGCCGGAGTGTTATGTCACAAAGCTCGTTTGCCCGCTGAAAAAGAGTCTCGGCGCCGCGCACCCTGGTGTCCGATCCGCCTCAGGTCCCTCTGAATCCTCTGGGTGCTGCGATCAAACCGACTTTTCTCTGACCACCGCCTCTTCACATTATATCCCGGTCGCGCTGAAATTCGGGATGAAACCTTACGCTCCACCTTTTGAATCCGCGCACGCACCCCTTGTTCCCTTGTCTCTCCCGCCGGTTATGTTCTCCCGGCCCGCTCCTGAAAAGATACTGGTGTTCGCCTTTCATGACGGCAGGCAAAAAGACCTTCCCGACCCGATCCCTATCCTGCTCCGTAAACAATCCTTTCTGATCTGATTTTCCACCGCCCCCGACGGTTCCATCGGCACGTCTTCGCGCGACCGGAACATGGACGCATCTGCGCATGGCCCGCGCATGTGCAGGGTGATACATCCCACCATGTACGCCTCCATGTGCATGCGCGAAGACAAACTCCGTTTTCCAGCATCCCGCCTTGGGATGTGCGCCACAAAATGATACTCTTCCAGGATTCTCCACCTGGTACAGAAGGGGAGACACTTCATGTGGATTGTCAGACTCGCCTTGAGCCGACCCTATACCTTCGTTGTGGCGGGTCTTGTGCTTTTGCTGTTGTCACCGTTCATTCTGATTCGCACGCCGACGGACATATTCCCCAACATCAACATCCCAGTTGTCAGCGTCGTCTGGGTATACAACGGGTTGAGCGCCAAGGAAGTCGAACAGCGCATTATTTACAATCATGAGCGCATGATCAGCACCTTGGTCAATGACATCGAGCACATGGAATCGACATCGTATACCGGCGCCGGTGTGATTAAAGTGTATCTCCAGCCAGGGACTTCAGTTGCCGAGGCGGTTGCCCAGATTACGGCCAGCGGGCAGACTGTCTTGCGGTTCCTTCCTTCCGGCATCACCCCTCCGTTCATTATCCAGTACAATGCCGCCTCAGTTCCTATTCTCCAGTACAGTCTGGCCAGCAAGACGTTGCCGGAGCAGGAACTTCAGGACATTGCCATGAACCGCGTCAAGGTGGGCCTCTCGACCGTACAAGGCGCTTCAGTGCCCTATCCGTATGGCGGCAAAGCACGTGTCGTCGCAGTGGACATCGACCTGGCCGCTCTGGAGGCGAAAAATCTTGCTCCCCAGGACGTAGTCAACGCCTTCAGTGCGCAGAACTTCATCCTGCCCAGCGGAACGGCAAAGATCGGCGAAACCGAATACGCCGTCTCCCTGAACAGCAACCCGGCGGAACTTGCGGCACTCAATGACCTGCCGGTGAAGACCGTCAACGGCGCCGTGATCCGCGTACGCGATGTGGCGCAGGTGCACGATGGCTTTCAGCCCCAGCAAAACGTGGTCCGCCTCGACGGCGTGCGCGGCGTGCTGCTCACCATCCTCAAGAGTGGTGCGGCCTCCACACTGCGCGTTGTGGACGGAGTGAAAAAGGCCATGCCCTCGATTTTGAGCGGGCTTCCAGCGCAAGTGGAGGCCAAGGAATTCGCCGATCAGTCGCTGTTTGTCCGGGCGGCCGTCGATGGGGTGGTAAAGGAGGGCCTTATTGCTGCGCTCCTCACTGCGGCAATGATCCTGCTCTTTCTCGGTTCCTGGCGGAGCACCTTCATCATCGCCCTTTCCATTCCCCTTTCGGTCCTGTGCTCCCTCGCCCTGCTGAGTGCGCTCGGCGAAACCATCAACCTCATGACCTTGGGAGGGCTGGCTCTGGCCGTGGGCATTCTGGTGGACGACGCCACGGTGGAAATCGAAAACATCCACCGGCAGATGGCCCTGGGAAAACCCAACGTTCAGGCCATCCTGGATGGCGCACAGGAAATCGCCTTGCCCGCCTTCGTCTCAACGCTTTGCATCTGCATTGTCTTCGTGCCCATGTTCTTCCTTACCGGAGTCGCCCGTTATCTCTTCGTGCCTCTGGCCGAGGCGGTCGTCTTCGCAATGCTGGCCAGTTACGTGCTCTCGCGGACGCTCATCCCGACACTGGTCATGTGGTTCTATCGCACCACCACCTCCAGCGCCCATGCGGCGGAAAGCATAACCGTCGCGCCCTGGCTGCGCCCGCTCGTTGCCGTGCAAAGCCGCTTTGAGCGTGGATTTTCCCGCCTCCGTGAGGGGTATCGCAGCCTCCTGGGCGTCCTTTTGGCGCACCGGGCTCTGGTGGTTATCTTTTTCCTGCTGTTTTGCGCCGGGACCGGCCTGCTCATCCCGCAACTTGGACAGGATTTCTTCCCCTCGGTGGATGCCGGACAGTTCAGACTGCACGTCCGTGCCCACAGCGGCACGCGCATTGAGGAAACCACCCGACTCGTGGACCGGATCGAGACCGTGATCCGCGAGGAAATTCCAGCCGGAGAACTTGGCGGCTTGCTCGACAACATTGGCATCCCCTTCGGCGGCATTCCCCTGACCTACATAGACAACGGGCTGACTGGAACAGGCGACGCCGATATTCTTGTCTCCCTCGCCCACGGCCACAAGCCGACAGATGCCTATGTTCGACGTCTGCGCACCCGGCTCAACCAGGACTTTCCAGGCGCGACGTTCTATTTTCTTCCTGCCGACATCGTTAACCAGACCATCAACTTCGGGCTGCCAGCCCCGTTCGACATCCAGATCGTGGGGAGAGAACGCGACAAGAGCCAAGCCCTTGCCGCGAAAATCAGCGCCCAAATCCGCCAGGTACCTGGAGTTGTCGATGTGCGCGTGCAGCAACCGTCCGATCTGCCCGAACTCCATTTCTCGGTGGACCGCACCAAAGCCTCGCAGATCGGCCTCTCCGAGCGTGATGTGGCCAACTCTGTGCTTCTGAGCCTGAACGGCAGCAGCCAGGTACAACCCAACTATTGGCTCAACCCAAAAAACGGCATTCAATACCTCGTGAATATTCGAGTGCCCGAGCATGCCATCGATTCCCTTGCCGCACTCAACGCCATTCCGGTGGGTGCCGGACAGCCGGGCAATACCGGAACCCAGCTTCTCGACAACATTGCAACCTTTGCGCGCGCCAGCGGGCCGCCCATCTTTTCCCATTACAACGTGATGCCAGTAATTGATGTGTTCGGAGGCGTGAGTGGCCGCGATCTGGGCGGAGTACTGCAAGACATCACCCCCATCTTTGAACAGGCCAAGAAGGAACTGCCCAAGGGGAGTTTCATCCGGCTCCGAGGCCAAGCGGAAACGATGCACTCCAGCTTCGCCGGCCTTGGCCTCGGGATGGCTCTGGCGGTAGTGCTCATCTATCTGCTTCTTGTGGTCAATTTTCAAAGTTGGCTCGACCCATTCATCATCATAACCGCGCTGCCATGCACCCTGGCTGGCGTCGCGTGGGGTCTGTATCTCACCTATACCACGCTAAGCGTCCCGGCCTTGATGGGAGCAATCATGAGCCTGGGAGTCGCCACGGCGAATGCCATCCTGATTGTCAGTTTTGCGCGCACCCACATCCAGCGCGGCGTTGATCCGGTGACGGCCGCATGGGAGGCCGGGGTCGGACGGCTGCGCCCGGTACTCATGACCGCGCTGGCGATGATCATAGGTATGGTTCCCATGTCTCTTGCCCTCGGCGAGGGCGGCGAACAAAATGCCCCCCTCGGTCGCGCGGTGATCGGCGGGCTGGTATTTGCCACCGTGGCGACTCTCACTTTCGTGCCTGTGGTGTTCAGCCTGCTCCACAAGCGTGCACCGGACGCTGGACGCCCTGATGCCCTCACTTCAACTGCTACAGAACTTTCATAAGGTGTCGCCATGAACATACAGTCAGATGATGCGAAGAGCCCTGCCCAGAGAGCAGAAATGAAGGGTGCATACCGGAATACCAGGAGGAAATTCCTGGTTTTGGTGGCAGTATTTGTGTTGCTGTTGGGCATTGGCACTGCTGGTGGAATAATTTCACGGTCCCGGCAGCAGGCTGCATTGGCTGGAGTAACTCGGCAACTCGCGGTCCCGACCGTTGCCGTGGTCTCGCCGAAACCAGGCGCGTCCACGGCTGGAATGCCGCTTCCGGCTGAACTCAAACCCTTCATGGAAACCCCGATTCTGGCGCGGGTCAACGGCTACCTCAAGCACCGCTACGTCGACATTGGCGCGCATGTTGAGGCCGGACAACTTTTGGCCGAAATCGACACCCCGGAGCTCCACCAGGAATTCGCGCGCGCTCAAGGTCAGTTGGCACAGGCGGAAACGGCTCTCGAACTTTCCAAAAGATATTCCGCCCGTTGGGCGCTCCTCATGTCGTCGGGAAGCGTCAGCGTTCAGGAAAACGCGGACAAGCAGTCCGACTTCAAGCTCAAAGCCGCTGCTGTCGATTCTGCCCGGGCGGAAGTGCGCAGACTGGAAAAGCTGCTTTCCTTCAACCGCCTGACGGCGCCTTTCGCAGGGACCATAACAGCCCGCACCATCGATTCGGGCGACCTCATCGTTGCGGCTGGGGGCAAGGAGCTCTTCCATTTGGCGCAAACGCATATGATCAGGGCGTTTGTTCAGGTTCCCCAAGGCCTCGCACCAGGCATCCGGCCAGGACAACACGCCGTGATGACCATTCAGGAGCTTCCGGGCCGGGAATTCCAAGCCGAGGTGGTACGCACCGCTGGGGTGATGGCTGCTGAATCCAGGACGCTGCTGGTCGAACTTCTGGTAGACAATCCTAAAGAGGAGATCCTGGCTGGCAGCTATGCCCAAATGCGCTTTACCGAAACGAAAATGGCGGTCCCGCTGGCCCTTCCGTCGAACACGGTGTTGTTTCGCCCCGAAGGTCCTCGGATTTGCGTCGTTGAGGAGGGCGGCAAGGTCCTCATTCGACCGGTGAAGCTCGGCCGGGATTTCGGCCAGATGATAGAAGTGCTCGGCGGCGTGGAAGCGGAAGACCGGGTTATCGTGAACCCCATTGAATCGCTTGAGAACGGGAGCGTCGTTTCCATTAGCGAAAACAAGCCAGGACCAAAAGGCCCATGAGAGAGGAACCTCAGTGGCAGGACAACCCTTTTTCCAACTCGCCAACACTCATGCCGGTCACCAGCACGTCCTTGACCTTGCGGCTCAGGTCTTCCTTGGCCGCACGGGCCTCTTCAATGCTGTTTTTCCACCCCAGCACCACGCCCCAGTACTTTCGCCCGTCGCGGCGGTGCTCCCGGATACAGGCCGTGATCCCCTGCCCTTTGAGCAGGGCCGCCATCCACATGGCCCGTCCCTCTTCGGAAAAACTGCCGCCCATGACCACAAACACCCGCTGCTGCGCCGGCAGCCCCACGCGATTTTTCGCCGATGTACCCTTGGCGGGTTTTTCCGTCAGCGGTTTGTCCGACAGGACTTTGTCCGGCTGCTTTTTCTCCGCAGGAGATTGGTTAAGTGTGGCCTTGCCAGACTGAGGCTTATCCGGTTGAGCTATTTCCGAGTGAGCCTTATCCGGTTTGACCTTTTCCGGTTGAGTATTACCTGGTTGAGCCTTGCCCGATTGTGCTTCCTCTGGCCGAGGCTTTTCGGCCTGGGACTTATCCGCGTTTTTATTTGCGGGTTTGTCCTTGGATTTCTGGATGTCTCCGGCAGTTTCCTGCGTCTGGACGCTTGCATTCCCCTGATTGGAAACACGCCCCGAGGCTGAAGCCTGACTCTGGGCGGGAGCTTGTCCAGCAACAACGGTAAAGCTCACCGGGCCGCTGCTAGCATCGCCCGAAACCACTTCCATGGTCCATACGCCGGGCTGCACTTCCCAATCGTAAGCAAACTCCCAAACGCTCTGGACCGGATAGCCGATGCGGGCGGGAATAAGCCAGCGTATGGGCGGCGCACCTTCCGCGTCGCCTGGCCGGATCAATCTGGCCTCCAGCACGACATGCGCCCCCTTGGGCGCACCTTCGGCCACCACCTCAAGGCCAAACCGCATGCCCGGATAAGCGGCCACGTCCCTGCTTTGCCGTGGCTGCCCCAACTCACCCGCAAAAACCACAGTAAGGCCGGAAACCACCTGCCCGGCGCGGACCAGCCCCGGCCACAATACCGCCAGAAGCACCAGCCAGGGCAGGCAGCCGCGACACCGCACCTCACCCATGGCTGGGAACCCTCACAAAAGGCACTATGACCAGCCCCACGGCAAAAAAGACCACCAGGGACAGCAGGGCCGGGCGCGACGAACCGGTCACCTGGCGCACCACGGCGAACACCAGCGGGCCAAGCACTGCCGAAAGTTTGTTGAGCACGGAATAAAACCCGAAGTACACCGTGGACCGCTGGGTCGGAATCAACTGGCTGAACAGGGAGCGTGACATGGATTGCGACCCGCCCAAAGTCAGCCCCACAGCCAGCCCCAGGGCCATGAACGTTTCCGCTGAATGGACCTTCCAACTCAGCAGGGCCACCACCGTCCAACTGGCCAGACTGACCAGCACAGCCGCCTTGGTGCCCAACCACCGGGCCAGCGCGGCGTAGAGCCTGGTGCCCAAAAAGGCCATGGCCTGTATGGCCAGCAAGGTCATCACCAGCATCTCGTCGGACAGCCCGACTTCCTCTTTGCCGAAGAGCGTGGCCATGCTGATGACGGTCTGGATACCGTCGTTGTAGAAGAAATAGGCCAGCAGAAACCAGCGCAGACCCGGCGTGGACAGGGCCTGCCTGCCTGCATCCAGAGTGTCGCGAATGCCGCGCGCAGCCTGGGAGGCCAGCCCGGAGGGGACCCCGGAAGTGGTGATTATTTGTCCATCCGAACGGCTGGAGGGGGCTTCGGGGGCAGTGACTCCTGGTCCGGCCGAATGAACGGAGTGAGCGCCCTGTTGGCCGCCCGGACTCCTAGGGGCCGTCAGCGGCCAATCCCCCGGGCGCTCCGAGCGGGGGATCATGCGGAAGCTGACACTAGCGAAACCCAGCCACCACAAGGCCGCAAGGGCCATGCTCAGACGCACGGCGGTAGTCTGGTCCAGTCCCAGCCTGTCGTGCAGGGTGATGAGGGCAAGGGCAAGGGCCAGATTCAGCCCGCCGCCAACATAGCCGAAGGCGTACCCCAGGGCGGAAACCCGGTCGCGCTCGGCCAAGGGGGCAATCTGGGGGAGGAAGGCGTCATAGAAGGCGTTGGCCGCGCTAAACGACACCTGGGCAGCCACGAAGAGCACAAGCGCAGGCACCACCGCCCCAGGCGCGGCGAAACTCACGGCCAGGGCGGCAAGCCCACCCAGAAAACAGAAAAACATCAGAAAGCCCTTGCGGCTGCCGCCTGTATCGGCCACCGAGCCCAGCACCGGCGTGAGCAGAAACACCAGAGCAGCGGAAAGGCTGACGGCGTAACCCCACAGGCTAGCCGCAGGAATAGGCGCGCCCTGCCCCACGACAAGGCCGCCCTTGGCCACCACTGCGGCAAAAAAGGGAGGAAGAAGGGCTGTGGCCACGGTAGTGGAATAGGCAGAATTGGCCCAATCGTACACGGCCCAGCCCAAGACGACCCGTTTCCGGTCCATGGGTTGCGCTTTACGCACTTTGAATGGCCAAGGCAAATGCGGTGGGCCTACAAAACTTCCCTGGCCATCCAGATGACCCGACCGAGCACCCGCACGTTGGAGTCTTCGGCCATCTCTACTTCAAGGGGGGGGTAGAGCTGGCGGTTATCGCTCACCAGCACCAGCTTGCCGGGCTTTTTGTCCACCCGTTTGACCACGATTTCCTCGTCGATGCCTACGGCGTAGATCTTGCCTGTGAAAATATCCACCTGGGAGAGGTCGATGAGCACAACGTCCTCATCGCGCAGGGTGGGCTCCATGGACTCGCCCGACACCCGCATCAGGCGCATTTGGCTTATCTGGCCCTTGCGGCGCAGCCAGGCGTGGCGGAAGGCGTAGTAGGTTTCGATGGCTTCATCCACCTGGAGACTGCCGCCACCGGCTGACAGACGGGCGCGCACTTTGGGCACGTAGGAGAACTCTTCAGGGTGCATGCCCGGAGCGCAGGCCATAGGCGCGGATTCCGCCTGGGACTGGTTGACGTGGGTAGGCCCCATGCCCGACTCCAACCACTGAGGATTCAAGCCGTACTTGCGGCACAGGTAAAGATACCAGTCCGCCGGGATATGGGAGCGCTTCTTGGCGTCGGTGACGGCCTGGCGGCCGATGCCCAGCACCCTGGCCAGCTCTGACTGCGATTTGATGCCCGTGGCTGCCATTATGCGCGAGAGCACGCTTTCAGCGGAAAAGCCCTTGATGGGCGGCGGCGGGGTGGCTCTTTTCATGATGGTAACCGTCCGGGTTGGATTTTTTCTTTATATGTACTGAATGGCCTGCCATGTCAAGCCTGTCTGGCCGAGGTAATGAGACACGTACATTCGTGGAAATCCAAGCATCTTTCCTCATGCGTATATATACAATTCGTAATATGCGTCATATCACTTGCGAACTTTTCCTTACTACCTTCATACAGCAAACATTCCCTCCGAAAATAGGCATACTGAGCCATCGTCGCCTTGGTAGATGCTGCCAGTACATACGCATTGCCGAATAGCCTTTTATGCGGGGGGCTCTTGACAGGAATTCATGTTGACATTATCGCTTCGACAGTTGTCGAAATAAAAAAGGACTCAGCGTGGACACACTCCAAGCGGCCAAGGTTCTCAAAGCTCTCTCCCACCCCCACCGGCTGGAGATGTACCTCTCCATCGCCAAGGGAGAACAGCGCGATTTCAAGCACTGCGAATGCTGTATCCAAGACATCATCAAATGTCTGAAGATAGGCGCGCCCACTGTCTCCCACCACCTCAAGGAGTTGGTCAACGCCGGACTTATCGTCACCGAGCGCCAGGGCAAGTTCCTGACGGCCAAAGCCAACCCGGCGGTATGGGATGAAGTGAAGAAGCTGCTGCCTTGAGGTGAGGAGGAGCGAAGACGGAACAGAGGAGACCCCGACGGTCAAAAGGCAATACTGGAGAGAAGAGCCTCCGGCGGCCAAAGGGCTAATAGCCCTTTGGAACCCCTTATAGGCACTTGGGAATGCTGTTGGAAAGCGTTCCCAGCGTGTTGTTTGGTGGTGTTGAGGCAAGGAACCCGCCAATTTTTTTAACATTATTGTTCGATATGTGTCGAATTTACAAACAAACGAAATGAACGGAGAATACCATGCAATGGACAACGCAGAAAATGGCGTCTCAGGCAGAAAAGACGGTCATCGTCACCGGAGCCAACAGCGGCATAGGGTTTGAAACGGCCAAGGCTCTGGCCCGGAAGGGAGCGCATGTCGTGCTTGCCTGCCGCGACCAGGGAAAAGGCGAACAGGCTTGCGCGCAAATCAGCTCGCTGGGCGTTGCCGGCAGCGTGGAATGTATGCCGTTGAATCTGGCCGACCTGGCTTCGGTGAGCGATTTCGCCGCTGCGTTTCTGGCCCGCCATCCACGCCTGGACATGCTCATAAACAACGCCGGGATCATGGTGCCGCCGAAGGCCACCACGGTGGACGGTTTTGAAGTACAGATGGGCACCAACCATATGGGCCATTTCGCCCTGACCGGCCTGCTGCTTGGCAGGCTGCTCGAAGCTCCCTCGCCACGCATCGTGGTGGTGTCGAGCAGCGCCCACACGCTTGGCAACATTCCAGAAGGAGATATTCGACCGAACGCGTCACGGCGTTGCGCTTGTCACTGCCACTGCCTCAGCAACTGGAAAGCCTATTGCGACAGCAAACTGGCCAACATGTACTTCATGCACGAACTGCACAAACGTTACGGCAACGGCAAGACAACGCTGACAGCTGCGGCGGCGCATCCAGGCTGGACCGCCACCAACTTGCAACAGCACACCAGCGCACGTCGATTCAACTGCCTATTCGCCATGGAACCCTGGCAAGGCGCACTGCCATCACTCTTCGCCGCTACGGAACCGTCCCTTCGCGGCGGCGAATACATCGGCCCGGACGGCTGCCTGGGTCTTACCGGGTTTCCCAAGTCCGTCGAGCCCAGCAAACGGTCCAAAGACGCCACAATTTCCGCCCGTTTGTGGAGGATGTCGGAAGAACTGACCGGCGTGCGATACGCCTCGCACTAGAGACGTTCTCTCCAGGGACGCTGTCCCCAGCCTTCTCCCATCTCCAGTCTTTTGCGCGGCGACAAAATAATGGCGGGCCGTCGCAAAGCTCTAAGGGGGGTCCGGGGGGCCATTGGCCCCCCGGCGGGGGAGTCCAGAGGGGGCAGCGCCCCCTCTGGCCGCCGGAGGC
>JBBRUD010000062.1:0-25870 GCA_038248065.1 Desulfovibrionales bacterium | reverse complement strand
GGGGGCGCCCTGCGCCCCCGGCGGGGGCTGGGGGGCAGCGCCCCCCTTACTCTCACTCTTCTCCGACTCTCACTCTTCTCCGACTCTCACTCTTCTCCGACTCTCACTCTTCTCCGACTCTCACTCTTCTCCGACTCTCACTCTTCTCCAACTCTCACTCTTCTTCTCTCTCCCACCCTCACCCCAGCGCCAGCACCGTCACCTGGCTGGGGGCGATGGTCATGCCCACGGCGTTGGGCAGTTCGACCAGGCAGTTCTGGCGGGTGAGGCTGGTTAAGCGTTGTGCCGGGGCCGCACCCACGAAGATGGTCACGCAGCCGAGGGTGTAATCGGTCATGCCCGATTCCATGTGTGACACCACGCCCATCTCCACGCCGGGTTCGTCGCCTTCGCTCACCAGTCCCATGCTCATGAGGTTGATGACCGGCATGCAGTCGATGGTGATGTTATCCGCTGCCGGCTGTGTGGTGATGGTTTCCGAGATGTTGGGGTAGGGGATGGGCACGGGGATGGGGCCGACCGGGGTGATACAGACGTCGGGAAAGGCGAAATCCACGCCGGAACCAAGGGTGAGCATGAACATGTGGATTTCCTCCGTTAGGCGGCCGGGCCGGGGTTGAAGGTTTCGGCTTCGGCCAGGTCCTTGTTGGTTGGGCGCACCAGGGTGCGTTCGGTATTATCGTAGAGAGCGTGTTCGTCTTTGAGCAGATGCAGGTTGGCCATGGTCAGATTGGCGCGGCTGAAATCCGCCGCCGTGGCGTCGGCGTGGGAGAAATCCGCGTGGCGCAGGTCGCAGCCCGTGAATTTGACGCCCCGGCAGGTTGCGTTGGCAAACTGGCCGTGCAGCAGGTTCGCCCCGGAAAAATCCACACTGGAGCAATCTGCTTCGGAGAAGACGCTGCTGACGAACACGCCGCCGCTCAAGTTGGCGGCTTTGAGCTTGGCCCCCTGGAAGAGCGATTTTGAACCGTCGGCCTTGGAAAGGTTCGCGCCTTCGAGGTTGGCTTTTCCGAAATGGCAATAGGTGATCTTGGCCTTGGAGAAGTTGACCCCGGCCAGGTTGGAGCCTGAGAAGTTGACCTGCTTGAGGGTCAGGCCGGAGAAATCCTGCCCGGTGAGGTCGCAGCCTGAGAGGAGTACCTTGTTCAGAGTGGTGTCGCGGAGCTTGGCCCCTTTGAAGGTGCAGCCGCTGAAGAGCACCTTGTGCAGGGTGGCCCCGGAGAAATCCGCCCCGGTGAGGTCGGCTTTGTTCAGGGTGAGCTTTTCCAGGCGCGCGCCGGGGAATCTGGTTCCGGCCAAGAGCGTGCCTTCCATGACGGCCCAGAAGAGGGTTGCGCCGGTGAAATCAGCGCCGGTGAAATCCGAGCGGCCCAGCAGAGTCATATGGGTGGTGATGTTCTTCAGGCTGGCTCCGGCAAAGAGGGAGCGCGAGAGGTCCATCTTGGTAAGGTCGCAGGAATCGAGCATGGCTCCTGAGAAATCGCACTTCTTGAATCCGGCGTTTTTGAGCAAGGCTCCGGTCAGGTTGGCCCCTTTGAAGCTTACGGCCTCGAAACGCCCGCCGGAGAGGTCCGCTCCGGCCAGATCTGCTCCGGCGAGGTCCGTGCCGATGAAGGCCTGGCCGTTGCGGGCGGCGGTGACGATATCATTTTGTGTCATGGTTTACTCGAGGAGGTCGGTGCGGTTGTAAAGGGCGGTCATTTTCAAGTTGGTGCGGTCGAAGCGGGTTTTGCCCACCACGGTCTTGTGGAAATCCACGCCGAAGCAGTTGGCGCCTTCCAGATCGGCCCCCACGATGCGGGTCTTGGCCAGGGAACCCAGCAGCAGATCGGCCTGACGGAGGTTGGCTCCTTCCAGGTCGGATTTGGGGAACCCGCTGCGGCGGAACCTGGCGGTCTGAAGGTCGCAGCGGGTGAGGTCGGATTCTTCAATGCGGCAGCGGGTGAAATCCGCCCGCCGGAAGATCGCTCCGGGCAGGGCGGACTGGCGGATGTGCAGCAGGTCGGCCCTGGCCTCGGTGAAATCGGCCCCCGGCAGTTGGCAGGAGGCGATGGCGGCCTTGTGGAAAGACGCCCCGGCGAAAATGGTTGCTTTGCCAAGGCACTTGTCCAGTTGGGCGCTCTCGAAGGTTGCGCCGGAGAAGTCGGCCCCGTCCATGTTCATGGAGCGCAGCATGCAGCGCTCGAAGCGGGTGTCGCGGAAGATCGCGCCCGTGGCCTCGGCTTTGTCGATTACCGTCAGGGCCAGGTTGGCCCCGGAGAGCACGGCCTTCTGTAGGTTGACCTTTTGTAGGCTGGCCTGGCGCAGGTTTGCCCCGGAGAGGTTGGCCCCCTCCATGTCGGCCTGGTTGAGGCTGGCCTGATAGAGGTTTGCCCCGGAGAGGTTGGCCTTCTTGAAGCTGGTTTTCATGAGCATGGCCTGCTCCATGCGCGCCCCTGTCAGGGTGGCCCCGGAGAAATCGGCGTTTTGGGCCATGGCCTTGACGAAGACGCAACCGGTGAGGTCGCTCTTCATGAACTTGGTTCCGGTAAGGCGGCAGCCGGTGAAATCCGCGTTGGAAAGGTTCAGGTCAGAGAGGTCCACATTGGCAAGGATGGCCTGGGTGAGAGGCTGCCCGGCGGCGTACATGGAAATGACCTCCTCGCGCGTTCGGGCCACCATGAGGTCCGGGTCCATGCCTGCGTCCTTGAGCTTGGCCTTCATGCCTTCGGGCATCTGGCCGGACTTGGCGGCCTTGACGGCGGCGATTTTCTCTTTGGCAGCGGCCAGTTGCTGCTGCCCGGCCTGCCAGCGGGCTTCGGATTCGGTCCCCAACTGCTGGGCCTGCTGGGCGGCTTTGGTCATGGTGGCTTCGTTTTCGCTGGTGAGTACTCCCTGGGCCTTCAGGCTGTCGCGTTTGGACAGGATGTCCGCAGCCGTCTTTTTGCCCATCTCGTCGTAGGGAGTGCGCGGGGCCGCTGCGGCTTCGGCCATCACGGTGTCGTAATCCAGGCCGTGTTTGGTCATCTCCGCCCTGGCCTGATTCTCGATTTCCTTCATGGAGGCCTTGAGCCCGTCGAACTTGGCCTCGTGGAACCCTTTGATCTCGGCAAAGGAGGCCTGGATCATGCCTTTGACATCGGGCATGGCCGGGCGTTTGCGCGGGGGGACCGGCCCGTAGGCCGGGGCGGGAACGTTTTCGGGGAGGCCGAGCACGGCAGCGGGGATGGCGTCGAGCACCGCATCGCGCAGGCTGTAGCCGTGCTTTTTGGCGTCGAGAACCGTGTTGCCCTTGGGCAGCACCAGCCACTGGGCCTTGGGCGAGAGGGCAAGCCAGGGCGTTGCCGGGGAGAGATTCTCGGCCGCGCCAGCTGTGCCGGGTGCAACAGCCGGGGTGACCACCAGCACCACCGGCGCGGTCTTGAGGGCTTTGGCCGCTTCCGGGTTAGGGGCGTCCGTGGGCTTTGCCAGGGCGGTCACGGCGCACACGTCGCCTGTTTCCTGCTCCAGAAGCAGAGCCTCCAGGCCCGTGGGGGTTATCACCACCGGAGCCGGGTCGTCGGCCGCGGGCAGCCATCTGGCGGCTGCATCGGAACCGGGGACCAGATTGCCGGCGAGCACTTCGCCGCCAGCCCCGGTTGCCGGACTCTGGGCGCTGGCGGTATCCATGATGCGGATGGTGGAGAGGGTTTTGCCGTTGAAGCGGGGCAGCACCAGCCCGGCTGGCAAGGCCAGCTCGCCCGGCGCAAGGCCCCATGAAGCAGCATCCTGCCGGATTTCTTCAGGGTTGTAGCCCAGCCAGGCATTGCCCAGGGTCCGGGTGGAAAACCCCTGAGCCTTGAGCCGGGCTATAAGGGCCGGATCGTTTTCCAGATTCCTGCGGCAGCCCACCACAAAGGGGAAACCGGCGTCGTGCCATGGCCCCAGGCTTTTGGAGCCGGGCAGCAGGTTGTCCGGGTCGATGCCCGCCTTGGCCAGCTGTTCGGGCGTCGTACTGGCTTTGAGGGATGCGCCCATGCTCTTGGCCATCTCCGCCTGTTTTGCCAGCATGGAGGCTTTGGTGGCAGCGGCTTTATCCGTGGTGGCCTGGATGCGGGCGGCGTCAGCAGCCAATTTGGCGCGTTTGGGAGCAAAGGAGGCCGGATCCAGGGTGGCGCGCCAGCCGAATTTCTGGCGCATGTCCAGGGCCATGGCTTCCATCTTGTCCAGCACGGCCATGCCTGCGGAAATGGTCTGCTGACCCATGGCTCCTATTTCTTGCGGCTCGCGGGGCATCACGGGCACCTGGCCCATGGCCTTGGCCTTGGCCTCGGCGATGGTCTTGCCAACACGTCGGAATTTCAGGAGTTCCCGGTCCACCATGGCGTTGACGTCCGGGATGACCGGCTTCACCGGCTTCATGGCCTCCAGGCGCTTGGTCTGGGCTTCCAGATAGTAGGCGTGGTCTTTGGGGGCCTCGCCCGCGGCTTCGGTGGCCATGTAGACGTAGCGGATGTCGCGCATTTCGTCGTCAGTGGTATCCACCATGCCCCGAAATATGGCCACGCCGCGCACTATTTCCGGGAAGAGCCACAGGGTGTCGATGCGGGTTTTCACTTCCTCGAAGGTATCCTGTTCCGGCGGGGCCTTGAGGCCTGCCTTGCGGGTGAGGAAGAGCCGCACCCGCAGATTGGGCACCCGTGAAAACAGAGCCTGGCGCTCTGGATGCATGTTGGTGATCTCGATGGCCGAGCCTCCGGCCAGATATTCGGGCAGCCATTGGTCCTGGGGCGCTGCCAGGAAGAATTCTGGATTGAGGTCGTCGGGATAGTAGGGCCAGCGGTCTTTCTGCCAGGCCGCGTCGTAGGTTCCGGCCTTGGCCTGGCGGTCGGGGTGGGTCACCTCGCGGGTTCCAAGTCCGGCTGGAGTGGGGCGGTCCGCCAGGGAACCGGTGAGCTGGCCGGGCATCTCCAGGTTGGGCAGCGGCACCGCTTCGGAGCCGTCAGGCAGGCGAATGGGAGCCATGCCCATGCCTTTGGGATTGCGCGGGTCGCCCGGTCCGCCGAAGGCCCGCTCCCAGGTGACAGGCATGGCCGTGAACGGCACCGGGTCGCTGATGGCGTAGGTGGCTCCGCCGGTCTTGCGCCAGTAGCGGTCGCCGAAGACCGTGATGGTCTTGCGGATATCGCCCACGCTGACGTTGATCTGGGCGGCTTGCCGGGGCGCTCCCTTGGGGGCGAAGCACTTGCCTGCCACCAGTACCTCGGCCCTGGGCTTGGGCAACCCCGGATCGAGCACCGGCGGCTGGGGCAACAGGGGCATGATTTGGGTCCACATTTCCCGGTCGGGCAGCCCGGCATCGGGCTGGTCCAGATCGAAGTAGACCATCACCGTGCAGGCCAGGCGCATCTTGCCCAGAAGGGCCAGCGGCAGGAACATGGGGGAGTGGTGGGCGTCTTTAAGTATCTTCATAAACCTTTCCGGGGCGTTAAATGTATTCGATGGCTGTAGCCAACACGGAGACGTTTTCGGCCAACTGGCTGACCTGCCCGGCCATCTTGGTCAGGGAGCCGATTGTTTCGGTGTGTTCACCGACTGTTTTGGTATGCTCGCCAATGGTTTTGGTATGCGCACCAATTGTTTCCGTGTGTTCGCCAATGGTTTTGGTGTGCGCACCAATTGTTTCGGTGTGTTCACCGATGGTCTTGGTGTGCTCGCCCACGGTTGTCAGGAGTGTCCCGGTTGTTTTTGTCTCGTCACCGATGAGTTTGGTGTGTGCGCCGATGGTTTTGGTGTGGTCACCAACGGTGGTGGTTAGCGTGCCGGTGACGGTATTTCCGTCGCCGATGAGTTTGGTGTGTTCGCCCACCATGGCGGTCAGGTCGCCGTAGGCTTTTTCCTTGGTTGCGGCGGCGTCCCGGACGCTGCCGCGAATTTCGTACCAGACCGGGGAAAATTCCGTATGCACGGCGCAGTTGGTGGTGATGGACGCGCCCACGTTCAAGGTGACGCTGGCGCCGATGAAGCTACAGGAGAACAGCCCGACGGTGAGCTGGGTGTTGTCCCCCAGGATGATCTGGTTGGCGAATTCGGCTTTGACGTTGAACCATTGGGGCGTGGTCAGGTTGATGCCGTCGGTGGCCATGTCGGTTATCACGTCGCCGAAGCTCGGAGGATCGTTATGCGCGCCGATGCGGATGAAATCCCCTTTGGCTGTTGAGTGCAGCAGGATGCGCTGGGAGCCCTCTTTGTCTTCGATATGAATGTTGTTGCCTCCGGCCGAGGTCAGGCAGGACATGGTCTGGTTCTGATCGTTGACCGGGCTCGGAGTCTCGGGGTTGGGCACGGCTGCGGCGATGAGGGGCCGGTCGGGATGGCCGTCGATGAACGACAGCAACACCTCGGCACCTTTATGCAGGGGCAGGTGCATGCCGAAGTTCTGCCCGGCGTAGGGTTGGGCCATGCGAATCCAGGCCGAGGCCTGGCCGTCCTTGCGGCCCGACTGGTCGAAGGGCAGGATGACCTTGTAGCGCCCCTGGGAATCCACTTCGGCGTATTGGTCGCTGCCTGCTGCATCCACCTTGGCGTTCAAGGTGCCGGAGATGTTGGGGCGGGGGGTTTCGAATTTGGGCCTGAACTGCACATTGGCCGGGATGGCGGTGAAGCTGTTGCGATAATACAGCAGGGAATCGTGCTCGGCCTCCACGCGCAGGCCCAGGCCCGTCACCAGATAGGCCTCCTGGGAGCCTTCGTGGCTGACGGTGATGGTCTGGTAGCGCTGGTTGAAGTCGTCGCGGTAGTGGTTCGCCAGGGTGAAGGTGTAGCCGGGCCGCACGAAGGGAATGGCGCTGACACCGCTGAAGATTTTTTCGCGGCATTGCAGGTCCTGGGCGCGGATGTTGGCCAGGGTGTCGCCTTCGTCCGGGGTGAGGAAGTGCAGTCCGTAGAGGTAGACCATGCCCCGGCCATTCTGGCTCACCTGGGCCTTTCCGATCACTTCCAGGGAGGGGGTCTCGTAGTTGTAGTCTTTGAGCTGCACGGTCTTGGGCAGTCGCTGCTGCTGGAGGGTGAAATCCGAGACCACTTCGTCCTCGTGGCCCAGGGCCATATTGGAGGGCGGTTCGTAGCGGAAGTCCTTGCCCTGTTCCATGGGGGCGTGGGCGGTCAGGTTGTCGGTGATGACCATCTTCTCGCCCGAATCGGTCTGCTGGAAGAAATAATACAGGCCGTCACGCTCCATCCAGCGGGAGACGAAGGCGAAGTGGGTTTCGCCGTACTGGCAGACGTACTCCCAGGTGGGGTAGCTCTCCTTGAGTTCCACGGAGAAATCCAGCCCGTCGCTGAGCCCTGCGTCCTTGAGGACATCGGCGAGGAAGGCCTGGTTGTCCTTTTGCAGAAATACCTGGTTGTGCACGGTCTGGGTGAGCCACCAGGCCTTGGGTACCAGCACGGCCCGGTAGTAGGTGTTGGGGCCGGAGTGCTGCAACTGCTCCAGGCGCTCCAGGATGCCGTGAAAGGGGATGTCTCCCTGGCTGCGCATGATGGTGAAGGTTGCCGTGTTGGACAGGGCCTTGTCGAAATCGACCTTCTTGTCCTGGGCCACCAGGATGATTTCGAAACGGTAGAGCATGGACAGCCCTTCCTGGCCGGTGAAACGGACCACGTGGAAGGTGTCCTTGTCGAAACCCTGTACCTCGAAACTGAATTTCTGTTTGGCGATGTCGGCCATAAGACGTCCGGTTGCTAGAAAGTTTGAAAGTCCGAGGAGTGGTTCCTTTTCACTCAGATGTATTCGATGGCCGTGGCCAGCACGGAGACGTTTTCGGCCAGCCGAGTGACGTCGGCGGCAGTCTGGGTGAGCTGTCCGATGGTCTGGGTGTGGTCGCCGATGGTCTGTGTATGCTGACCGATGGTGTTGGTATGGTCGCCGATGGTCTGGGTATGCTGGCCAATGGTGTTCGTGTGATCACCAATTGTCTGGGTGTTCTGGCCAATTGTATTCGTGTGGTCGCCAATTGTCTGGGTATGCTGGCCAATTGTATTCGTGTGGTCGCCGATGGTCTGGGTATGCTGGCCAATTGTATTCGTATGGTCGCCAATTGTATTTGTGTGTTGCCCGATGGTGGTTGTGTGCTGCCCGATGGTGGTTGTGTGCTGGCCCACCAGTTGCTCAAGGTTGGTGAAGGCCTGCTCCTTGGCTGCGGCCGCCTCCTGCACGGAGCCCTTGAGTTCATGGATTTCCGGGCCATAGCGGCCGTGCAGGGCCAGATCGATTTCGGTGAAGAAGCCGATGGTGGTGATATGGCGCTCCAGGAGCACGTTGTCAGTGAGCACTCCCACTGTGATCTCGTTTTTGTTGCCCAGGATCAGCTCGAAACTGTAGGCCGCCTTGATGGTCAGCGGACCGGCTGAGTAGAGCTTCAGGCCATCGGGGTCCATGGCCTGCTCCCAGTTGGATTTGGGCGGTTCGGATTCGGGCGGGTCGTCAGGGTCGTTGTGGGAGCCAATGCGCACGAAGGTGGACTGGGTGGGGCTGGACAGCAGGATGCGCTGGGAGCCGTCCATGTCTTCCATGTGAATCTGGTTGCCGCCCGAGGTGGTGATGGCGTTCATGGTCTGGTTCTGGCTGGTGACCATGGAGGTTGTCTCGGCGTTGGGCACGGCGGCGGCGATGGCCGGGCGGTCCGGGTCGCCCTCGTAGTGGATGAGCATTACCTCGGTACCCTTGTGCAGGGGGAAGTGCATGCCGTGGCCTTGGCCCGCATAGGGCTGGGCCATGCGCACCCAGGCCGAGGCGTGGCCCTCCTTGCGGCCCGACAGGTCGAAGGGCAGTATGACCTTATAGCGGCCCTGGCTGTCGAGCTCGGCGTATTCGCCTGAGCCCTGGGCATCCACTTTGGCGTTCAAGGCCCCGTAAATGCGCGGTTTTTCAGTTTCGTACTGGGCGCGGAACTGCACCGAGGCCGGTATGCCCTCAAAGGTGTTGCGGTAAAAGAGCGCATCCCCCAGTCCCTGGACCGTAAGGCCCAGACCGCTGGTGAGCCATGCCTCCTGGGAGCCCTGGTGCTTCACGTCCGTCACCAGATAGTTCTGGTTGAAACTGTCGCGGTAGTGGTCTTTGAGTTCCACGGTGTAGCCCGGTTGCAGAAACCCTGCATTGGATTCCCCGGAGAATATCTTTTCCCGGCAGAGCAATTCCCCTGCCCGCACCTTGGCGATCATCGCGGCCTCGTCGTTGGTGCGCAGGTGATCGCCGTGGTAATACATGGTGCCCATGCCGTCCTGGCTCACCTGTGCTTTGCCTTCAATGGTCACCGAGGGCATGCTGTAGTTGTAGTCTTTCACCAGTACGTCTTTGGGCAGGCGGCGCTGGGCGCACTGGAAGTTCTTGGCGGCCTTCCCGGCGATGTTGGCATCAAGCCCCGAAGGCTCGGCGTACAGCAGCGTGTCGCCTGCCGGGTGCGGCGCGTGGGCCGAAAGGCTGTCCACGATGACCATCTTTTCCGCCTGGCCGCTCTGGTCGAAATAGTAATACAAGCCGAAGCGTTCCATCCAGCGGGAGACGAAGTTGAAGTGGGTCTCGTCGTGCTGGCAAACGTATTCGCGCTTGGCGTAGGACTGGTTGAGTTGCAGCTCATAATCCAGGCCCGAGGAGAGCCCCCCGTCAGACAAGGCATCGCGCAGGAAACCGGAGACGTCCTTGTCGAGAAAGATCTGGTTGTGCCGGGTCTGGGTGAGCCACCAGGCCTTGGGGGTAAGAATGGCCCGGTAGTAGACATGCTTGTCCATGCGCTGCAACTGCTGGAAATCGCGCAGGATGCCGTGCCACTGCACATCCTGCTGCCCGCGTTTGATGCTCAACGTAGCCGTGCCCTTAAGGGCCTTGCCAAAGTCGATGGAGGCGTTGTCCGAGAGCAGCAGTATCTCGAATTCGTAGAGTTTGGACAACCCTTCGGACCCTTCGAAACGAACCACATGGAAGGTGTCGTGGTCCAACGTGGACACGCTGAAGGTGAATGCGGGAGTATTCTGGGCCATGGTAATCCTTTCGCTGAAAAGAGCGCTCTGCGGTCGGTGGCGGGCCGCTATCCCAGATGGATCTGCTCGGCGTTGATCACCACCTGTTCTTCGGCCATGACGGAATGGTTTTTGGCGTGCAAAGCCATGAGTTCTTCCACCAGCACTCGCTGGGAGCCCGCCTGTACCTCGTCGTGTTCCTTGACGAACCGGAAGCTCTCGGTCAGGCGCTGGGTGTAGCTGCGACAGGCCAGATCGACGCTCTGAGCCACGGATTTTACCCGTTTGAAGCGCGTCTTTAAGCTGCGCCCGACCACGCTCAACCGTTCGATAACCGCCGCGCCCCGTCCGGCATGCACGGTGACGCTGTCTGCCACGGCGCTCAAGGTATCGCCGCAGGCCAGCGCCAGATCGCGCTCCGCAGTGAGGGTCAGGCTGCCACCGCGCGCTGTCAGCCGCGCATCGCCGTCCACGGCAAGCTCCGCCGCCAGGCTTTCGTCGCGCTCAAGCACGGCAAGAACATACGCTCCCCCGTGGATGTCCACGGCCAGGAGCACTTTGTCCCCGCTGGCAGGTTCCAACAGACAACTGGCGGCCCGCACGGCGGAGACTTCGCCAAACGAGGTGTTGACAAGAAATAGGGAAGCTTCCCGGCTTATGATGTGGCCGTATTCCATGTTGGGGGATGCGGTCTGGACAGTCTTGGCGTGGTGCATGATGCCTCCGGGGAGTTCGTTCGCAGGCCTGGGGGATGTTGAATATGCCTCCGGCGGCCGGGGGTGGAATGCCACCCCCGGACCCCCCAAGCGGGGGGAACGGGAACCGTGATAGTACTCTACGTCAGTCCGCACGGTTTGGACAAGCACTAACGGCAAGTGGAAATACAGGAAAGATACAGTGGCCTTTGTTCAGGACCGGCACGCCGTGCCGGTCCTCAACAAAGGCCACTCAGAGGGCAGTGTCAAAACCCATAGATCGTCAAAAATCCACTGAAAATATAAGGGATTCCAAAGGGCCATTGGCCCTTTGGCCGCCGGAGGCCTCCGCCCGCCTTACTTGGTGGTCAGCACCATAGTCAGGCCGTCTTTGGCTTTGGTGAGCACCGGGTCGCCGGGTTTTGGGGCGTTGGGGTCGCGGAAGTGCAGAGTGATGCGCACATAATCGGGGTGTTCGCCCACTGCCACCCGCGAGATGGGGCCGGTGGAGATGTCCTCGTTGCGCTGGGCGGCGTTGCGCCAGGGGCCGGCGATATTGATGGCCAACCGCCGGGGGTTGTCGAGATAGAAGAACGTCACCTTGTCGGGCGTGCCGTAGGTGGAGACGCTCATGTCGAAGCGGTTGGTTCCGGTCTGGAATTTCAGGGCCTTGATTTCCCCTGCCTCGCCCTGCATGAGGGCCGGCGCTGACGGGGCGGCTTTGACAGGCTGGCGGATTTCCGACTTGGCCGCCGGAACCGGCGTCGGCACGGGGACCGGGGCCGGGAGCGGGATAGGGATCGCCGTTGGGGCCGGTTTTTTGTGAAACAGCTTTTCGATGCGGATTTCCAGCGCGTCGAAGCCTTTTTCGGCTTCTGCTACGGCCCATCCGGCTGGAGTCGTGGGGGCAACGGTGTTCTCAAAGGGGTTCGGTTCCACAGTGTGCGGGGCCAAGGCGCTTGCGGCGGTGTTATCGGTGTACGATTGGGCCAGATGCCTGGCCTCTCTGCCGCGCATCACGGCATCCATCATGCCGTAGAAGCCGCCCCACACCGCAGTTATGAACATCAGTCCTACAGCCGATGTCCAAATCAATACGGCAGTGAGATAAAACGTGCGGGAGTATCCGGCGGCCTTGGCTAAAAACATCAGGGGATCCTTGGGAAATTGAGAAAACATGCGCATCATCATCTACACGCGCAACAGTACTCTAACCTGTGTGCGAAAAAGCTTCAAGAGGGTATTGAAGGATTTTGCATCATGACGTAGAGGAAATACCTCTCGGAGAAGAACCGCAACAAGGTGAAAATAATGTCGCTTGGCAGATGCGGAATTATCCTGCTGCTCGTGTTGTGCATGGTGGACATGCATGGCGTGGCCCATGCGCAGAATGCCGAAGCCATTTACAATCAGGCGGATCGCGCCAGCGTTCTCAAACAGTTGCGTCCGCTGGCCGTGGCTGGAGACGCTTCGGCCCAGTTTTATCTCGGATTGTTCTACGAGCTGGGGCAGCAGGGCGGCAAGAATCCTTCAGAGGCAGCCAGATGGTTCCGCATGGCCGGCAAGCAGGAACAGCCAGCGGCCCTGTATCATCTGGGTATGCTGCTGGTGGCCCAGCCCAAGCTGGCCAAGGAGCCTGACGAGGCAGTTAAGGCCTTGTCCCGCGCGGCCGAACTGGGCGAGGTAGCCGCCCAATACGCTCTGGCCGAACTCCACACCGACGGCAAAATTCAAGGCGCATCCAAGGCTCAGGCCGAACAGTGGTATCGCAAGGCCGCCGAACACGGCGATCAGCGCGCCCAGTACGCACTGGGCATGGCCCTCTACAAGGGGGAAGGCGTTTCCGCCAATGCCCAGGAAGCGGCCAAGTGGCTGCATCAGGCCGCCGAGGGCGGCGTGGCTGCGGCCCAGTTCCAGATGGGCGTCATGCTCGACAAAGGGCAGGGGATGCACCCCAATCCGACCGAAGCGGCCCGCTGGTATCAGAAGGCCGCCGAGCAGGGTGATGTCGACGCCCAGTTCAACCTGGCGGTAAAATACGACAAAGGCCTGGGCGTTCAGAAAGACCCGGCAGTGGCCGCGTCCTGGATGGAAAAGGCCGCAGCCGGGGGCGACATCCAGGCCATGCGCGTCCTGGCCCGGTGGTACGGTGAGGGCAATGGCCTGGTGGCGTCTTCGGAACAGGCGGCGCTCTGGTACCGTCGTGCAGCGGACCTGGGCAACCCCGAGGCCCAGTATCGACTGGCCATGCTTCTTACCAAAGGGCAGGGCGTGAAACAGAATCTGTCCGAGGCTGGAAAATGGCTCACCAAGGCTGCGGAGCAGGGCGACGCCGAGGCCCAGAATGAGCTGGGCGTCCGCTGTTTTGAAGGCAATGGGGTGCGCAAGAATCCGGTGGCGGGGTATGCGTGGCTTCTGCTGGCAACGGCCCAAGGCCAGGCCCAGGCGAAGACGAACCTCGCCTACGCCGAAACCAAACTGAATCCCAGGCAGAAAGCGCAGGCCGAGAGACAGGCCAAAACCTTCACGATAAAGCGGTAGCATCTGCGCCTTTGTGAAAGGGTAGCAGCATAAGACCCTGGACCGGTGGTTTCACCGGGTTATCCCTTGACTTTTGGGACGTGGTTCGCCCATGACGGATGTCGTTGTGATAAATTTCGCCTGTATTCATCCTTGGAGGATTCCATGATACGCTGGTGTGTTCTTTTTGTGCTGCTGGTGCTTGTGCCTGCGGCCTGCGGCGGCGGCAAATCCGCCCCGCCTTCGCAATACACCAATCCCTCGAACAGCCCGCAGACTATGAATTGGGCTTTCGCTCCCAAGGCTATGGAACTTACCTTTGTTTCCGACCCCTTTTTGAATGAATATGAAGGCGCGTCCCACACGCTTTCAATCTGCGTCTACCAGTTGCAGAGCCCGACGGCCTACCAACAACTGGCGGCCACGGCTCCGGGTATATCCAAACTGCTGGAGTGCGCCAGTTTCGATGCCAGCGTGGTCAGCTTTCAACGGGTGATCGTGCAGCCGGGCCGCAACGAGGTGGTCACCTTCGACCGCAACGAGAAGGCCAAGTTCCTGGCCGTGGCCTGCGGCTACTACGACCTCAACCTGGGCGCGGCCACCAGGGTGTACGAAATTCCCGTCAATTCCAATACTTCCGGCTGGTTGTGGTGGAAAGACACCACCTACGAACCCGGAAAGCTGGCCAAGAAAATCCTGCTGGGAAAAACCGGCATCCAGACCATGGGAGACGGCTCTTGAGCGCACAGTCGCCGCTGTATTGGCATCAGGGACTTTTTCTTACCCCTCAGCATTTCCAGCTGATGGACGGGCACAACCACGCCAGGACCGTTGCCCAGAACAGCTACGCTCTGCGCCATTTCTGGGGAATTGGAGCCCTTGAGTTCCGAGAGGACGCCCTGGCTGCCCGCAAGGTGGAGATTTCCCGGCTGGAGGCGTTCTTCCCCGACGGCCCATTTGTCCGGTATCCTGGCAACGCCGTACTGAGCCCCAGAGCCCTGGACGATGCGGTGCTGGAGACCGACAAGCCCGTTACCATTTATGTTGGCATGAAGCGCTTCGCTCCGGAAAAATCCAACGTGACCATCGTGAACGAACTGGAGCTCTCCGGCCCTCCCGCCACTATGTACCTCACCAAGGCCGATCCCGACATGCTGCCCGATCAGCACGGCGAAGGGCCCGACGGCGGGGTAAAGCTGCTGCAATACGCCCTGACCATTTTTTTCGAGCACGAACTGCCGGGCCTGAACGCCTTCGGGCTCATTGCCGTGGGACAATTGGTGCGCGAGGGCGACAAGGTGAAGTACACCACCGATTTCATCCCCCCCTGCCTGACCATTGATTCCAGCCCGGTGCTCGACAAACTGGTGCGGGACGTGGGCGATCTGGTCACCTCCCGTGCCCGCGCCCTGGAAGACTACAAAATGCGCGGCGAACTCACGGCCAAGGAGTTCGACCCCGGCTACATGGTCTTCCTGCTGGCGCTCATGACCCTGAACCGGTACGTGCCGCTGCTTGGGCACTATGTGGGATCGGGCAAGGTGCACCCGTGGGACGTCTACGGCACATTGCTTCAGTTTTTGGGCGAGCTTTCCACCTTTGCCGAGGATTTCGGGGCCACCACCGAGCGCTCCGACGGCGAGCGGGCCGTGCCTGTCTACGACCATGAAAATCTCTCCGGCTGTTTCCTGGCTGCCCGGCAGCTCATTGAGCGCATGATCGAAGGTATCGGCACCTCCATCGAGCTGCTGGCCGCCCTGGTGAAAAAGGACAGCTATTTCATCGGCGAGCTGCCTGAGCGGGTTTTCCGCCCCATCAACCGCTTCTGGCTGATCGTGCGCACCGAACAGTCTCCCGAAACCGTTCCCCAGACCGTGCTTTCTACGGTCAAGCTCTGCGCCACGCCCCTCATGGCCACGCTTCTGGTCAAGGCCGTGCCGGGCCTTCCGCTGACCCATTCCAAGAATCCCCCGGCCGGTTTGCCCAAACGCTCCGGCACCCATTACTTCCTGGTGGACGCCACCAACCCGCTGTGGCTTGATGTGGCCCGCAACAAGTCCCTGGCCATGTTCTGGGACAACCCGCCCGAAGACCTCAGCGTGCACATCGCGGTGTTGAGGGGCAAATAAGTGCGCCTGATCGACAGTTTCATCGAGCCGGTCACCTATGTGCTCGACGTGGTGCGCAAACCCCAGGATTTTCCCGATTACGCCGCCACCCGGGCCAAAGTGGAAGACCTGCTCAACGGGGCTGGGCGCATGGCCAAGGTCTTGGGCGTGGCCGCCCAGGAATTCCAGGACGCCCGGTTCGCGGTCTGCGCCTGGATGGACGAGGCCGTGCTGGGCTCCGCCTGGGATGGCAAGGCTCTGTGGCTGCACCAGCCCTTGCAACGAGTGGTGTACGGCACGGTGAATGCCGGCGACGAGTGCTTTGAGCGGCTGGAAGCCCTGCTGGCCAAAACCCGCTCCGACGGCGCGCCCTTGGTCCCTGGTGAACTGACCAGCGTGGACGACCTGAGCTTCGGCCTGGAGGAAGAACAGCCCGAAGGCTCCTGCCCGCAGTCCCCCTTGCCCGAGATTTCGGCCAAACCCGCCGTGTTCGAGAAGGCTCCGGCAGAGAGCGATACCGGCATCGGCCTCAAGGGCGTGCTGGAAGTTTTCGCCCTGGTGCTCATGCTGGGGTTCACTGGCCGGTATTTCCATCCCGACGACCGCCCTGCGCTCAAGCTCCTGCGGCAAAGAGCACTGGACGCCGCCCTGGCATCCGGGCCGGGCTACGGCAAGGTTGCGGGCGGCGTGTTGTTTCCCGGCCTGTATTCCGAGCCCGTCAACCACGGATTGCGCCGCCGGTTCTGGCGGGGGCTCGACTGGGCGGACATGGTCGTTCTGGGCTTGCCGGTTCTGGCTGTGACCGTGCTGTTTTACGCCTACACCTTCATACTGTCCGGCGAACTCGCGGGCTTTCTGGGCGGTAAATGAAGAACATCCTGCTGGTGATCCTCAAAGTCTTCCTTTGGCTTCTGTTGCTTGCGGGCATCGGCGCGGGCGCGTGGTATCTGGCCCAGTGGCGGGGCTGGCCCTGGTGGGCCGCCGTAGCCATCGGCCTTGGCGCTGTTGGGCTTATCGCCTTCTCCATCTTTCTCAAACGCTGGTACTTCCGTCGCAGAGAGCGTGATTTCGTCAAGCACATCGTCGAGCAGGACACAGCCGCCATCTCCAACGCCCAGAGCGAACAGATGCGCCACCTGCACGACCTGGAAGACCGCTTCGCCCGGGCCGTGGACATTCTGCGCGCCTCGGAGCTGCGCCGCCAGGGCGATCCGGTATACGTCAAACCCTGGTATCTGGTCATGGGCGAAACGGGTTCGGGCAAATCCCTGGCCCTGCGCCGGGCCAAACTGGCCGCCATCCTCACCGATGTGGGCCAGGAACGGACCATCTCCCCCACACGCAACGTCGATTTCTGGTTCGCCGACGAGGCCCTCATCCTCGATACCGCCGGGCGCTACGCCATCCCCCAGGAGGAAGCCCGGGACCGCGAGGAGTGGGAACGCTTTCTGGCCCTTTTGGTCAAGCATCGCCGCAAGGAACCCTTAAACGGCTTGGTTCTGACCATATCGGCCGACCGGGCCATCGATTCCGACGATGACGGGCTTATCGAATATGCCAAAGGGCTGCGTCGGCGGGTCAACGAACTGATGCGGGTCATCGGGGCCAAGTTCCCGGTGTTCGTGCAGGTGACCAAAATGGATCAGGTGCTGGGCATGAACGGCCTGGTGGACCTGCTCTCCGACGACGACGTCGTTCAGGCTATGGGGGATATCAATCCCGACCGTCTGCGCCCGGCCCGCGACGTTCTTGAAACCTCCATGACCGGGCTGGTCTCGCGCCTCAAGGATCTGCGTCTTCTGCTAACCTGCGACCCCGAGAGCCTGGACCCGGCCTATCTTATGCTCCCCGACGAACTGGGACGGATGGGCGGGAAGCTCGCGGTGTTCGTGGGGGCCCTGTTCGCTGAGAATCCCTATCTGGAGACCCCCTATTTCCGGGGGGTGTTCTTTTCCAGCGCCCGCCAGTCCGGCCCGGCCCATACCCTGGACGAGGGCATCAAAGATGTGGCCGCCCAGCTCTCCCAGCGGGCCACTACTGAACGCGGCGTCTTCCTGCACGATCTCTATTCCCGCTTCCTGCCCAAGGACCGCAACCTCTTCACGCCCATGCTGGAGTTCCTGCGCTGGCGCTCATACACCCGGTTCGTCGGCGTGGTGGCTTGGCTGCTGCTATTGTTCTGCCTGGCCGGGCTTCTGACCCTCTCCTACACTCAGAACGAGCGGGCCTTGCGCACAATTTCCAGCGAGTTTTCGAGCCTGCCTGTGCTTTCCGGGGCCATGGACTCCAAGCTGCTGGCCATCGACCAGTTCCGTCGCCAGATTTTGCGCATGGAAACCGTGAATAAAGACTGGTTTCTGCCCCGCATGGGCCTCAATCAAAGCCTGGCCGGAGAGGAACGGGTCAAGAGGGCCTACAGCCAGCTCTTCCAGGACCAGATCCTCACCCCTCTGGATGCTTCCATGCGGGCCTCCCTGGACAAGCTGGACAGCCGCGCTTCGGAAACCACCATCGGCCTGTACATCGGCCATCTGGTCTGGCGCATCGAGCTGCTCAAGGCCAAACGCGACGGCGCTTCGCCAGCATCCATGCGATCCATTCCGTCCTATCCCGATGCGGTGCTCACCCAGATCGACCCGCAACTGGTGCCTGAGCTGGCTCCCTTCTTCAACGATTGCTATCTTGACTATCTGTACTGGCAGCCCTGGGGCTCCTCCTCGGCCCAGCATCTTGCCGACTTCGAGACGAATCTTTCCCGCCTGGCCTCTTTAAAAGACGGCGAAATGCAGTGGCTGGCGGATTGGGCCAACACCCGGCCCTATCTCCATCCCGTGCGCCTGAACGATTTCTGGGGCGGAGCCGGCCAGATATCCGACCGCGACGCCTTCGTGCCCGCAGCGTTCACCACCGAAGGCAAGCAGGCCATCGAATCTTTCGTCAAGGAAATCTCCAAGGCGGTGGAGAACCCCAAAAATCTCCAGAGCAAGGTGAATACCTTCTGGAGCTGGTACGCCCAACAGTACTATCTTTCCTGGCAGCAGTTCGGCGAAGGCTTCCACGCGGGTTACGACTTCCTGGTGGACGATGTGGACAAGCGCAAGATGGCCGCGCGCATGCCCACCTTCTCCGGCCCGTATTTCGCCGTTTTGGAGCGCATGGGCAAGGAATTCCAGGCCGTGAAGGACCTGGGTCAGGCACCGCCTTGGGCGGGCGAGGTCAAGCGTTTCCATCTGGTGCTTGAACAAGCCAAACTCCAGGTGAAGGGCAGCGAACCCCTTCTGGAAAAGGGCAAGGAGCGGGCCGAGGGCGCTGTGCGCCGGGTGGTCAGCGATGTGGACGCCAAGGACGCCGTCAAGTTCGAGGATCTGCTCGCGGCTACCGGCAAGTTCCAGGAGTATCAGAAAGCCTTGACGGAAATGGTGCCGGCTGTGGCCAGCCAGGAGGCGGCCTATCAGTTCGTGGCCGGTTCCGTGGCCCAGGCGGGCGCTGCCGGTGGCGACCAGCAGGCCCAGGCAGGCGCGCCGCCGGTGGCGCGTTCCCCGGCCAATGCCGCGGATTCGGCCCTTTTGGGTATGGACGCCTATCTGGGCGTGCAGGGCACGCCGCAGGGGGTGTTCACTCAACTGGCGCGCGGCCCCCTGGCCTATTTCATACTGTATGCCACCACCCAGGCCTCTTGCGAAGTGCAGCGCCTGTGGGAGAGCCGGGTGCTCTCCGAAATCCTGACGCTGCCGCAGGGCAAGTATCGCACCGCGCTGTTCGACAAGAAGGACGGGCTGGTCTGGAAGTTTGCCCAAGGCCCGGCCAAACCCTTCCTGAGCAGGGAGATCCGGGGCTGGTCGGCCCGCTCGTGGATGGGGTACCCCTTCCCCTTCAGTCCCACGTTCCTGACGTTCCTGGACGAGGGCGGGGTGGAAGTGCAGGAAGCGCTGCCGGAATACGACGTAGTCATCAAAACAGTACCCACCACCGTCAATCCCGAGGCGCGCCAGAAGCCCTACCTCACCACGCTTACCCTCAACTGCGGCAACCAGCCCCAGGTGTTCAACAACTACAACTTCCTGGATAGCACCCAGTTCAAGTGGAAGACCGAGAGCTGCGGCGATACCCTGGTGACCATCGTCTTCAACGACCTGAGCGTCACCAAAACCTACCCAGGCACCAACGGCTTCGCCCTGTTCCTGAAGGATTTCCGCAACGGCGGTTCCAAAACCTACACCCCGGATGATTTCCCCGGCCAGAAAGACATGCTCGGAGCGCTGGGCGTCAAACGCATCCAGGTGAGCTTCGTCTTCGAAGGCAACCAGCCCATCATCAAGCTGCTGACGGTAACGCCGACCAACGTGCCCAGGGTTATCAGCGAGTGCAATAAATAGCTTACCCTACAAGTAGGTCGCAATGAATCTTAAAATGAAGTTTTTGCTTCCGGCATTGGCCCTCATTTTGGTTGGCATGGCCGCAACCACCTTCGTCACCTACTCAAAGAGCACTTCCACCCTTGTCGGGCTGGCGAAGCAGAAAGCGGACGGAGATCTGCACTCATTGCTGAGCTTAGTTGACGAGTGGGTGGGGGGGACGCAAAACGAGATCATTACCATCAGCAACGTAGATATAATGGCGAAAGCGGTCTCCGGTGGTTCGGACTCCGCTTTGGCCATGGATGGTGCCCTAGCTTTGTTGCGGGACGTTGCGAAAAGGAATCCGGCTCTCCAGAGTATTCTCATCATTAACAGCCAGGGGATCGTTGTTGCGGATTCATTGAACAACCTTACAGGTAAGAATCTCGGAGCAGAGCATATTTCAAGCAGGCCTTTTTGGGGAAAAACGTCATTTCAAACCCACTGATAGCCTCCGACACAAAGAAGCCAGTGTTCGTCATTTCCTGTCCGATCAGGAGCGGCGGCAAAATCTTCGGCGTAGTAAGCAGCGGAGTGGGCATTGGCGTTTTTCAAAACAATTCGTTGAGCGGTACGCCAGCTCAGCCGGCTATGCCCTCCTACTTGCGCCGGACGGAATGGTATTGTCCCATCCAGACCAGAAGTTGGTTGGTAGCCCGGACATGGCGTTAAACATGATGGGCCGGAAGGTTCTTGATGAGCCGCGCGGCGAGCTGGACGTAGCCTCGCTTGGTGAAGAGAAGCTGATACTATTTGAGAAATCAGAAAAAACCGGTTGGATCGCGGCGTTGACGGTCAATAAGAACGTCGCCTTCGCCGGGGCCAGGGATCTTGGCCAACTGATCATCCTGTTGTCCGTGGGGGTGGTCGTTATTCTGCTTGGCGGTCTCTGGGCCATCCTGTCGCTCAATGTTATCAAACCGGTCAACTCGCTGGTGGCCTCGGCCGGAGAAATTGCGAAGGGCCACTTGGACACCGCTCTGGACGTGAACCGCAAGGACGAGATCGGAACCTTGCAGCAGAGCATCGCCCTTATGGTTGGGAGCCTGAAGCAGAACATACAGGACGCCCATGAAAAAGGATTGAAGGCTGAACAGGAAGCGCAGCGGGCGCAACAGGCCACAGCGGACGCCGTTGAGGCGCAGGGCAGGGCCGAGACAGCCAAGGCAGAAGGTATGCTTCAGGCCGCTCAACAACTTGAGAGCGTCGTCGAAGTTGTCACCGCCGCATCCGAAGATCTTTCAACGCAGATCGGCCATTCCAGTCACGGCGCTGGGGAGCAGGCCCAACGCGTCGACGAAACAGCCACTGCCATGGAGGAGATGAACGCGACCGTCCTCGAAGTGGCGAAAAACGCCTCCCGTGCTGCGGAAACAGCGGACAAGGCCAAACGAAAGGCTCAGGATGGCTCGCATATTGTCGAGCAAGTGGTCACGGGCGTAGGAGAGGTGCAAACGCAGGCTCTTGAACTCAAGACCGATATGACCGCCCTGGGTGAACAGGCTGAAGGAATTGGGCAGATTCTCAATGTGATTTCTGATATCGCCGACCAGACAAACCTTCTGGCTCTTAATGCCGCAATTGAAGCCGCTCGCGCAGGTGATGCCGGACGGGGTTTTGCGGTGGTCGCCGATGAGGTGCGAAAACTCGCCGAAAAAACCATGACCGCCACCAAGCACGTAGGCGAGGCCATCCATGGGATTCAAGCGGGCACACGGAAAAACATCGAGAGCGTGGAGCAAGCGGTAAAGAAGATTAATGCTGCAACTGATCTTGCAAGTCAATCAGGGGCGGCGCTTGGCGAGATTGTCATGCTCGTGGATCTTACAACCGATCAGGTGCGCTCCATTGCGACTGCTTCTGAACAGCAATCTTCTGCCAGCGACGAGATCACCCGGAGCATAGAAGACATCAACAGAATCACCGCAGAAACTTCCAGTGCCATGAAGCAGTCCGCCCAGGCGGTTGATGAACTTGCCGGGCAGGCGCAGGAACTCAGGAACCTGCTCGATCATCTGGCGGGCGAGGGTGTCGGAACAGAGCACCGGACTCCACGGGCGCTTCCCAAGCGCGTGAAAAGCCTTTCGCAATAGGGGTTCCACGCTGCGTTTGAGACGTATTGTTTCGCTCTTAAAATGGGCTGCTTGCCTCTTCGAGGCAAGCAGCCATAATCCGCAAATCCCGCCGGAGGCTCCGAAGCACTCGGCTTCCGCCACTTTCTTCCCCCTGGCATGCCGTCGGGAATTGCCGTATACAGCGGTTGAATGGTTTTTTCGGTTCCTGCCTGCTTGGGCGGGCCGTTACCCTCAACCTCTGTGAGCGCCATGGAACTTCTTGAAATTGGCAAAGCCCCCATCTCCCCGGACCATCCGGCCGGAACCGACCCCAGCTACGAGCCGGAGTTCGAGCAGCTGCAAACCGAGATCGACAAGCTCTCCATGCCCTCGGCCGACGGTCAGGGTATCGATTGGGACAAAATCATCAAGGTTTCGACGGTCATTCTGGGCCAGAAGGGCAAGCACATGCAAGTCGCCGCCTATCTGGCTGTGGCCTTGCTGCGCAAACAGGCCCTTCCCGGCCTGGCCGACGGCGTACGCATCCTGGCCGACCTGACCATCACCTATTGGGAAGACCTCTTCCCTCCCAAGAAACGTTTGCGCGGCCGGGCCAACGCTCTGGGCTGGTTCCGCGACCAGGTGCAGAACTTTTTCGACAATTTCACCTCCGAAGCCACGTTCCCCAAGGATGTGGTTGACCGTCTGGTGAGTGGCTTCAGCGACCTGGACAGTTTCGCCGCCGACAACTTCCCCGACGGGCCGAGCCTGCATGAACTGCTGGAAGTCGTAAAACGCCTTCCCGTGGACGCTCCTCCCGCACCTGTGCAGGCCCCGCCCCCGGCGCAGGCCCCTGCTGCCGGTGCTGTTCAGGCTGCATCTCCGGCTGCCGCCCCGGTTCCCACGGTCAAACCCGCCTGGGTGGCCACGGATCTTGGGAAAGCCGCAGGCGTAGCCACCGGCCCGGTGCTCGGCGCGGATGGCAAAGCCGACCCCGCAGCCACCCTGCAGGATCTTTTGAACCGCATGACCGCTGCGGCTGCGCTGTTGATTCAGGCGGATTCCGGCGACCCCAGAGCCTACATCCTGGCGCGCCTTGGCGCCTGGCTCAAGGTGGACGGCCCCCCGCCAGCCGAGTCGGGGGTGACAATGATCCCGCCGCCGGACGATTCCATCAAGTCCTCCCTCACCCAGCTTCTTGCGGGCAGGCAGTATGAAGATGCGGCCCGGCAGGCGGAATCCCAGATACCGGTGTACCTCTTCTGGCTGGACTTGAGCCGCATTTCGGCCCAGGCCCTGGAAAGCCTGGGCATGAAAGGCCGGGACGCACTCGATGTCGTCAAATTGCAGACCTCTCTTTATGTGAACAGGATCAAGGGCATAGAAAACCTGTGTTTTTCCGACGGCACTCCCTTTGCCGACGCCGAGACCAAAACCTGGCTGCGCAGCTTCCCCCTGTGCACCGGCCAGGCAGTGGACGCTGCCCCGGCGGATTCCGCCCTGGGCAAGGCCATGGAGCAGGTCAACGCCCTGGGCACGAGCAAGAAGTTTCTGGAGGCCGTAACCCTTTTGCAGGACGTGCTGCGCCAGTCCAATTCCGGCCGGGAGCGCTTCGACGCGCTGATCGCCATGGCCGGGATGCTTTCCCAATCCGGCCGGGCTGATCTGGCCGGACCGAATGTTGATGAGTTGCTCGATCTGGTAAGCCAGTACAAGCTGGAACAGTGGGAGCCCGACACCGCCCTGCGCGGCCTGCTGGCCGCCTACGCCGTGCTGACCCTTGACGAAAGCGACGAAGGCAAGGCCAAAACCCGGCAGGTGCTCTCGCGCGTGGCCCGCATCAATCCGGCTGCGGCCATGCGGGTCAGCGGGTGAAAACAGCGTTTCGAACCGTGTAACGAGGGGAGAAACGTCTGGTTGTGTTGGGGGCGAGTCTTAGGCGCCAGGCAAGTCGGCTGAGCTGGAAGGGCGTTTTTTCAGGCAACGCGCTGAAAAAATTGCTGTCAAATACCGTGTGTTGTGGTAAGGGTTATTACGTAATCAGCAAAACCGTCAGGAGGGATACATGCCACAGGAAGCGTCCGTCGCCCCTAAAGAGCGCGTGAACATCGTCTACAAGCCCGCCACCGGCGACGCCAAAGAAGAGATCGAGCTTCCTCTTAAGCTTCTGGTACTCGGCGACTTCACCAATCGTCCCGACGACCGTACTCTTGAGGATCGCGATCCCATCAGCGTTGATAAGGACAATTTCGACGATGTGCTCAAAGCCCAGAATCTCGAACTCAACATCAGCACCGCCAACAAACTCAGCGGCAAGGATGGCGACGAGATGGGCGTGCACCTGAAATTCGACAAGCTTAAGGATTTTGAGCCCGATGCCATCGTGGCCAAGGTTCCCGAGCTGCAGAAGCTCATGGAACTGCGCGAAGCCCTGAAGGCGCTCAAGGGGCCGTTGTCCAACGTGCCCGAGTTCCGCAAGAAGGTGCAGGAAATGGTTCAAGACCCCAGTCTGCGCGACAGGCTGCTTAAGGAACTGGGCTTAGGCTCCTAAGGAGGATCATCGATGGCTGACGACGCGACTCAGACACAGGAAGCCCAGGCGCCGGCTCAGGCTGCGGAAGGCGAGGCCTCGCTTCTCGACGATATTGTCGAGGCTACCAAACTCAAGCCCTCGGACGACGCCTTCTCTACCACCAAGCAGGGCCTTCAGGCCTTTCTGGAAGAACTGGTAAAGCCCGAACGCCAGGGAGCGCGCATATCCGGCGCACTGGTGGACGACATGATCGGGCAGTTGGATCAGAAACTTTCCGCCCAGGTCAACGAAATCATGCACAACGAGGATTTCCGTAAACTGGAAACCTCCTGGCGCTCTTTGAAGTATCTGGTGATGCACACCGATTTTCGCGAGAACGTCCGCTTGCAGTTCGTTAACGTCAGCAAGGAAGACCTGCTCGCAGATTTTGAGGACGCCCCGGAAGTGGTGAAATCGGGTCTGTACAAACAGGTCTACACGGCGGAATACGGCCAGTTCGGTGGCCAGCCCTTTGGTGCCATGATAGGCAATTACGATTTCGGCCCCGGACCCCAGGACGTCAAGCTGCTGCAATACTGCGCCTCGGTCGCCACCATGGCCCATGCGCCGTTTATCGCCGCAGCCGGAACTCAGATGTTTGGCATCGACAAGTGGGAAGACCTGCCCAATCTCAAGGATCTGCAATCCATCTTCGAGATGCCCCAGTACACCAAGTGGAACTCTTTCCGCGAATCCGAAGACGCGCGTTACGTGGCGCTTACCCTGCCCAGGTTCCTGCTGCGGCTGCCCTTTGGGCCGGATACCGCGCCAGCCAAGTCCTTCAGCTTCAAGGAAGACACCTCGGACGGAGATATCGATTTCTGTTGGGGCAATTCCGCTTTCGCCTTCGCCTCGCGCCTGACCGATTCCTTTGCCAAATACCGCTGGTGCGCCAACATCATCGGCCCCCAGGGCGGCGGCGCGGTGGAAGACCTGCCGCTGTACCAGTACGAAGCCATGGGCGAGATTCAGACCAAGATCCCCACCCAGGTGCTCATCAGCGAGCGCCGGGAATTCGAGCTGGCCGAACAGGGCTTCGTGGCCTTGACCATGCGCAAAAACTCGGACAACGCGGCCTTCTTCTCTGCCAACTCCTGCCAGAAGCCCAAGTATTTCGGCATCTCCAAGGAAGGCAAAGAAGCCGAGCTCAACTACAAGCTCTCCACCCAATTGCCCTACATGTTCATCATGAACCGCCTGGCCCACTACATCAAGGTGATCCAGCGCGAGAACATTGGCACCTGGAAGGAACGCTCGGATCTGGAAGACGAACTCAACAAGTGGATCAGCCAGTACGTCACTGAAATGGACAACCCCGCCCCCAGCGTGCGCTCGCGCAGACCCCTGCGTATGGCCAAGATTGAGGTGCACGACGTGGAAGGCGATCCGGGCTTCTACTCGGTAACGCTGTTGGCGCGGCCCCACTTCAAGTACATGGGCGCGTCGTTCACCCTGTCCCTGGTGGGCAAGCTGGACAAGAAGTAAGAAGAGATTACAAGAGAGAGAATGGGGGCGCTGCCCCCATACCCCCGGCAGGGGGGCAAGCGCC
>JBBRUD010000061.1:0-26164 GCA_038248065.1 Desulfovibrionales bacterium | reverse complement strand
CGTGCAAGTGTTTTTGAGTTTAATGTCATGACAACCGAACTCTATTTTTTGAAATGCATCTCCAAATCAGTGAAGCCCCAGACGCTCAAGCCCATTGGCGCATTCTGGTGTCAAGCCATTTGTTAACCGGACAGAAATGAAAATGAGTATATAGTGTTTGAGAATTGTTGTACATTTTGTTGAGAGGTGCTTTCATCTAGAGTCATTTTATACACACCCGTATCCACAGTTTTACAGTTCTCCGCGTCACATTCAAGTACTGAGAGAATAACTTCCTGGCCGGTGATGTCTACTCCGCAAATTTTCATTGGTTGCTCCTTTCTGTGTTATGAGTACATGTTGATATAAGTTTGAAATTATCTAGGGTAAACGCCATGAATGGTCAATGTTTTATTGATATCATTAGTCTATACGTACTGGTTTGCGCAATTGTCCCAATAAAAAAGGGGGGGCAGTGCCCCCCCCTCGTATTGCCAACGATAAAAGTCTCTTTTTAGCTTCTATCCTTTGGCCCCGCAGCATTTCTTGTACTTCTTGCCGCTGCCGCAGGAGCAGGGGTCGTTTCTGCCCACTTTGGGGGCGGCGCGGCGTTTGGGGATCTGTTTCTTCTCTTCGCCGTCCTCGGTGGGGCCGGAGTATTTCAGTTCCGCAGCGGTTTCCTTGTGCTGGAATTCCTCTTCGCGCACTTCGGCCTTGATGCGGATGTGCGTCAGGGCGCGCACCGTGGAATCGGCGATCATGTCCAGCAGGCTCTGGAACATCTCGAAGCCTTCGCGCTTGTACTCCTGCTTGGGGTCTTTCTGGCCGTAGCCGCGCAGGCCGATGCCGTCGCGCAGGTGGTCCATGTTCAGCAGGTGTTCCTTCCAGTGTTTGTCAAGGCTCTCCAGCAGGAAGTAGCGCAGTATCTCGGGATAGTGGTCCGGCGAGGCTTCTTTGAGGGTACGCAGGCGCTCCACCAGGTTTTCACGCAGGTCTTCCTTGGCAGGCACGCTCTGGCTGAAATCCACCCGCAGGTTGAAGGTTTCTTCCATGCGGGCGGCGGTGATCTCCAGGGATTCCTGGTCCGGCCCCTGCTTGGAGAGGGTAAGGGGCTCGTATATTTCGTCCAGAATTTCGTCGATGTAGCCCAGTGCGATCTCTTCGGGGTTTTCGGCGGCCATGTAGTGGCGGCGGTTGGAGTAGATGACCTCGCGCTGCTGGTTCATGACGTTGTCGAATTCCAGCAACTGCTTGCGTATCTCGAAGTTGTGGCCTTCCACGCGTTTCTGGGCGTTTTCGATGGCCTTGGAGACCATGCGGTTTTCGATGGCCTCGCCTTCCTCCATGCCCAGGCGCTCCATGATGCCCTTCAGGCGGTCGGAGCCGAACAGGCGCATGAGTTCGTCGTCAAGAGCCAGATAGAAGCGCGATTCGCCAGGGTCGCCCTGGCGGCCGGAACGGCCGCGCAACTGGTTGTCGATGCGCCGGGATTCGTGGCGCTCCGTGCCCAGGATGAACAGGCCGCCGCGCTCGATGACGCCCTCGCCCAGCTTGATGTCCGTGCCGCGGCCGGCCATGTTGGTGGCGATGGTCACCTTGCCCTGCTGGCCCGCATCGGCCACGATCTGGGCTTCGCGTTCGTGCTGCTTGGCGTTCAACACTTCGTGGGGCACGCCAGCCTTCTTGAGCTGGCTGGAGAGCAGCTCGGATTTTTCAATGGAGATGGTGCCCACCAGCACGGGCTGGCCTTTTTCGTACAGGCGTTTGACGTCCTGGACGATGGCGGCGAACTTTTCCCGTTCGGTCTTGTAGATGGAGTCGGGGTGGTCGATGCGCACCATGTTGCGGTGGGTGGGGATGACCGCGACTTCCAGATTGTAGATTTCCTTGAATTCCACGGCTTCGGTATCGGCTGTGCCGGTCATGCCGGAGAGCTTCTTGTACATGCGGAAGTAGTTCTGGAAGGTGATGGAGGCCAGTGTCTGGTTCTCGCTTTCAACCTTCACGCCTTCCTTGGCTTCCAGGGCCTGATGCAGGCCGTCGGAGTAGCGGCGGCCGGGCATGAGGCGGCCGGTGAATTCGTCCACGATGACCACCTGGCCTTCCTTGACGATGTAATCCACGTCGCGGCCGTAGAGATGGTGTGCGCGCAGTCCCTGCAATACGTGATGCTGCAAGTTGATGTTGGCCGGATCGTACAGGTTTTCCACCCGCAGCAGCTCTTCACAGCGTCCCACGCCGTCGTCGGTGAGCACGATGCTCTTGGCTTTCTCGTCGATGGTGAAATGCGCTTCGTTCTTAAGCAGCGGAATGAGGGCATCGACGGTAGAGTACAACGCCGTGGATTCCTCGGCCGGGCCGGAGATGATGAGCGGCGTGCGGGCCTCGTCCACCAGGATGGAGTCCACCTCGTCCACGATGGCGAAGTTGAGGTCGCGCTGGACCAGATGTTCCTTGTAGAACTTCATGTTGTCGCGCAGGTAGTCGAATCCGAACTCGTTGTTGGTGCCGTAGGTGATGTCGCTGGCGTATCCGGCCTGGCGCTCCTCGTCGGTGAGCCCGTGCAGGATGGTGCCCACCGTCAGGCCAAGGGCGGCATAGATGGTTCCCATCCAGGCGGCGTCACGCCGGGCCAGATAGTCGTTGACCGTGATAAGGTGCACGCCCTTGCCGGACAGCGCGTTCAGCACGGCGGGCAGCGTGGCCACCAATGTCTTGCCTTCGCCGGTTTTCATCTCGGCGATGCGTCCCTGGTGGAGCACCATGCCGCCGATGAGCTGCACGTCGAAGTGGCGCATGTCCATGGTACGCTTGCCGACCTCGCGCACCATGGCGAACACCTCAGGCAGGAACTCGTCCAGGGGACGGCCATTGGCCACTTCCTGTTTCATTTCCACGATGCGCGCGGGAAAGGCCGCATCGTCCAGGGCCTGCATCTTGGGCTCCAGGGCGTTGATGGCCGCAACCACCGGGGCCAGGCTCTTCAGGTAGCGGTCGTTGCGTGAACCCACGACCATCTTCATAATCTTGCTGAACATAGAGTACTCCTTGGGAGGGCAGGGGGAGCTTTCCGCCCCCCCTGCACCCCCCCGACCGGGGGGCGCACTGCGCCCCCGGCGGGGGTTCGGGGGCAGCGCCCCCGTCTTTTTGTTAATCTTGCGTTTCTATTGTCTCCAGCCAGTGGCCGACGCCGACGCCTTGGGGGGCGTTGGCTTTCAGCTGAATAACACAGCCGGAGCACCCGGTGAGTATCTGCTCGCCGGGTTTGGGTCCATAAAAATCGATGCACCGCCGCGCCACCTGGTCCGAAAGTTGCGGTGCGCTGAGCTTGAGCGCGCCGCCGAAGCCGCAGCACAGGCTCTTGTGGGTGCGTGTGGAGAGCCTGGAACCCAGGATCGCGGCCAGCAGGTCTCTATCCTGTCCGCCACCCGCGCCGTGGCAGGGGGTGTGGTAGTGCACCCTGGCCGGAGCGTTCTCGCCAATGGCGAAGGTGGTGGTGGCGACCAGTTGCGACAGGGACGTTATGGCACCCAGCCAGAGGTCCTGCTCGCCAGGTTGCCAGCCCAGGTCGAGAGCGGCGTAGCTGCGCAATCCGCACCGGCAGGTAGCGCAGAAGACGGCCAGAAGGGGGCGTCCGGCGGCGCGCCAGGCTTCGACGTTGGCCAACTGCATGCCGCGCTGGGCGTCCTTGAGCCCCGCGTGCCCTACGGTGGTGCCGCAGCAGGCGAATTCCGGCTGGGGCAGCAGCGTGAAATCCATGGCAGAAAGGAGCCGGGCGGCGGTGGCGGTCCAGTCCGTGCGGGTATGCGTGGCCACACAACCGGGGAAAAGTACGGCCTTCCGGCCTTGGCCGCAAGCCTCAAAGCGCACGGGCGTGAGCCAGGGAGTGAGACGGGTGCGGTGGTCCATGCTCTTGAGGCTATTCATCAGGCTGCCGTAGGTGCCTTGGAGGGCGAAGCGGGGTGAAAAGCGCGACAGGGTGGCCATGAGCGGCCAGAGCACCTTGGCCTTTTCCACCCAGGTCTGCCAGAGCCTGGACTCGATGCCGGGATGGGCGGCCCGCAGTTGGGAGAGCGTCTCTGGAACGCACAGCCCGAAGGGGCAGGCCTTTTCGCACTTGCCGCAGGACAGGCACTTTCCGGCCAGGGCCAGGGCGGCTTTCTCGGCGAGTTCCGGGGTATGTTGGGCCGTTGCCTGGATGAGCTGGAACTTGGCTCTGGGGGAAAGCTCCTCCCGCCCCGTGGTGTTGTAGAGCGGGCAGACCGTCAGGCAGCGACCGCAAAGCACGCAGGCGGCGCGGTTTTTGGCGGGAAGAAGGCCCTGGCAGGCGTCGGGTTTGTCGAGGGGCTGCATCAATAGGCCTTGCCGGGGTTCATGATGCCTGCCGGGTCGAACACGGCTTTGACGCCGTGCATGAGGGACTGTGCGAGAGGGCCGGTCTGGCGGGGCAGCCAGTCCAGCTTGGAGAGCCCCACGCCGTGCTCCCCGGTGATGGAGCCATCAAGTGCCAGCACGGCCTCCAGCACGGCCTGCTTGGCCGCTGGGGCGCGCGTGGCCTGGAGCGGGTCGGCGGCATCGTACATCACGTTGACGTGCAGGTTGCCGTCGCCCAGGTGGCCGAAAGCCAGGATGGTGAGGCCAAGTTCCCGGCCAATGGCCCGGATGCGGCCGATGGCCTGGCCCACTTTGCCGCGCGGTACGACGATATCGTCGGAAAGTTTGTTGGGGGCGATGGTGAAGGCGGCCTGGTTGATCTGGCGGCGGGATTCCCACAGGACTTCTTCGTCAGCAGGAGTCTTGGCCGTGGTTAAAAAGAGTGGAGAATGCGGCGCCACTGCCTTGTCCAGGCGGGCAAGATCTGCGGTTACGGCCCCGGCGGAGCCGTCCACGGCCAGCAGCAGGGCGGCTCCGGCAGGGCTGGCGGAACTGGCCGGACCTGAAGAAGAGCCCGACCCAGCGGAGGCGGCAGGAAATGCGCCGTATCGGGCGGCCCCTGCGCCGGGTACGGGCCAGGGCACCTCGCCAAGGGCGGCCAGGGCGGCCAGCACCTCGGCGGGCATGAATTCCATGGCCGCAGGCAGGATGCCCGCCGCAAACACGCCTCGGGCGGCATCCAGGGCGGCGTCTTCGCTTGGAAACACGGCCAGGAGCGAAGCGCTGGCCTCGGGCAGGGGCAGAAGTTTGAGTGTGGCCCGTCCGATGAACCCCAGGGTGCCCTCGCTGCCCACGAACAGGCGCACCAGATCGAGGCCGGCCACGTTTTTGTGGCAGCGCCCGCCGGGGTGGATGACCGTTCCGCCGGGCAGGGCCACGGTGAGCCCCAGCACGTTGTCGCGGGTGGAGCCGTATTTCAGCGCCCGCATGCCCCCGGCGTTCATGGCCAGATTGCCGCCGATGGAGGAAAATTTGGCACTGGCCGGGTCTGGCGCGTAGTAGAGCCCCTGGGCGCGGCAGGCTTCCTGGAGGTCGCCGGTGACCACGCCGGGCTCTGCCACGGCCAGGAAATCGTCCGGGGAAATTTCAATGATGCGGTTCATGCGGCTGGTGGCCAGGACGATGCCGCCGCCCAGGGGCACGCAGCCGCCCACCACGTTGGTAGCCCGCCCGCGCGGGAAGACCGGCAGGGATTCGGCCTGGGCAAACGCCAGCAGGGCGGCGGCCTGCTCGGTGTTTTCCGGTCGGACCACGGCCCAGGGGGCGGCGTGGCGGCGCAGGGCGTCCGCGCCGAAGACGAAGGTGTCCTCCGGCGACGTGAGCAGCGCGTCGCCGGGAAACATGGCGCGAAGGGTGCGGAGTTGGTGGGCGTTCAGGGGCATGGCGTCGCCGTGGTTGCTGGGTGGGGGAACGCGGGTATGCGGCAGTGCGGCTACTTGTACGCTGCCCTCTCCCTGGCCGCTTCGCGGTCCAGGTCCCGTTCTTTCAGAGCGTCGCGCCGGTCGTGGACGTTTTTGCCCTTGGCCAGGGCGATTTCAATCTTCACCCGGCCGGATTTGAAGTACAGCTTCACCGGCACCACGGTCAGGCCTTTTTGTTCCACTTTGGCCTGCCAGGCGGCAATCTGGTGGGCGTGCAGCAGCAGGGGGCGTTCGCGCTCCGGGTCGTGCTGGTCCATGAGACTGGCGCTTTTGTAGGGGCTGATGTGCACGCCGCAGAGGGCGGCGGTGCCGTTGCGCAACCGCACGTAGCCGTCCTTGAAGTTCACCATGCCCTGGCGCAGGCTCTTCACTTCGGAGCCGGTCAGGGAGAGGCCGGCTTCAAGGAAGTCCAGCAATTCGTAGAAATGGCGGGCCTTTCTGTTGAGGGCGATGAGCTTGGTGCCCTCGCCGGTTGGTTTGCTCACTGGCTTGGTCCTTCGTCGGTATCGAGGAGCGAGAAGAAGAAGCTCAGCTGGTCGGGGAATTTCTGGAAGATGGTTTCACGCACCAGTTGGTTGGTGCGGCTGACCGTGGGGCTCTCCAGAACCTGTTTGAGCAGCTTCTTGCAATCGTCCATGGTCACCTGGCGTATGATATGCTTTATGCCGGGAATGGTCTGCGGATTCAGGCTGATGGCGTCGATCTGCATGCCCATGAGGATGGGGACGCAGAAGGGGTCCGAGGCCATTTCGCCGCACAGGTTGCACTCTATGCCCGCCTGGTGGGCGGCATCCACCACGTGTTTGATGGAGCGCACCACTGCCGGATGCAGGGGCTGGTAGAGGTAGGAGACGTGGCGGTTGGTGCGGTCGATGCCCAGGGAATACTGGATGAGGTCGTTGGTGCCGATGGAGAAGAAATCCACCTCGCGGGCCAGCACCTCGGCCACCATGACTGCGGCCGGCAGTTCCATCATGATGCCCACGGGCATATCCGGGTTGAAGCGCAGGCCCTGTTTGGCCAGTTCCTGCTGGCATTCGCGCAGCAGGGCCAGGGACTGGCGCAGCTCCTTCAGGCCCGAGATCATGGGGAACATGATGGAAATATTGCCCACCACCGAGGCCCGCAGGATGGCCCGCAGCTGGGTTTTGAAAAGATCGCGGTGGCGCAGGCAGAAGCGGATGGCCCTAAGCCCCATGGCCGGGTTGTGCTCTTCCAGGCGGCCGAAGTGGGCCATGAATTTATCCGCGCCCAGATCGAGGGTGCGCAGAATCACCCGTTTGGGAGCCAGAATGGCGGCCAGATCGCGGTAGTGCTCGAAAAGTTCGTCTTCATCGGGCAGGCTGGTGCGGTTAAGATAGGCATATTTGGTGCGGAACAGCCTGATGCCTTCGCCGTTGTTGTCGATCACCTGGGCCACTTCTTCGTACAGCTCGATGTTGGCCTTCACCTTGATGCGGTAGCCGTCGATGGTCTCGCCGGGCAGGTGGCAGTTTTTGATGATGCCTGCGCGGTAGGCCTCGAACTGGTATTTGAGGTCGCCGTAGAGGGCCAGTTCCTCCTCGTCGGGCTCCACCAGCACCTTGCCCTTGATGCCGTCCAAGATGACCAGATTGCCGTCCTGGATGTGCTCTTCCAGGCCCGAGACTCCAACCACCGCCGGGATGCCCAGGGATTTGGCCAGAATGCCCGCGTGGGAGGTTTTGCCGCCCATCACCGTGGCGAAGCTCATGATCTTGTCGACCTGGAGTTCGATGGTGTCGGCCGGGGTGAGGTCGTAGGCCAGCAGCACCACGCGGGAGTCGATGGCCTTGAAATCCACCTTTTGTCCCAGCAGGTCATTTTGCACCCGTTCGGCCACCAGACGCACGTCTTGCAGGCGTTCGCGGAAATAGGGGTCATCCAGGGCCTTGAAGGCCCCTTCCAGGTCGGAGACGGCTTTTTCAAGGGCCCACTCGGCATTGATGCGTAGCGTTTCCAGGTGTTTGAGCGCCGCCCCCATGAGCTTGGGGTCGCCCATGATCATCAGGTGGGAATCGATAATCAGGGCGTGGTCCTTGAGTTCGGCGGGCACCCGGTCGCGGATGGCGGACAGCTCGCTTCTGGCCTGGGCAAAGGCCTGGCGCAAGCGCTCCATCTCGGCGGGCACCAGTTCCTGGGCTAAGGTCTGGCGCGGCACCTGTCCGAAATGGGACCTGTTGAGAAAAAAGGCCTTGCCGATGGAGATGCCGGCGGAGATGGGAATGCCCGTGAGGGTGGAGAGCGCCATACAGTGGCCTATTGGAACCGGTTTTTAAACAGGGTTGCCAGGTGCTCCAGGGCTTCGCTGGCGTCGGCGCCAGTGGCTTTGAGCTCCAGGTTGGCCCCGTGCCCGGCCGCGAGGGTCAAAATGTCCAGGATGGATTTGGCATCCACCGTCCTTCCGTTCATGGCAATGGAAATATCCGCCTCGAAACTTTGGGCCGCTTGGGAAAGACGCGCAGCCGGACGGGCGTGCAAGCCCGTTTCGTTCTGCACGCACACCAGACGGATGCATTCCGTGGAGGAATCCGCAGGGGAGGATGGTTGTGTCGTATCGTCAGGCATCAGTACCCACCAAGGTAAAATCGCATCACCTTACCTGAATCCAGAGAAATAACAAACCCGCCGTAATGGCCAGCCCCGCCAGGATTTCCCTGTTCATTCGCAGTCTGCCCACGCAAAAAGCCAGGGTCGCCACCGCAGCCACTCCACCAGCCCAGCCCAGGACGTCGAGCCCTACGGGCCAGACCTGGGTCCACAAGATGACCAGCAGGGCGGCGTTGAGCACCTTGAGGCGTCGCCCCCAGTTGATGAGGTTCCAACGCTTGATGTGGTTGAGGGCTCCGAACCCCTGGCGGTAGCCCAGCACGAAGGTGGCCAGTTTAAAGGCGTTTAACGCTGAAAACAGCAGCGCTCCCAGGGCAAAGGCCGACCAGGGCGCTCCCGCCGTCAGCAGGCAGGCCGTGGCCAAGGCCCACAGCACGGTCAGGCTGCCCCCGAAAAAGGAGTCGCCAACAGCCGAAAGGGTGAACACCACGGTGCTCTTCACCTGGGTGAGCACGGCTTCTGGAAATTGCCGCCTGGCGATGCGCGATTCCAGCGACAGAAACACCCCGACCAGGAAAGGGGTCCACAAGGGGTGGGTGTTGTAAATTTTGGTGTAGCGTTTCCAGGCTTTGCGCCGCTCGATGGGGTCCGGGTAGATGGCTGCGAGGCCAGGCTCCATGGCCAGGGCCAGACCGACGTTCTGAAGCCCCCGGGTGTTGAAGGCCGCACCAACGAAATAACATCGCAGATATGTTGCGAAAAGGATGCGCGCGTTGAGAGCGCCGGGTGGGGCGTGGTTGCTCATGGTGTTCCATGTGCCGGAAAGGCTCCGGCCCTGTGTTTGTCGCAAAAGGCCGCACAAAAGACAAGTACGGGTTTCCCCCGCTTGTAAAGGTGTGAAAACTTATGGTATAAAAATATCACTTTAAGTGCATCATCTGTCAGGAGTCCTATGAGCACGGCCACTACTTCCGCGAAAACGGTGAAGGAAAATATTTCCCGCGCTACCAGCTATGCGCGCAGGATGGAGGCGGTGAAGGCGTTGGGCTGCGCTGGGCGGGCCTTTGAAGGTTTTGCCGAAAGCACCAAGATCATGGGCCGGGGCAAATTTGAGCTTGAGATCCTGTTGGCCGACATGCTGCGCGAACTGGAGTTGGTGCCCGAGATCAAAGGTCTGCTGCGGGGATCGCTCATCTTCAAACGCGGCACTGAAAAGCAGTTCGCCATGGCCTTGGGTGCCATGGCCATGCGTATTGAGCAGCTTCAAAGCGAGGCCGAGGAAAAAAACCTGCGCGACCGGTTGAGCCGCATAGCAGTTGTTTTCGAGAAGGCCCGTCAGGCGCTGCGCGAAAAGAGCCTGCCCATGGCCAGGCGGATGCTCTACACCGTGTGCGAGCAGAATTCCCTGGAACCCAATATCTGGACCAACGCAGCCAAACTGCTGGCCGAGGCGGGCCTGCACTCCGACGCCATTCCCTTCGCCGAGAAAGGCCTGGAAGTTAATCCCAAGGATGTCGTGGCCTTCAGCCTAGCGGTGGAGGCCTGCCGCAGTATTGGCGAACTGCCCAAGGCCGAGTCGTTGTTGCGTATGGCCCTCAAGAATTTCGGCGCACATCCCCGCACCTATATTTCTCTGGCCAAAGTGCTCTACCAGATGGGCAAGTGGGACCAGGCCTACGACGCCGCACGCGGTGCCTACGACCGCGATTCCTCGCTGGCCGAGGCCAAGGAAATCTTGGACCTCACTGAAAAGCGGGTGATGGGGTAGCTGCCAGAACGTAACAGGGTTAAATATAAGGGATTCTAAAGGGCCATTGCACTTCGTTCGAAACGGGCTGTTGCACTTTTAACGGGCTGCTACGCCTTTACAAGGCAAGCATCCGTAAATGCGACGCCTCTGCGAGCCTAGCATCCGTATTGCCTTTAGCCGCCGGAGGCCGTCTTCTTCTCACCCTTCTCACCCCGTTCCCCCTCACAGCCATTTGTGCTATTCATCACCGATGGACGCAATCATTCAGGCGCGGGGCCTGCTCAAACGTTTTGGTGACGTGACTGCCGTGGACGGCCTGAGTTTCTCCGTGCAGCGCGGCGCGGTGTTCGGGTTGCTTGGCCCCAACGGGGCGGGCAAGACCACCACCATCCGCATGCTGTACGGCTTTTCACCCAAATCCGGGGGACTCCTCACGGTTTTCGGCCTGGACGTGGCCACCCGCTGGCGCGAGATACGCGCCCGCATCGGCGTGTGCCAGCAGGACAACGCCCTGGACCCGGACCTCTCGGTGGAGCAGAACCTGCTGGTCTTTGCCGGGTACTTCGCCATACCGCGAGCCGAGGCCAGACGCCGGGCCGCCGAACTGCTGGAGTTCTTCGCCCTGGAGAGCCGCAGCCGCTCCGACGTGCGCGACCTCTCCGGCGGCATGGCTCGGCGGCTCATGCTGGCCAGGGCCATCATCAACCGGCCGGAACTGCTCATCCTGGACGAACCCACCACCGGCCTCGATCCCCAGTCGCGCCACCAACTGTGGGACCGGCTTCTGGATCTGCGCGCCCAAGGCATGACCATCCTCATCACCACCCATTATATGGAAGAAGCCTCCACCCTGTGCGACGAGCTGGCCATCATGGACCACGGCAAGAACCTTGTGGGCGGCGCGCCGCGCGCCCTCATTGAATCCCACGCGGGCACGGCGGTGCTGGAGCTCATCGAGCCCGACGCCCTGGCCCGGGAAAAGGCCGCCGCCTCCGGGCTGGACTGGGAAGACCTGGGACGGCGGGTGCTGGTGTACGGAGACGGATACGCCGAGTTGGAGGCACTGAGGACTTCTATCCCCGACGCAAAATATGCGGCCCGTCCGGCCAGCCTGGAAGACGTGTTTTTGCGTCTAACGGGCAGGGGGTTGCGCGAATGAATACTTCTGGAAGTACGCAATGAATATATTTACGAATCTTTCCAGTCGGTTGTGGCGGGTGTGGATGCGCAACGCGCAAGTGTACATGCGCACCTGGAAGGTGAACTTCCTTCCTCCACTGGCCGAGCCGGTGCTCTATATCCTGGCCTTCGGGGCCGGGCTGGGGGAGATGGTCGGCTCCGTCAGCGTGGACGGTCGCCCGGTGAGCTATGCGGCCTTCATTGCGCCTGGCCTCATCGCGGCCTCGGTGATGTGGCTGGCCTTTTTCGAGAATACTTTTTCGTCCTTCGTGCGCATGTATTATCAGAAGACCTTCGACGCCATGCTGGCCACGCCTCTTTCCCTGGAGGACGTCATCACGGCGGAAATCATCTGGGGCGCCACCAAGGCCGTGGTGGGCACGGCCCTTATGTGCGTGGTGGTCGCAGCCTTTGGCTTTATCCGCTTTCCCGAGGGGCTGTGGGTGCTGGGGCTGGCCGCCCTGGGTGGGCTGGCCTTCGGGGCTGTGGCTCTGTGGATCACTTCGTTCACGCCCAAAATCGAGATGTTCAACCTGCCGATATTCTTGTTTATCACCCCAATGTTCCTGTTCTCCGGGGCATTCTTTCCCTTGGCTGGCCTACCAGTCTGGGCGGCGCTGCTGGCCAAGGCCCTGCCCCTGTATCATCTGACCGACGCTGTCCGCTGGGCCTGTCTGGGGGGCTCAAGCGAAGGCATGGGCTGGCATGTGCTCTATCTGGCGGGATTCGTAACGCTGTTCTATCCCCTGGCGGTGCGGGGGATGCGGCGGAAGCTGGTGAAGTAGGCGTCTGCGGAAGGGGCTCCGGGCAGTCGCAGGGGAACAGCATGTTGTGCCGGCGCTGAGGACGCGCCGGAAGCCTGTGGCATTTTCCCGCACTTCAAAGAGGCCGTTAGTAGCAATCGCTGCCCAGCTTGGAAGGTTTTGCCATGCGTTCTTCCAGTGGGGCCGCATCGTTCAGGCACCGCTTCCGCGACCATTGGGGATTGCCTCCGGGCGGAGCGGGCTTTTGTCCGCGCAGGTGGTCCTCTTGGGCCAGTAGCCGCAGGGTTTCTTGAACAAACTCGTTGGCCGACGAATAACGTCCCGAGGCCACTTTCTGCCGCAACAGGTCTTCAAGGCGTGGAATGAGATGAGCATTCATAAGCCGCAGTACCTCCAACGCATACTCTATAACAAATATTTCCTCGTTCGGGATTGTCAATGCTCGGCAATAGGGCAGGTCGGCGTTCATCCGTATTGGCAGTGTTGCTGGCAAGACTTTGGGATGTGGGCATGGGCCGGAGGCTTGTGAAGCGCATCCGCCAGCGCGGCGGTGGCGAGGGCGCGGCTGGTGCGTTGGGCAAGTCGTTGCGGCGGAAAAAGGCAGCGGTAAACATCTGACCGGGGCCTCTGGGGAAAACGTTGTCGAAAAGAAGGCGGCACGGCGGGGATCAGCGCCCCTTCATCTCATACGCGCCGGTCACGGGGTCGCGCTGCACCGTGACGCTCTGGGCGGAGTTTTTGCCGATGAAGGGCGCGGCGGTGGCCAGCAGCACCTTGTAGACTTTGTGCCAGTGGTCCAGATGGCCGTGGGCGGTGGCGGTAATCTTCCAGATGCTCTTGCGTCCCCGTCCTGCGCGCTGGGCCAGGGCGTCCACGGCTTCCAGGTCCAGCACGAAGAGGTGTTCGAACCCAGCGCCCTGGTGCGGGACTTCCTCGCCGACTAGGCCGAAACCCAGGTGGACGGTGACGAACGCCTGGGACGGGTCCGGTGCCTCCTGGAATCCCATGGCCGTGAGGGTGTCGGCCAGGGCTCTGGCCATGCGCCGGAAGTCGAAATCTCCGGGCGATTCGGTGCGCTGGGACGGGGCGATGGTGAACAACGTGGGTTCGAAGGCTTCAGCATCGGCCGAGGACTCCACCCGGGTGCGGTAGACGTCCGGGGCGCATCCCCAGGCGGCCAGGAGCAGCAGTACCGGCAGCAGGGCGCGCAGAAACGTCCTGGCCGTTGCCGTGTGCGCTGCCCGGCCCAGTGATGCATCGCTGCGAGCAAGGCGTGACAGGCTGGAGGCAGAGGGTGCGGCGAACGGCAGGGCGGGAGAATTGGAGCGCATGGAACCCTTGTGCGGAAAAACCCCAGGCGCGTCAACGCTTCAAACGGCTCAGATCCGGTCGGAAGGGGCTTCGAGGCGAGGTCTCGGGCAATGCCGGTCCAACCGGTAGCGCGATCAGTTTGGGAGCAGGGAGTCTGAGTTGGGTTTCCTGCAATGCTGTTTCTCGACGTACATGGCCCGGTCTGCGACATTGAGAATCGCATCGGCATCGTTTCCGTCGAGGGGGAAAATGCCAAGGCCGATGCTCGCGGTCAAGGAGACATCAATGCCGTCGATTTCCACGATCTCGGAGAGCCCCAAATGCAGTTTGCGGATTATTTTGTCAAAAGAGGAGCGTTTTCCAACCCGGCTGATGATGGCCGCGAACTCATCGCCGCCAAGACGGGCCACGACATCGGAATCCCGGAGGGTGGTACGGATGGTATTGGCAAAAGACTTCAAAACCGCATCGCCAAACTCATGGCCGTGTGAGTCGTTGTAGCTTTTGAAGTTGTTGATATCCATGTACAGCACGCCGAAGCCGTCCCCGTATCTGCTCGCTTCCTTGCACATGTGTGTCAGCTTTTCGTAAAATAGCCGCCTGTTGGGAAGTTCTGTAAGAAAGTCATAGTATGATAAATATACAATTTTGTCTTCGTGATTTTTCCTGAGTGTCGTATCACGCACCAAGAGAACATAGCCATTCATACTGCCAACGGATTTAATTTTTGTAATTGAGAGCTGTAGCCATTGGTGACCACCATCAGGGAATTTGGTCTTGAATTCAATTTCTGCAGGACCCTCGTTTTTTTTACATGTATCGATGGCGGTATTTATTTGAACAAAAACAGCGTTGTCTGCTCTGGGTTTGGATGTGACACTTGATCCGATATAGCACTCGCGCGGTTCGTTCAGTATCTTGCAGAAATGGTTGTTTACACGCCTTATGATCATGGCGCTGTCGATAAACACTATTCCAATAAGACTATTGTTAAATATGGCATCAAGTTCATTAATGCTGTGTTTGTATGTTGCACTTATATGGTTAATTTTCCTGAGCACACGCCTGATATTTGTATTGGACTTGAATAAAACATAGGCATACTTATTGAGGAGGAAGGCAAGTAGAATTGATGTTAAAAAAACAAAGGTGACGCCCTTAATGAGGGACGCGTGTTTTATGAATTCTGTAGGCAGTTGTTCTGTGTAATGCCATATGACAGAGTCTGAAAAAAATACCCAGGCTGTCGACAACGCACAATAGAAAATGGGAATGAAAAGTATTCGCTTGGCTTGGCCTTGTCTGAATCGCATCGTTGAACGATCCCCCGGATTCATGGGATGTTGAGGCGCATCGTCGGCTGACTTGAATATGGCATCAACGCGCTCAAGGCGCAGGGATTCACAAGGCCTTCAAACAGAACCAGTGGCGAAACGGGACGTAATTGGACGGAGTGAGGGGTTAATAATCAACAATCTTGCCAAGGTCAATACAAAACTGTTTCAAGTAACAGTCTGGAATTATTCTGTTAATTGCTCATGTGGTTTGGATGTGCCTTGCAATGGTACTGATGCAAGGAATTCTGAAGGTGCCAGCGTTTTGTCTTCCTGGGGGATCGGCGTTGTAGGCTATGGGGTTTGCTGCTAGATTCGGCGTAGGAAACACCCTGAGGTTTGCTGTCGGCACGTCCCGGCCCTGCAAGTCTCCTCCTGATAGGGCGCACCAACCTTGCAGTGCAGCCTTAACCGGACAGTGCGGCGAGTTTGCCGGGCAGTGCGGCAGAGGGGTGGTCCAAAGCCGTGGCCGGACCAGCCTTGACCTGGTTGAGGAGTTGTCGTGACCAGTCTGTTTCCAACGGCCCCGAAGAGTTTCAGCGACGTTTTGAAGGCCAATCCGGGCATGCGCCCTACATTCATGGGTGTCGCCCAGGGCGGGGTGTATCTTCGGCCAACAGCGGTGCAGACCGTGCTTGGTTCGTGCTTGGCGGCCTGCTTCTACGTGCCGGAGCGCAATATCGGAGCCATTTTTCACGCCTTTCTGCCCCGTTGCGCCGATTTCGACAGCTGTTTTCCTCCAGAACCCTTTAAGTATGTGGATACGGCCATCACCTCGGTTTTGAAAACTCTGGAACGTCTGAGCGTCAACGCTGGGGATATCCAGGTAAAACTGGTGGGAGGGGCTAGCGCCCTGGTGGATGTGCACACCGGCATCGGCCGCAAGAACGTTGCTGTGGCCCGCGAGATTCTGGCCGGTAAGGGCTTGAAGGTGCTTCGTTCCGACGTGGGCGGGCCTGTGGGGCGCAAGATTCTTTATCTGACGGGCACGGGCCAGCTCTTCATCACCAGCATGAAGGGCATCAGCTCCTAGCCGCCGGTGCAACGCACCCCCAGAGTCTTCGCCGCCACGCCGGATATCCACCGCTTGGCCTGCAAAGGCGCGACCTAGGTGTCTTTGGCTTGGGCGTCCTCGACAACGGCAGGGAAAAAGGCGCGCTTGTTCACGTAGGTCATGGCCTCGATAAATTTAGCCACTCCCGACATATCTCCTGCGGCGTGCGCGTGGACATACTTGCCGCTTAAATGCTCGTTGTTCTGGTAGTACAGCACGTACCAGATAAGATAGCGGGTCTGGGTTTTGAAAATGGCGATGGAGCGTAGGTGAGTTTGATTCTGGGCGGCCTGTTCCAGGCAATCGCCTTCGGCATGGTAAAAGCCCAGCAGTTGGCCTTTGAAGGACAGCTTTATATCCCCGCGCAGTAACGTGTACTGGCGGATTTTTCCTAGGTTGGTGGAATTGATGTCTTTTTCGCGAAAAGTACGAGAAAACAGGCCCATGGCGGGTTTACTACAATCCAGCGGCCTTTTTTACAAGCACTTGACAGGCCCGTGCATTGCCGCAAAAAGGCCCGGCGCTTGCCATCTCGGCTGTCATTGGCGAGAATCGCAGCGTTGCAAGAATGCTTTCATGGGCAAACGGGGGCGGGGATGAACATCGAAGAAGCGCAGACAAGGTTGCTCGGGCGGGGCGAGCGACCCGGTTCCGGGGCTGTTGAGGCTCTTGCCGGACGTATTGCCTCTGGGGATTGGGCTCTCCGTTCGGAGTCTGCGCAGAAAGTGTCACCAGCGCACCAGGAGGCTCGGCCGATGCCCGCGCCTGTCGAGGAAGGTCTCAAGGGCCGGTTGTTCACGGCCAAGGTGTAGGAATGCAAAGACGGTGTTTTCAGACGTTCTCGCGGCCCCGGTTACTTCCCTGGTGTCTGCTGCTGTTGTGCCTGCTTTTGTCCCTGGCCGCCTGTACGGAGGAGCCCGTTGTCCCCAAAGGCCCCCAGGTGTTGGAGTGGGGAGTGGCCGAACCTGGCATTGTCAAGCGGGTGCTGGAAGCGGCAGGGGTGGTCAAGTCGCGCCCGGGCGCGCTTATTCGCGTGGGAACCCGCATGGGCGGACAGATATCCAAGCTGTTCGTGCGCACGGGGGAGATTGTCCATAAAGGCCAGTTGCTGGCCCTGGTAGACGACCGCGAATTGCAAACCCAACGCAGTGTGGCCGTTGCCAAGCTGGAAGGGGCCAAGGCCGAGCTGCAACGCCAGCAGGAATCGCGAGAGAAGCGCCTTGAAGAGGCTAGAGCCAGTCTAGCGGCCAGCCGTGGCCAGCAAGGGTATGCCGACAAAAACAGGGAGCGGCGGGACATCCTCTTCGGCCAGGGCAATCTGCCGGGTAACGATGTGGACGCGGCCCGGCGCGACTCCAAAACGGCAGACCTGAACGTGACCAACGGCCAGGCCGTGCTCGGGCGCATCGAGAGCGATACGGCCGGAGAGATTCAGAAGGCCCAGGCGGTGGTGGATGCAGCCCAGGCCGGAGTGGAGTACATGGATGTCCGGCTGACCATGACTCGCATCGAAAGCCCCATCGACGGCATTGTGGGCCTGGTGTCTTCCCAGGAGGGCGAGCAGGTTGTGGCCGAACTGGAGGCCGTGAACATCCTGACGATCATCGATCCACGCTTTTTGGAATTGTGGGTGTACATCAACGAAGCCGATGCGGCAGGCGTGCGGCCCGGCATGCCTGTCCGGTTCATAAAACCCACCCACCCCAAAGATGTCCTGGAGGCCCAGGTGGACCGCGTTTCTCCTGTGGCCGAGCTGATAGACGGGGTGCGCTACTATCCGGCCATCGCCCAGTTGGCTCCTCTGGCGGCTTTCAAGCTGCGGGCGGAGATGAACGTGCAGTGTTTTGTTTTGGTGGATTTCCGCCGGGATGTGCTCACGGTGCCCTCGGGAGCGGTGTTCGCCAAAGGGGGTGATCGTGTGGTATATGTTGACGACGGAAACGGCGGGGCCAAGGCAGTAACACCACGCTTTGGGCTGGCTGACGGTCAGCGTGAGGAAGTTTTGGAAGGTCTGGTCCCCGGCCAGCGTGTAGCCGTGAAGATTGTCCCGGAAATGAACGCGCCCTGACGGGCGTATGGGAGCGCTATGTTCGATACCGTAGAACGCGAAGCAGTACTGGTAGATCGCAAACTGGCCGAAATGAAACGCAAGACGTCCATCCCTCCGCAGGTGCTGGAACTCGTGGCCCAGGTGCAGAAACTGCAGACCACGGCGCGCGGCCAGGCCTTTGTGGCCATGCCTTCCGAAGAGGAATTGCCCAGCCTGGACCGGGTGATCCAAGGCGTTCCCCTGCTGCCCAGGGAGAGTTTTTTGTTCGACGCTGGTCAGGCAGCCGGGCTGTTCACCCGCTTCATGGCCATGCTGGCCGAGATGGGTGGCCCCATGGCTCAGGCGGCAAGCCTGATCAAGGAAGGCGGCGACACCCTGAGGGATGCTTCCTTTGCCGCCTTTTTGGCTTCGGATGAAGAACTGTTCGCAGCCTGGGCCGCCAAGACTCCCCAGGCTCCGCGCACATTGTCCTTTCTGGCCCAGTCGAGCATGACGCCTTCGATCATGGCTCTGGCTGCTTCCCTGGCCGGACGGCTGCCTGCCGACCGTACCTGGGAGCACGGGCATTGCCCCATCTGCGGCAGCCTGCCTTTCCATTCCATGTTTTCGGGCAAAGAGGGCGTACGCTTGAACGCCTGCTCTTTCTGCCGGGCCACCTTTCGCGCTCCCCGGCTGCAATGCGCCTATTGCAAGGAAACCACGGCCGAGAAATTGCCCTTCTTTTTCGCCGACGAGGAACCCGGCTACCGCATTGACGCCTGCCTGTCCTGCAATCGGTATATTAAAACAACGGATTTCCGGGAGTTCGACCGTACCAGCCTGCCAGCCCTGGACGACCTGGAGTCCCTGACCCTGGATATCCTTGCGGCCAAGCGCAGCTTCACCCGACCGACAGCTTCGGCCTGGGGTTTTTGAGGCGGGAATTCGACCCATGCACCCGGAGGAGTTTGAACGCCTGGTGGTTTCCGACGAGGCGGCCAGGGAATATCTGCTCACCCTTTCCGGCCAGGATAGCCAGGGAGAGTGTCCCCGCTGCCGGTGCCTGCGAGTGTATGTGCTGCGTACGGGCCGCAGGCGCTGCGGCGGCTGCGGCTACACCTTCCAGGAGCGCACCGGTCGCTTTCTGGGTATCGGCGGGTTGGGCTGGAGCCAATGGCTGCGCCTCATGGACCTGTTCGTGCGCGAGACCCCGGCCAAAGAGACCGCCGCCCGGCTGGGAGTGGCCTACAATACAGCCTACAAGGCCATGGACGCACTGCGTCAGGCGCTTTTGGCTCAGGCCATCGACGCCCGCCAGATTGGGCGGGCGTTGCAGTTAGGGCAGACCGGGCCGGGCAGGCATTGGCCTCCAGTGTTCGGTATCATGGAGCGCGAAGGCTGGGTGTTCCTGGACATGTTAAGCGACGTGGAAGCCCAGGATCTGGCGCTCTTCAAAGTGAACTTTCGGTTAAAGACCGGTCGAATCGGATCGGTGATCTACACCGGGCCCATGCGCGGCTATCTTGGCGTGGTGTGTTGCGGCGGGCCGGGCTGGCTCACCGAGGCCCTGTCCAAGCGGGACCGGGACATCCCCCTGGATCAGACCCAGGGCTTCTGGCCCTTCTTCAAGGAGCGCCTTGGTCGCCTGCAAGGGGTGACCGCGCATAAGTTTCCGTATTATCTCAAGGAATTTGAATTCCGCTACAACCATCGTGATCTGGATATGCTTCCCCTGCTGGCCCGCTGGGCCGCCGCATTCCGGGGAGGATCGGGCATGAAACAGGCCGACTCCCCGTGCGAGGAACCGGGCTTGTAGCCGCCAGCCCTCCATAATCTGTACGCCAGCACGTATGCTAAGCCCTGAATGCGCAGCTAAACGGGGGGTCCGGGGGGCCTTTGGCCCCCCGGACGCCGGAGGCTCCTTTTCAGACTGTCCGGGCGCCGGAGGCTTCTTGATTCTTCTTCACCCAATCCGGGCGCGCAAAGCTTGGGCTGCCAGGTCTTCGGATTCGTGCAGGCTGGCCAGCCGGGTGAGCCCCGAGGCGGAGAATACCCGCCGGAAGTTCTCCGCAGGGCAGGCGATAGCCACGGCCCGGCCCTTGCCCCTGGCTTCCTGAATCATCCTTCCCAGTGTGGCTATGCCTGCGCCGTTGATGGAGGCGCAATCGCTGACGTTGATGAGCAGCGGCTTGTCGGACGTGTTTAGCGCGCCTTGAGCGGGTTCTGCCGTGGAACCGGTAGTGGCGGGCTGGTGCGAACCGGTGGTGTTGAGGAAGGTCCCGGAAAAGGTGCCGGTGATATCAAGGACCATGGCGTCCGGGGTCTGGCGCATCCGGGCCGGGCTATCGTTTGTGGTCAGCCGATCAATGCGCTCTTCCGAGCGGCGCAGGGCTGCCTGGAGTGCCGCCTGGGAAATGGGTTTGTCGATGAAATCCGTTGCTTTGAGGTTCAGCGCGGCCATAGCCAGGTCCACATCGCCGTGGCCGGTGATGACGATGACTTCCGTGGCAGGGCTTTTGGCCTTGATGCGGCGCAGCACCTCCAGGCCGTCGATGCCGGGCATTTTGATGTCGGTGAGCACCATGGGCGGGGAGTGGCGTTCGAATGCCGCCATGCCTGCAGAGCCGTCGGCGGCGGTAAGCACGTTATAGCCCTGGGCTTCCAGCAGAAGAGCGAGCATCTCCAGTGTGGGTTGTTCGTCGTCGATGACTAAAATGGATCGCATGGTTCCTACCCCGCTGTGCATCGGAAGCGCCCGCGTGGTGCAAGATCGCTTTCGTATGAAACGGCAGACATGTGTTATGTGGCGGCCGGGAAGGTGACCTTGAAGGTTGTGCCTTCGCCCACTTCGCTGCCTACGGCGATGGTGCCGTTATAATCCTTGATTATGCCATAGGAAATGGCCAAGCCAAGGCCCATGCCTTCGCCGGCTTCCTTGGTGGTGAAGAACGGTTCGAAGATCTGTTGCAGGGCCTGGGGTTCGATGCCGCAACCGGTGTCCGACACGGAGACGGCCACGCGACCGTCGTCCTCGAGCATGGAGCGTATGGAAATTTCCGCGTAGCTGTCCCCGCTGCGCTTGGCCCGCAGAAGGTGTATGGCATCGCGGGCATTATTGACAAGATTGAAAAACACCTGCTCCAGCCGGTTGGAGTGGGCCATCACCTTGGGCAGGCCCTCGGTGAGGTCCAGGTCCACAGCGATATTTTGCAGGGCCAGCTGCTGCCCGATGAGGGTGAACACTCCCTTGATGGGCGCGTTGATATCCACGGCGTCAGGAGTCAGGTCGGACTTGCGGCCGAATTCCCGCAAATGGGAAATGATCTGCGCCGCCCGGTCCACCTGGGTGCTTATCTGGGTGAGCACACGGCTGAAGCGCTCCGGCAGGACGCATTGTCCCTGGCTGTGCATCAGTCCCAGAAGGTCGCTGCCGAGTTTGATGGCGTTGAGAGGCTGGTTGAGTTCATGGGCCATGCCCGCGCTCATTTCGCCAAGCGTCTTCATCTTGCTGGCCTGAATGAGCTGGGCGTCTTTTTCCACCAGTTCGGTAACGTCCACGGCGGAAAAGATGACCACCTCGCGGCCCCGGTAGTTTGCCCGACAGGCATGGACGTTGACGAAAATAGGCTCCTTGCCCCGGCGGAAGTGGCGCACTTTGGACGAGAGCACTTGGCGCGTTGGACCCGGATCCAGTAAGAAACGGTGCACTCCGGCGGGGCTGTCCTCGGGTTCGATGTCGGCCAGGGTCATGGCCAGCATCTCGGATTTGGAATAGCCGTAGAGATCCTGCGCCCGGGGGTTGGCGTCCAGGAAGCGCAGGGTGTCCACGCGCAGCACCAGGAAGGCGTCCGGGTTGGCGTCGAACAGGGGGCGGTAGCGTTCCTCGGATTCGCGCAACCGGTTGCGGTAGAGCTTGATGGACCAGACCATGTTGGCGAAGGCGTTGGCCAGTTGGACCACCTCGTCCCCTGAACGCGCATGGTAGAATTTGCAGGGATTGCAGGTGGGATGGGTTTGGTCAGGGGCCTTGTCCAACTGGTCGAGATGCCAGCAGGGCAGGTCGGTGTCGCTGTAAGCCGGGCACTCACGGGCGTCCCAGGTATGTTCCTGATCGAGTTGCAGGGGCTGGTCGAGCTGCCCCCGGCTGATGGCCTCGGCAGCCTTGGTCAGGCGCACCAACGGGCGCACCACATAGCCTGAAAGGGTAAGCGCCAGCAGAAAGAAGATTACTCCTACCAGGGAGATGAACCCCAAAAATGTTAGGCGCAGCTTGTCTTCCAGTGTGGAAATGTGGCTCTGGCGCAAACCAACGTGCACTGTTCCCAGGGTATAGATGCCCTCCTGCATGGGCACGGCGATATCCACGGCCTCATGTCCTTCGAATTGGACCTGCCGTGAGGTCGTTAATTGGCCCGGCGCAAGGAGGTTGGCCCGCAGAAGTCCCTCTGGAAAGGGCCGGATGAAGGTATGGGCCAGCAGATCGCCCTCGCCGCCGGTGACGAACAGGTAGGCGACCAGGGCCTTGCGCTCGCCGAGTTGGGCCGCGTCGAAGAGCTGGGCAACCAGTCCGGGGTGGTCTTTGTCGAGTACGAACCCGCCGCCGCGCTCGGCGATGGATTGGGCGATGGCTGCGCCGCGCAACTCCAGCTCCCTATGCAGGGTGCCCAGCAGAATGCCACGGGCCACAAGCGCGATGACGCCGGAAATAAGCAGCACCATGCCCACCGAGGATAGGAACAGCTTGTAGCGCAGGTTGAGCGAGCGAAGCCGCGAGAGCATCATGGGCAGTCGGCAACAGGATGGCGCGTTCTGCTCCAGTCGGTGAGCAGGATGAACCGCCCTTTCCACAGGCGGGTGAAGTACACCCGCTCAAGACCCTGGTGGTCGCCCGGGCCGTAGGTGAGGGTGTTGGCCAGCCCAAGGGAATAATCCCGTATGGATTCCAGCCCGGCGATAAAGAGCTCGCGGTCGAGGTCCGGCCCGGCCCGGCGCAGGCCCTCAACCAGCACTTTGGCGTTGATGAAGCCCTCCAGGCCGACGGCTGTGGGCGGAAGGCCCGGAGAGGATTCCCGATTGAGCTCCTCGTACTGGCGTACGCCCCACAGAAGGGCATTGGTCTCGGGCAGATCGGGCGGGGGCATCACCTGCGATACCAGCACCACGGCCTTTTCTTCCGGCCCCAGTTGCCGGGCCACTTCCTCGGCACCTACAAAGGAGACGGCGTAGTAGAGCAGGTCGGGATTTCTGGTCACGGCCAATTGCACGAAGCGGGTGCAGGGCGAGGACGTGCCGATCATGACCACGGCCTCGCAGCGGGATTCGAGAATCTTGCCCACTCCGTCTTCCACTTCGTTGGTGCCTCGCGCGTAGGAAGCCCTGACCACTGGGGCCAGGCCGAATTCCTTCAGGGCCAGTTCTGTGCCGCGCAGGCCGTCGAAGCCGTAGGCGTCGTACTGGTAAAATACGCCGATGCGCTCGATGCCCAGGTCCGCCACCAGATGCTTCACGGCCTGAGCCGTCTCCTGGTAGTAGGAGGGGCGGACGTTGATGACGTAGCGTTGAAAGGGGTCGCGCAGGGCGTTGGCCCCGGTGAAGGCCCCCACCAGGGGGATGTGGGCTTCCTCCAGCATGGGGAGGATTTTTGCCGTGGTGGGTGTGCCCACATAGCAGCTCAGAGCGAATACCTTGTCTTCGATGATGAGCTGCTGGGTGTTGGCCACGCACCGGGGAGGATCATAACCGTCGTCCCTGGCCACCAGAGTGATCTTGCGGCCATGCACTCCGCCGCTGGCGTTGACGTAATCGAAATAGGCAGTGGCCCCGCGCAGGGTTTCCTGCCCGAGATAGGCCGCATGGCCGGAAAGGGGCAGGCTTGCACCGATGCGGATTTCCGTCGGGGTGACGCCTTGGCGCAGGGCGGTGGGAACGGGAGCGGGCGTCTGCTGGTTGCAGGCTGTTAGGGACATCCCAAGAACCAGGGCCAACGCCGCACACAGTGTCAGGGCGGTTCGGGGGTTCATCGCGGCAGCTTGGCCAGTTCGGCGGCAAGTTGGCCGAGGTCTGGACGTGTGTTGATGTCATGGACGTCGATATAGCGAATGATTCCGGCCTTATCGATGACCACCACGGCCCTTTCGGCCATGCCGGTGCTTCGCAGGATGCCAAGTTTGCGGGCCAGTTCGCCGTGAGGCCAGAAATCCGAAGCCACAGGGAACCACAGGCCGCCCATCTCGGTAACCCAGGCGCTGAGGGTGGGCAGGTTGTCCACGCTTATGCCCACCAGCACGGCGTCGTGCTTGTCAAACACTTCCTTAGCGATGTTGTAACCCGGCCATTGTCCAGAGCAAACTGGAGTCCAGGCTGCTGGGACGAAGGAGAGTACCACGTTCTTTTTGCCCTTGAATCCGGCCAGGGTCACACGTCCGCCGTCGATGGTGGGCAGGTCGAAAGCCGGGGCCGGTTCGCCAACCTTCACCAGCAGGACGCTGTCCGTAGCGGGCAGCGTGCCGGGCTGCCAGATAAGCTTTGCCGGGATGGTGCCCGGGCTTTTGCCAGGTGCCGCTGCCGTAAAGGTGCCGGTGCCGGAAACCGGCGGCTGGGCCAGGGCCGGACAGGCCAAGGCCAGAAGCAAGACCAGAATCGGAGCCACGGCCAACAGTGGGGCGGGTCGACGACCGATACTCCGGCCAGGAGCCGTCACAGGCGGGGCTGGAATCTGCGGCATCTTATTTCTCCTTGATGCCGGCGTTCACCAGCACGGAGTTCAGGAAGGTCTCTGGGGAGCCCATGCGTCCCAGGCGGGCACCGACAATCACATAGCCTTCGCCCTGGCGCTTGAGGGTGTAGAAGAAGGGGGTGCCCACCTGCCCCAGAGGCATGTACGTGGTGAATTCGGGGTCCGGGAACAGAGGGAAAGTAATGCCGAACTTGTCCCTGTACACGCTGACTTCAAATTCAGAGTTGCCAGCGGCCAGGCCGATCAGCTTGACCTGCCCGTCCAGCCCCCGGCTTTTGATGAGGGCGTGCAGGGCGTTCAAGTCCGGGGCCTCGCGCTGGCAGTAGGGGCAGTACATGGAGTAGACAACCAGGATGACCGCCGGGGCCTTGAGGTCTTTGAGGGGGAGGCCCGTCTGTTCGTGAGGAAGCCCCAGTTCCTTGGCGGCTTCCGGGCTGACTTTCCCGGCAAACGTGACCGCAGGACAAGCCGCGCCCACAGGCAAGGCCTGCATCGCGGGCGATTCCGAGGCCTCAATGGCCAGGGCTTGGGAGGGGAGCATGGCGGACGCCAGGGCAAGAAATACAAGTGCGATCAGTGTTGCACGGAAGGTCATGATGTACCTCTCTGATGGTTACAGTACATACTACACGCTTTAGGGTAAGCTTTCCAGAGCTAATGCAGGCAATGCCCTGCCAATATGGAGCAAAGAAGCTTCATCTGCGGGTTCGAATGAAGACGGGTGGTAGGGGCGGTGGTGGTGGGGTGGGGGTATCAGGAGGGGCAGGATGGAGTCGTCGATAGGGTGATACGTAATGGCTCGAGGGCAGCAGCAGGAGAAGAAACAGTTGGAGGTGGGCGTGTTAGTCAGGCGAGGCAGCAACGGGAAGTGAAAGAAGGCGTACACTTACACAACGTTAGCGTTGCTTTCATGGTGTGCAGGATGCATTGCAGTAATGGTGCAAAGGAAACTAATGTTGCATGAATTGTTGGCCATCGCCGGATAATTCCCCGCATGAAGTGATGCTGTCATCTTTGCAGGGAATTACCTCAACACGTATATGAGGGTCAAAGAAGAGGAACGGATTTTTTTCAATGTAAAAGTTTCTTGCTCCTAAAAAGGAGACCACGATGGTTGTGTCGTCCTTCCAGTGAACGTCAATCCCGCCAGTGGTTGCATTGAGATATGCTCCGGCAAACCAAGCTATCTGGACCGGTCCGCCCCATCTATTCTTGCTGGTTATTGATAAATGATAGCCTTCAGATGTCGTCGCGCCGCAGTCCTTCTTGGTGACTGACGCTGAATGTAATGACGTCGGAGATGGATAATTGCCAACGTTTTGTTCAGAACACAGTGGTCCTATCGCTTCCGTCAGTATGTATATTGTTATAGATATTAGTATCCCTGGTGCAAAAAGGATGACTAAGGAGAAATATCGGGGCATCTTCATGGAAGTGTAACCTCTTGGCAGGGAATGTTTTGTTTTGGCTGTGTTCCCTTTCGGTGTTGAAACTTGTAGATTGCTCCCCATGGAGGCAGCCATGGACACTGAACAATTCCTATCGCTTCTCGCCAGCCTTGAACGGTTGACCACAAACCAACGGCTCCAGCTGGCCGAGGCGCTG
>JBBRUD010000060.1:0-26362 GCA_038248065.1 Desulfovibrionales bacterium | reverse complement strand
GTACCGCCAGAAGATGGCGTTTCCACAATCGCCGTTTTTCTACGTTTGGTTTGCTTCCCATAGCCCCTCTTTGATTGAAGGGGCCAGCATCGCACATGATGGGCGGTGGCGTAAGAAGGGGGCTATTGCGCGCTTACGGTGTTCCCCACGGGTGTGGGGATGAACCGACTGCGACTCCAGAACAAATCGCTCCTCGAACGTGTTCCCCACGGGTGTGGGGATGAACCGCCGCTTTCGCCTGCGTCACCAGCGAGTGTTCCGTGTTCCCCACGGGTGTGGGGATGAACCGTTCTAAAACTAGATCGGCGGCGTCGTCATTTCGTGTTCCCCACGGGTGTGGGGATGAACCGGAGATGCCGAATGAATAGCGCGTTGGCCGTGCGTGTTCCCCACGGGTGTGGGGATGAACCCCGGGGGACTGCGTTCCGCCCAGGGCGGCCTTGGTGTTCCCCACGGGTGTGGGGATGAACCGGCTGGGGTAAACCTCCACCGGGGCGTCATTCAGTGTTCCCCACGGGTGTGGGGATGAACCGCTACTCAATGATCTACCAAAAACCATATCCCAGTGTTCCCCACGGGTGTGGGGATGAACCGGTATATAAATGCCTGGTCCCCAACACCAACATGTGTTCCCCACGGGTGTGGGGATGAACCGGGATGGACTCGTTTTCCGCGTCCACCTTGCCCGTGTTCCCCACGGGTGTGGGGATGAACCGCGTGGGTAGCTCTTGGGAATGTTGCGGAGGTCGTGTTCCCCACGGGTGTGGGGATGAACCGTCCCCGGCGCACTTTCAGGCGTACCTAACCGAGTGTTCCCCACGGGTGTGGGGATGAACCGGTTGGCTATGCTTGCCGCATCACATCCTACATGTGTTCCCCACGGGTGTGGGGATGAACCGAATCGCCTGGGACGCGCAGGAAGCGCTTACCCGTGTTCCCCACGGGTGTGGGGATGAAACTGGAGAGGCATCCTAGTGGTAAAAAACTCGAGGGAGTGCTGGGGATAGCGCTGGGGATGAATATAATGCCCAAAAAGGAGGGGCCAGATTTGCATCTAACCCACTGAGGCTGTTTGGTGCGTCAGGAGGAGTTCGAACCCGTGACCGCCAGCTTAAAAGGCCGTTTAAGCAAAATCACCAGCAACCACATCTGGGAATACTCACGGTAGGCCTATCAACTCATGAACTGGTCTTCGCAAGATCATCAAGATGAACCCTAGGCCTGTTGGTCTTTCATTTCTTGAGAGTGTGTGGGGTATAGTGTGGGGTACAGAAAATGAGGGCCAAGAAAAAGGGGTCAGATTTTGCATCTAACCCCTTGATTTCCTTATGGTGGGCGGTAAAGGATTCGAACCTTCGGCCTTTGGCTCCGGAGGCCAACGCTCTATCCAACTGAGCTAACCGCCCTGAAGCAGAGTCCAATATGCGCGGGCAGCGAACTTGTCAACCCCAAGAGGTGGCGTGCTCCTGGTTTCAGATGCCTGTCACCATGGTGAAGGCCCCAACACGGGCGCAACCTGTGGCAGCAGTTGTTCCTGCGAGCATCCGGCGGACTGCGGTCAGCCGTCAGGCTGGCCGGACAGCGGCCAGGGCTTTCTGTTCATCCTTCGTCTGAGACGAGCAGACCATGTTTCTGCCGCTGGATTTAGCCAGGTACAGGGCCTTGTCCGCTTCGAGAATAAGATCGTCCTTTTTGGCCAATGCGCCCGGAGTGATGGTGGACGCGCCGATGGAAGCCGTCACCTTGAACGTCTGGGACGCGTACTGGAACACCTTGTGCTCGATCTTGCGGCGCAGGCGTTCCGCCAGCACCCAGGCCTGGTCTTCGTTTGTCTGGGGCAGGATGACCACGAACTCCTCACCGCCGTAGCGGGCCGCGAAGTCCGTATCCCGGCAGGCCTCGTCAAGCATTGTGCCAATTTCCTTGAGCACCATGTCACCGGCCTGGTGGCCGAAGGTGTCGTTGATCGTTTTGAAGTGGTCCAGGTCGAAGAGCAACAGCGTCAGGGGATGGCGATAGCGCTGGTGGCGCTTGAGTTCGTCAGCCAGATGTTCGTCAAAGGATTGGCGGTTATGAATGCGGGTGAGGCCGTCGTGGTCCGCCTTGGACTTCACTTCCCTGAAGAGCATGGCGTTGCGCAGGGCCAGGGCAAGATGGTTGGCCGCAGCATTCAAGGAGTTGACCTGGTCCTTGCCCAGACGCAGTTCCTTGGTCTTGGCGATGGCCAGACAGCCGAAGGAACTTCCCGCCACCTTGAGGGGCAGCAGAATGGGCGAAAGCTTCGACGGGGAAGGGATGCAATGCTCCTGTGTCTGGGCGGCCAAAGATTCCACGGTGAAGGCTGCCACAGGGCCGCCTGCCAGCTTGGCCGCGCTGGTCATGAGGTATTCCATCCATTCCTGGCGTCCGTGAGGGTCCAGGCAGGAGGCCATAAAGAGTTCCGCTTCCAACTGGCCGTCGCTGCCGGGCTGCCAGAAGGCGCCTTGCAGGCCCGCGATGGGGAAGAGCAAGTTGAGGTCTTCCCGTGCGTTGCTCAGGATGACCGACGGCTCCAGCGACTGCGAGGCACGGGTGAGCACGGAGTTCAAGAAGAGTATCTGGTCGGTCTTGCGGGCAAGAAGCTCCCGCTCCAGCATGATTTCACGGGTCATGCTGAAGATGTCGTCGTAGAGGCCGCGTACTTCCTTGGCCCGAAACACCGCGTCGCGGATCTTGTTGGCCGTAAGCGGTGGAGTCAGCGCCGTGAGGAAGCCCAGTTCCAGAATTTCTTCTACATCCGGGCTTGAATGCGGCCCGTCGATCAGCAGGACGCGTTGGGTGAGTTCCCAGTCGCGCAGATGTTTGCGTCCGGTGGGTGGCAGCGCGTTCCAGACGGAAAGGGGAATCCACACCGTCAACGGGTTGGTCTTGTCCATGTCCTTTTTAGAGGGCAGGGCGGTGAGAGGCCAGTTGCGCAGGTGGTAGCCGCTGCCCAGAGCTGTAGTGATGTCAGTCTCCAGCTCTGTGGTCAGGCCGAGTCCCCATATCAATTCAGGCCGGTTGGCGCTTCGCATGTCTTCCTCCAAGATCGGGCTGGCGATTCCCGTCGCATGGCTTATGCAATAACAGCGCCAATGCCCGGCTCATCCCTTTTGGCAGGCGCATCTGAGGGGCTGGAAGGGCATTGCGTCTGTCTACTGGAGGATGTTTGACTTTTGCGCCGGGCTCGTGCTTTCTAAAACCCATGGACCAACTGCGCATTTGGGCGACCCTTGACCCTTTTCTTGAAGCCGGGCCGGTGCTTGGCCGCACCCAGGCCAACGCCAGCTTTCTCCGGGCGCTTCTGCGCCGGGACCCTTACGATTCCTACCATTTCTTTCTGGACTCTCAGGCGGCCTGCCAGGGGCTTGAGCGGCGTTTGCGGGAAAACTGGCCCGATCTCTTCAATAAGGGAAAGTTTGTCACCGCCACCCGCCAGAGCCTCCCCCAGGCGCTGTCCGCACACGATTATGCCGTGTTCCATCTTTCGGACTGCATCGTCAGCCCGGCCTTTTTGGCCAGCCTTCGCAATGTGTATGCCAGGAAAATCTTTCCCATCACCTCGGTCACCCATTCCCTGAGCTACGCTCGTTACGGCCTTGAATTCCTGAAACATCTGCACCCAGGCAACACCGCCCGCGACGTGGTGGTGGCTACCTCGCGCACGGCGGCTGAGGTGGTGCGCGGCTATTACGCCAGCCTGCGCAGCGCTTATAAGCTTGATGAGACGGCCTTCCCCGCTCCGGGAGTGGAGGTCATCCCTCTGGGCGTGGATACCGGCGAGTTCAGCACGCCTGAGCCCCTGCACAGAGAGCGGGCAAGACAGGTTTGGGGCTTTGGTCAGGAAACGGTGTTCCTGGTGCTGGCCCGCTTGTGCTACAGTTCCAAGATGGATTTTCTGCCCATCCTGAGGGCTTTCCAGCGCCTTTTCCATGGGGGACAGCCCCGACAGGACGTGCGGCTGGTGCTGGCAGGGTGGACCGAGGAAGCCGATTGGGGGCAGCGCACCCTGGAAGATCTTGCGGCCAACATCGGGTTGTCCTTGACGATCGTGCCGTGTCCCTCGGACACAGCCAGACAGGATCTTTACGCAGCGGCCGACGTTTTTTTGTCTCCTGCGGACAATCTTCAGGAGACCTTCGGGCTCACCCTCCTGGAGGCCCAGGCCATGGGGCTGCCGGTGATCGCTTCGGATTTCGACGGCTATCGTGATCTGGTGGAACATGAAGCCACAGGCCTGCTGGTGCCCACCATCGGGCCAGCGGCGACGGACTCCCTGGATCTTTTGGCACCGCTGAGCTTTGACAACCACACTCACCTTCTTCTGGCCCAGCGTCTGGCCGTGGATGTGCCGGCTCTGGCCGCAGCCATGGCCCGGCTGGCCGCAGACGCGCAGGAGCGCCGCCGTATGGGGCTGGCTGCCGCACTCCGGGCGCAAGGGTTCAGTTGGGAATCCGTTCTGGAAAGGTATCTGGCTTTGTGGCAACGGCTGGAGGATAAGGACGTGCCGGTTCGCCCTCCGGCAGGCATCCATCCTGCCGCCGTGCCCTACGGTCGTGTGTTCGCAAGCTATCCCAGCGCCGTGCTCGGGCCTGAAACAACGGTGTGCGCCACCCGGCTTGGCCAGGCTATCTATCGGGGGCAGGATTTCCCCCTGGTCTACGAGGGCCTCACCGGCGAATTGCGGCCCGAGGTTCTGCGCACGGTGTTGGTGCTGGCCCGCAAACCCGCGACTTTCGGGGAACTGGCTGTCAAACTCCAGGCGGTCCACCCAGGGCTGAGTGATGAAGAGGCCCAGACGCAGGTCTTGTGGTGCCTTAAACACGATATCCTTGAGCGCGCCGGTGGCTGAGGCGCGGGCCGTCCATCACCATGTCCTGCTGGAGCATCGCGGCGGGGCGGCCACGGTGGCCCGGCTGCTGGCCCGGTCTGGCCCGGCTAACGCCACCATGTCTTTCGAGTTGGGCGAGCCCGGTGTTGAGTCCAACTCCGGTGCCTTTCTGTGCACGCCGGAAGCATTGGCCCGCACGGCACCCGCCGGAGCCCTCATTCACGTCCATGCCACCAGGGATTGGCCCGCGTTGCTGTCGGGTTTCGCCGAAGTTGGCCGCAGGCCGGTGATAACTGCCCATGACTGCATTCTGCTTACGGGCGGCTGCGTCTATCCCGTGGATTGCCCGCTGCTGGCCAAGGGATGCCCGGACCCTTGTCCGAGAGGGTATCCGAATTCGGCCTTGCAGTTTCAGCTCAAACGCAGGCTGGTGGAGGCTGTGGAGCCCGTGCTCGTGTCGCCCTCGGCCTGGCTTGTCCGCCAACTTCGCGCGGCCTGGCCTAAAATTCCGGTGCGGGTGATCCCCAACGGAGTTGTCTGGCCACAGACCCTGCCGGATAAGCTTGAGGCCAGGCAGCGAATGGCCATAGACGCCCGCGCCAAGGTGGCCCTGTTTCTGGCCCATGGCGGCAGCGACGCGGCCTACAAGGGGGGAGGGCGCTTCGAGGCCATCTGGGCGGCCATCAAAGCCGGGGAGCCCAGCGCATTGGGGCTCATCACCGGAGGCGCGACCGTGGCCCGGCAGGGTGATCTGCTGCGGCTGCCCTATCTGGAGGGTGAACACCTTTCCACGGTATTGCGGGCCGCCGACGTCCTGGTTTCCCCCACCCTGGCCGACAACCATCCGCTGGTGGTTCTTGAGGCCATGGCCCATGGGCTGCCGGTGGCGGCTTACGCCACAGGGGGCATACCGGAGCAGATCGTGCCGGATTCCACCGGCCTGCTGGTTCCGGCCAAGGATGAGGGGCAGTTGGCGGGCGCGGTGCTGCGCCTTTTCGGTGACGCCGCCCTGGCCAGGCGGATAGGCCATGCGGCCAGGGAGAGCGCGTCGCGCCACTTCAGGCTGGAACGCATGGCAGAGAGTTACTCCCGCGTGTACGGCAGTTGCCCCTGACCATGCGAAGGGGCAACTGCGGACTGACTGGAGTGTTTTCAACTTGACCTCAGGAGTGAGTGGTCATGCTCGCTCCGCCGCCGCTGGCGGCGCCGCTTGACGACGAAGAGCTGCTCGAGTTCTCGGTCTGCAATTTCTCGTTCTGTAATGCAGACAGTTGGGCATTCAAGCTGGAAAGCTCCACGCTCATGCTTTTCACTTCATCCTGCTTGGAATCATCATTTGAAGCCTGCTGCTGGGCTTGCTGCAATTTGCTCTGTTGCTTCTGGATGTCCTGTTTCATCTTGTCGATATCTTTTTGAATATCATCAGCAGTCCTTCCCGAACTTGAGGAACTTTCCCCGGATCCGCCTGCCCCGGCAGCTCCAGCCGCCCCGGACTTGCCTGAAGCTTTCAGCGAAGTAGCTCCGCTTGCCGTCCCCGACGTATCCGATCCGGTAGAGTTATTGTTTTCCGAGGATGTCCCGCTGCCGGAGTTGCCGTCTTGCGAGGCCAAGTCTCTGCCCTCGGTTGAGATGGTCACCTTGTCGCTGCCTGCGCTGCCTGCGCTGCCGGAAATTCCAGGAGGAGGTCCTTGGCCGATATCTTTCAGGCTGGACATGTCACCGGATTTGGACGCCTCGGCGAACTTTGCGGAAAGATCGGTGAACGCCGCTTTCTGTGAGGGGTCAGTCGTTTCCGTGGCGCTTTGGGCCAGGTTGGCGGAGATGGTCTGAGCTGTGGACTTGAAAGCGTCCTGGTCCGTGTTGGCGAGCTGTTGCAGCTTGCTCATCATCTGGCCGAACCGGGATACCTTGGCCTGGTCGCTGTCCTGATCTACGGCTGAAGCGGTGCTGGCATCAGTGTTTTGAACCTGACCTGTCGCTTGGTTCTTGTTTGTCTCGTTGACATAACTCGAACTGACTAACGTTCCATACGCCGAGGTTGCCGAATTGATGAGAGACATGGCGCGCTCCTGTGGTTGTGATGAAGCACCTATCGGCGTATATGGTGAAGGCTTTAGAGGTGTGTTGGAAAATATAGTGTTACATCGTCACGATTTTTCTGTATCCTTTCGAAGAATTACTGTAGAATTATGCATTCTGAGAAGAATGCACCAGCAATAAGCGCGGGTTCACTGTAAAAAATTTGTTCCTTCAGCGAACTGAAAAGGGTTCCCTGGGGAACCCTTTCGTTAGGTGCGGCACTTCCGGGGGGCTATGGAGTCAGCAGCAACCGGCGTAGGTAGTATGCCAGGATGCTCACACAGGCTCTTTTTCCCAGGTCATGGACAGCTCGAGCTTTTCCTTTTTCTTTTCGCTTTTCGCTTTTACCTTGTAAGTGACTACTACTCCAGGAGAAAGTGTCAGGCACTCCCCCTTGTCGGTCAATTCCAGCTTGTGGGCTATCAGGCCCTTCAACACTTCCTCAAAGCGGTTAATCGCCTCGCGAAGCTCCATCACAGCTTCCATCTTGATTGCATGCGCCATGTCGGCCTCCTGAGCTCAGTGGTGTACGGCTAGGCCGTCATAGATTCGATGAGTTGTTTCAGATCCTGGGTCTGGCCTGACAGCGAGTTGATGGAGCGCGCCGAGGAGCTCATGCCGGTGGCGGTTGCCTCGGCGATCTGGCGCACCTCTTCAACGGCTTGGCCCATGCGGTCCTGGGCCTGGCTTTGGCGTTCCACCGCCAGGGCGATAGCCTTGACCTGGCCGGACACCTCCGAGGAGTGGTCCACAATGGCCATCAGGGCCTCACCCGAATCGCCGACCCTCACGCTGGCATGGCCGATGGCCTCGAAGGCTGCGTCCGTCACCTGGATGCTGGTTCTGACCATGGATTGAATGGTTTCGATGCTCGAAGTGACGTCCAGGGTGGCGGCCATGGTTTTTTCGGCAAGTTTGCGTACTTCGTCGGCCACCACCGCGAATCCCCGGCCGGCCTCACCGGCGCGGGCCGCTTCGATGGCCGCGTTGAGGGCAAGCAGATTGGTCTGGTCCGCAATGTGGGAGATATCGTTGATCACGTGGTCGATGGCTTTGGCCCGGTCGCCCAGGCTGTGCATGTTCTGGCGCAGCTCGTCCGAAACCTCGCGGACCTTGCCAATGGCCTGGACCGATTCCCGCACCACCTCCGCACCGTGTCTGGCCCGGTCCATGGCCGCCTGGGCGCTGGTCGTGGCCTTGAGCGCGCTTTCGGAAACGTCGCGCAGGTCGCGTACGATGTCCTCGATACTGGCTGCGGTCTCGGCGATGCGGTCACTCTGCTCGGCCGCGCCCTGGCTTGCGGATTCGACCTGGTTGGTCAGCTCCTGGACTTCGCTCGTGACGTTGCGGGTGATGAAATCGGCCTGGTCGGCGGCCTGGGTGATCATTTCATGCTGTGCGCGAATGGCCCGTTCGCCTTGACGGATGGGCGTCAGGTCCACCAGGGTATAGAAGATGCCTATGGTGTTGCCGTCCAGGTCGAATAAGGCGGCGGAATCGATCCTGGCGTGGAAGGGCGTGCCTTTGCGGCCGATACCGTCCAGGTCATGGTTGCGAATGTCGCTTGAGCCGCTGAAGCAGTCAGCGCCTCCTTCCTGGCAGCTGTCATCGTGGCGGAAGAGTTGTTCTACCGCAAGCCCGTGGTATGCCTCCGGTTGGCCATCCAGTTCGAGAAGGTCGAGCAGGGGGTGATTCAAGAAAGTGAGCTTGCCGAGGGTGTCGGTCACCAGACAGGGAACCGTAATGGCCTTGAGGATGCTGCTGGAGAGGCCCAGCTTGTTTTTCAGCTCCACAACCATGAGGCACAGGCCCGTGGCGAGTTCGGACATCTCGGAGCGGAACCAGCCCCGGATGGTGGAATCCAGCTTGCCCTGCCGGATCTGATGCAGGTGGTTGCGAATGGCGGTCAGCGGCTCGAAAATCTGCCGGTTCAGGAATATGAGGTTGGCCACGACCACGGCAAGGGCGGTCAGGCCGACCATCAGCCCGCAGATGAGTTGCAGATTGACCACCGGTTGCAAGGCTTCGTCCTTGTCCAATTCTGCCACCAGCGCCCAGGGCGTCTCGCCGAAACGCAGGGGCGTGTAGGCTTCCAGGGCCAGGTTTTTCAGGGGGCCTTCGGTAATCAGAATACCGCTCGCGCCGGAAAGGGCCTGACGGGTGCCCTCGGTGGAAAAGGAAGCCGGCAGACCGGCTGTGCCCGCGCGCAGGCGGTCGTTTGGACCAACCAGGCAGGTCCTGCCGTTTTCGCCCATGCCGCTTTGCATCTTCATGATAGCGGTAAGCTCGGACAACGGCAGGCGCAGCACCGCTACCCCCGCAGGCTTGCCCACATGGTCGAATACCGTGGCGGCGGCGAAGGCCGCCGGAGGGTCGGATTGCCCTGGAAAGGGCGCGAAATCGATCAGCACCGGCCCGCCCTTGAGCCCCTCACGCCAAGCCTTGGCCAGATTGCTGCCGCTCAAGGGGCCGGATTTCAGGTCTTCCCCCAGCTCCGGGCCATTATTCACGCTGTAGACCACCTTGCCGTAATCGTCGATGAGCAGGGCGTCCTCGTACCCCAGGATTTTGACAAAGGGCGTGAAGGCCGGGCTGACGAACTCATGGAGCTCCTTGTAGTCTGGATGGGAAACGTCAATGCGCTGGCCGTCCTTGACCTGGCCGGTATAGTAGTCGCGCAGCATGTTCAGGGAGCTGTAGACCTCCTTGACCGTGCTGAAAATCACGGCTTCCTGTTGCCATTTGGCAAACAGGGCCAGGGCTGCGGCCTTTTTCATGTCGCGCACAGATTCAAGCTGGTTGAATGTCTGCCCTGTCAGCCCGCTGGCGCCCTGGTTCACGGCGTACACGCTGACCAGAATCAGCGGGAGCAGACTGGTTATCAGACAAAAAGCTATCAATTTTCCGCGAAGGGTCATGGTTGTATCCGTAGGTTTGGTTGAATCCGGGGAAAGTGCTGAAAGGGTTTGCTCTGTTTTCTGCGACAGACGTGCGACGATCGCGTTGCATATGCGTAGAAAACACCGGCAATCGCCGGATCAGGCGGGGAGAGGGCTCCGGCGGGCAGGGCGGCGAGGCTTGTCGTCAGCGGCGGAAGCGTGCTATTTGCAACATATTTGGAATACTCGTCATGAACCCGCAACCAGCCTGACTGGAGAAACTATGCGCCGACAGATGTTCTTCGCCGTTTTGTTGCTGGGCCTGGGGCTGCTGGCGGCCTGCGCCGACCTGACAACCATTTCGGCACGTGATGTGGAAGGTGCGCCCAAGGTCTACGCCACGGTGCTTAAGCCGCCCAACCCTCTGCTATTGGGGCACTATCGGCGCAGCCCTCCATCGGAATTCAGACACCCCTGGTCCTTCCACTACTGGCTGGTCCAGAGGGGCGACAAATACGCAGTCTACTACATGTATGATTCCCACAAAAAGAATGCCTTCAAGGGATGGGCGGACTTCACCATCAATGGCGATACCATCACCTCCGGCCTCGACGGCGCGGCCTTTTTCGTGGAGGACGGCGAAGTGCGCATGAGCTGGCCCGGCCGCAAGGAAACCTATCGCATGACCAAGGAGGAGTGAGGGCGCTTGCGGCCTTACTTGCAGCAACCCTCATCGCTTGACGGCGAGGCGGGGCTGAAGTTGAAGAACTCCCGCTTGGGCTGGGTGGGTTGCAGCATGTTTTCCGGGGCCAGCACCTCGGCCAGGCGCTCTTCGCTCCAGTCGAGCATTTCGCGGGCGGCCTGGTGCACGGTCGAGCCCGTCAGAAGGGCGCGTTTGGCCACGCGGGTGGCCATCTCGTAGCCCACATGGGGAGAGAGGGCCGTGGCTAGGCCCATGCTCTGTTCCACATACTGCCGACAGCGCTCCACATTGGCGGTGATGCCCGACACGCACTTGTCCGCAAGCACCAGGCACCCCTTGCGCAGCAGCAGAAGCGACCCGAACAGGTTGTGGGCCAGCACCGGCTCAAAGGCGTTGAGTTCCAATTGCCCTGCCTGGGCGGCCATGGTCACCGTGAGGTCGGAGCCGATCACCTGGAAGGCGATCTGGTTGACCACCTCGGGAATGATGGGGTTGATCTTGCCGGGCATGATGGAGGAGCCCGGGGCCATCTCCGGCAGGTTGATCTCGCCCAGTCCGCAGCGGGGTCCTGAGGAGAGCAATCGGATGTCGTTGCAGATTTTCGAGAGCTTGACGGCCGTGCGCTTGAGCACGCCGGAAAACTGCACATAAGCCCCGGCGTCCTGAGTGGCCTCCACCAGGTTTTCGGCCAGAATCATTTTTTGGCCGCTTACGGCGTTCAAAAATTCCACCACCTTTGGGGCGTACTCCGGCGGGGCGTTAATGCCCGTGCCGATGGCCGTGCCCCCCAGATTGATCTCGCGCAGCAGGTCGAGGGCTTCGAGCAGACGCTGGCGGTCTTCCCCCACCATGATGGCCCAGGCGTGGAACTCCTGCCCCAGATGCATGGGCACGGCGTCCTGCAGCTGGGTGCGCCCGAGTTTGATAACCGTGGCGAACTCGCGGCTTTTGTCTTCAAGGGTCCGCACCAGCCTGCCCATGGCCTTGTGCAGTGTAAGCCCCATGGTCACCAGGGTGAGCCGGATGGCCGAGGGGTACACATCGTTGGTGGACTGGGAAAGGTTGACGTGATTGTTGGGGTGCAGGTGAGTATAATCGCCACGGCTGCGGCCCAGGATCTCAAGAGCCAGATTGGCGATCACCTCGTTGGCGTTCATGTTGGTGGAAGTTCCGGCCCCGCCCTGGATGACGTCCACCCGGAAGTGGCCGCGATGCTTGCCCGCCAGGAGCAGGTCGCAGGCGTTGGCAATGGCCTGGGCTCGGGCATCGTCCAGGAGGCCCATCTGTTGGTTTGTCAAGGCGGCGGCTTTCTTGATGGCCGCCAGGGCCTTGATGAACTCCGGGTAGTGGGAGATGCGCACCCCGGTGATGGGGAAGTTGCGCATGGCCCGCAGGGTCTGGATGCCGTAAAGGGCCTTGGCCGGTACGGCCAGTTCGCCCAGGCAGTCGCATTCGATGCGGAAGTCGCCTTGTCTGGCGGTGGAAGGGGCTTTGGCATCCATGGTCTAACTCCGGGAGAGGCCCTGCCGTCGCGGGCTCGTATACCCTAATGCGTATCCTGCTTCCTGGGATTTGGCGATACCTCCGCAGGGGCTGGTGCGCCGATCTCTGGACAGGAACTGCTCTTGATGACAAAGAGCGTGGCCATGATCTGGCACGTGTATCTGGCGCGGTGCGCTGACGGCACCTTGTACTGCGGCATCACCACCGATCTGGAGCGCCGTATGGCCCAGCACAACGGTGAACTGCCCGGAGGGGCGCGCTATACGCGCAGCCGTGGCCCCGTGGAGCTTGAGGCCAGCGCCCCATGCACAGGGCGCAGCGAGGCCGCCAAGGCGGAATGGCGGGTCAAGCAGCTTGTCAGAGGGCGGAAAGTTCCGTTTATTCGCAGTCTTGCTGAGGGGATGTCAGAGGAGGGCTGATGGGTGGAATTCTGACGCCATCGCCGTGAAGATGACCCTGAAAGGCACTACAGACTCTCTGGCCACCCTGGGCGGAAGGGGACGGCGCACGGGGGCATCCAAAGTGGCAGCGGTTTGAAAAAACGGGCCATGCCAAAAAGACCTGGCCCGTTTGTGCTAGGCATTGTCTGAAGATTCTTCCTTCGCGGCCTCGATGATCAAGTCGACGATAGATTCGATCTCACCAGCCATTTCGTCGTTCATGGGGCTTCCGGTCCGCTTGAACAGCATTCCGAAATAGTGGCGTATCATTTCCTTTGCTTGTTGGCGCTTGTCCATCTTTTTATCCTCTTTCAGGTGTGTTTATTGTGTGTGCCGTGTGATCGTCGACAACGTATTGTTCTTTTGGAGGCGACTTTCGTATCAGTTCAATGAATCCGCTTGAGGATTTTGTGAGCACACGCTCGGCAAGCATCTTGTGAAGGCGTGCCAGCATGGGCTGTATTTCATCCGAGGAAAGCTCAGGGTTGTCCATGAGGGTCATGATCCTGATTGGGCCATCCTCTTTTGCGATTTGCTGCAGGATGAAGTTTTTATAGAAATCAGTCCCTCTGTTCATAGTCTTACACCGGTTCTTAGCGATCAGGCCCGCTCTCACAGACTGTTCATGCTGTTAAAAGTATTGGAAGCGGGGAGCGTCACCTGCGGGCGGTCACGAGCCCCTGATCATCCTCGAATCCGAATCATAGCCCTTCGCGGGCGGAAACGCCAGCCTCGTGAAGGGCTTTTCCCCTAACTTGGCCAGGTAGGGCGGTTGCCTCAAGCCGGGGTGACAGTATAAAGGAGCGTCCATGAACGACATCATTTTGCTGCGCATCTCCGGCGAGGACAAGCCCGGCCTGACCGAACGCATCACCGCCGTGCTGGCCGAATACGGCGCGGATATTCTCGACATCAGCCAGGCGGTCATCCACGATACCCTTTCACTGGGCATCGTTATTAAAATTCCGCCGGAATCCGAATCCTCGCCCATCATCAAGGACCTGCTCTTTACGGCCCACGAACTGGGCGTGAATCTGAAATTCACCCCCATCAGCCGCGAGGGCTATGAGCGTTGGGTGGCTCTCCAGGGCAAGGACCGTTTCATTGTCACCCTGCTGGCCCGCAAGGTCACAGCCGGGCAGGTGTCGGAACTCAGCCGGGTGATCGCCGAGAACGGCCTGCGTATTGACCTCATCCACCGGCTTTCCGGCCGCATTTCCCTTTTCGGAGAAAAAATTCCCCGGCAGGCCTGCGTGGAGTTTTCCGTGCGCGGCACGCCCAAGAACGCCGAGGCCATACGGCGCGAAATGTTGCGCATATCCGCCGACCTGGGCGTGGACATAGCCTTCCAGGAAGACAACGCCTTCCGTCGCAACCGCCGCCTGGTGGCCTTTGACATGGATTCCACCCTCATCGCCGTGGAGGTCATCGACGAGTTGGCCAAGGTGGCGGGGGTGGGCGAGCAGGTGTCGCAGATAACCGAAGCAGCCATGCGCGGGGAGTACGATTTCAAGGAAAGCCTGCGCATGCGTCTGTCCCTGCTCAAAGGCCTGCCGGAAACCGCCCTGGCCGAGGTGGCCGGGCGCATCCCCATGACCGACGGGGCCGAGCGGCTTCTGAACAACTTGAAGCGTTTCGGCTACAAGGTGGCGGTCATTTCCGGGGGATTTTCCTATTTCGGCAAGCGCCTTCAGGAGTCACTGGGTCTTGATTACGTCTATGCCAACGAGCTGGAGATCAAAGACGGCAAGCTCACCGGCAACGTGGTGGGCGAGATTGTGGACGCCTCCCGAAAGGCCGAGCTGCTCAAGGGCATTGCGGCCAAGGAAAACATCAGCCTCCAGCAGGTCATCGCCGTGGGCGACGGTGCCAACGACCTGCCCATGCTCAACCTGGCTGGGCTGGGCATCGCCTTCCACGCCAAGCCCGTGGTCAAGCAGGGCGCAGGCCACGCCATATCCACCCTGGGGCTCGACAGCATTCTCTATCTCATCGGCGTACGCGACAGGGATACCATTCTGTAACGGAGCGCCCGTGCCTGTATGTCCGCGGCCTCCGGCCACCGGGTAGGGCTGTCCTCCCGGCACGGGGTGACAGCCTGTTGCAAAACAGGCTGTGCGGGCCAGGATGATCTGTCGGTTGCAATGCAACAGGCCCTCAAGGGGATTCACGGACGCTTGCCTCGAAGGAGGCAAGCAGTCCGTTTCGAAGACAGTACAGCCGCGCTTACGCTTTTTTGCACTGTTCCTTGGGCTGCCAGAGGGCCAGAGCCGCGCCGGTGGGGTCTATCAACACACTGAACGAGCCTACGCCGGGAACCTCGCTTACTTCCCTGGCGATAGTTGCCCCCAGAGTTTTGGCTTTCAGTGTCGAGGCCGCCACGTCGTCCACCTGTACGTATGCCAGCCAGTGGGAGGGTACATCCGGCAGGGGATTCTTCATCAATCCGCCACCCGTACCGTCTCCGACCTTGATGAGTGTGTAGTCCATCCCTGGAATGCCCTCCAACTGCCAGTCGAAGAGGCCGGTGTAGAATGCCTTGGCTTTGGGGACATCATGGGTATGCAGTTCGACGTGTACAAATGGATTGGGCATAAGGAGATCCTCCTGGGTTGCGGTGTTCCGGTCCTGCGCCATGGGGTGCGCTGCGAACCGTGTGTGCCCGGTAGACCGGCGCCGTCCTGTCGGGCATGAAAAAAAATCAGATTCTTTCCCGCATATCCTTACTCCTGATGTAACTCAACACACATTCTGATTTTTGTGCGTTACCCAGTTCGCGGCAGTGTCTTTCCGCTCAGGACGTCCGCCCAAGCAGGCCTTGCCCTGAAACGGGCTTTTCCGGTCAGGCCCCGGCCATCCCCCTCCTCAGCGGATTGCCTGAAAGGCCTGATCAGGTTATGGTTTTTACAAGATGGGGCGGCTGCGTACCGTCCAAGCGACCGCAGGGCTTTGAACCCGTAAACTTCGCCAAGACGATGGTGATCATGAAGACCACACTTTCGTTGGAGACCCCCCCCGGCATCGGGTATGTCCGCGTTTTGACCACCGCCGCCGAGGCCCTGGCCCATGCGCACGGCCTGGACAAGCGCGAGGAGATGCGTTTTCAATTGGCGGTGGAGGAGTTTTTTACCTCGCTGGGCCAGGTGCTGCCTGCGGACGTACCCATTAAAACCGTGTTCACCGGAACGTCCTACCAGGTGTGCGCCTCCATGCATTTCAAGGGCTTCGGCTTGTGTCTGGGCGCACTCAACGCCAGTTGCGCCGAAACCGTCGATAAAGACGGCGAGGCCTCCTGCGATCTGGGACTTATCCTGGCCGGGCGCGTGGCGGACCGCTTCCACATCGCCTGCGAAGGCGACAACGCCTTCACCCTGCACGTCGAGGTGGACAAGGTATATCCACCGGTCAAGGCCGAGCCTTCCGTCATTGCCCAGCGGGCTCCCTTCCGGGCGGCCCTTGAGCGCGACCCTGACCGGCTAATGCTCGCGGCTGCGCTGGCTGCGGCCCGGTATCCGGCCTGGCATTGCCCGGCAAGTTTCCAGACTCCGGGCAAATTCGCGGACATGGCCGGGGAAGGGCGGTTTAGCAGCGTCATGGCTTTCGACGCGGCTTCCCATCCTGCCGGGCTTCTGTGCTGGACCAGGTCCGGGGACAAGGGCATCGCCTTTTCCGGCCCGTTTGTTTTCGCTTCTCCTGCGGATATTCCTCAGGTGGCACGGCTGCTCGTGGACGCCTTTCTGGCTGGGGTGGCTAGGGAGAACGTGGAAATCGTCTTCAGCGAGCGGGCCACGCCGGACGTCCCGGATGGGTATTTCGAAACCCTCGGCTCACTGACCCGGCACAGCCTGGCCGGTAGGGACGAGCAGCCGGTGCTCTATCGCCATCTTCGGGAGGATCTGGGCACGACGGTGTGGGCGGATGCTGCCCTGGAGGGCTTTCTGCGCGATACCTACGACCGGCTGGCCATGTGCCGCGACATCCTTCCGGCGCATCCGCCTGCAACCTTCGAGCGCAAACGCTCGCTGTTTTCCACCATGATGGATAAGGGCAAAGGCCTGGCCGTGTTGAAACCCCTGCTCGACGGAGAAGACGTGGCCGCCAATCTGGCGGGACATGTGCGGCTGCTCACGGAAAAGGGGTTCGCAAACATCCTGCTGTACATGGATCTCTCCCGCGCCTGGGAAGCCTCGCTTGCCGGGCCGGTTATAGAAGCGGGCTTCAAACCCCGGCTGGTTCTTCCTTTTGCCGGACGTTCCGACGTGGTCGTGTTCCAATATGCGCCAACCAGCTGACCTCGCCCCTTCCCACGTCCTGAGTTTCGAGAGCTACGTCCCCAGCCGCCCGGATGAAGTGCTCATGCGCCAATATGGCGTAGATAGGCTCTTGCGCCTCAACAATAATGAAAACGCCCTGGGGCCTCCTCCGGCCGCCCAGGAGGTCCTCGCGGGCTTTCCCCCCGGACGGGGGGCCGTGTATCCCAGCGGCGACAGCTTTTTTCTGCGCCAATCCCTTGGCGAAGCCTTCGGCAAGTCACCGGAGCGCTTTCTGATCGGCAACGGCTCCTGCGAAGTGATCACCTCGGTGATCAAGGCCTTCTGCCAGCCCGGCGACAACATCATCACTGCGGATAAAACCTTCGCGGTGTATGAATGGGTGGCGGCATTTTCCGGCATCGACGTCCAACTGGTTCCGCTCAGGGATTACGCCATGGACCCGGACGCCATGGTCCAGGCAGTGACGGAGCGGACCAAAATAGTTTTCGTGTGCAATCCCAACAATCCCACGGGCACGTGGTGGAACAAAGCCACACTGGAGCGTTTTCTGGCCGGCATCGGCGGGCGCACCATGGTGGTTCTCGATGAGGCCTACCGCGAATTCGTGGATTCTCCTGATTTTCCCGACGGCATGGAGGTGATGGAGCGCCATCCCAACGTGCTGGTGTTCCGCACTTTCTCGAAGATGTACGGGCTTGCGGCGCTGCGGGTGGGCTATCTCTGCGGCTCACAGGATGCCGTGGATATCATCAAACGCACGCACTTGGTGTATTCGGTCAACACTCCGGGACAGCTGGCAGCCAAGGCCGCCCTTGAGGATGGCAGCGGCCACGTGGAAGCTACCCGGCGCATGGTGGACCAGGCCGGGGCCTACCTCCGCGACGTGTTCGACTCCCTCGGGCTGGAGCGCGTCTCAGGAGCTGGCAACTTCATCATGGCCCGGGTGCCCATGCCGGATACCCTGTTGTACCGCCTGCTCATGCGCCAGGGCGTGATGATCCGCACCATGACCGGATTCCGTTTCCCCAACTGGATACGCGTCACTCTGGGCCAGCAACCGGCCATGGAGGCCTTTGCCAAGGCCCTGCGAAGCGCTTTGGACAAGCGATGACTCAGCCCGCGCCCAGCGCACCGGGTGAGTCGGGCGGGCCCGCGCGCCTGTTCACGTACGACTTCGTGGTTCTCATTCTTGCCGCAGGGTTTGCTTTCTGCAATATCGCCGTGTTCTACGGGCTGGCTACCTATCTGGAACGCATCGGCGTCGATCCCGCCTGGAGGGGGGCGGTGATCGCGGCTGAGCCCCTGGCGGCCGTTGTGGCCAGGCCCTTTCTGAGCGTCTGGCTCACCGCGCGCCAGGCCCTTGCCGTGGCGCGCCTGTCGCTTGTGGGCATAGGCCTGGCCTTGCCCTGCTATCTGTTCGCAACAAATCTTCCGGCATTGTTTGCGGTGCGCATCTTCCACGGCCTGTCTTTTGTCTGTCTGGTGAGCGCGGTGATGGTGCTGCTTACGCGGGTAATTCCGCCCAGGCAGGCTGGCCGGGCTTTCGGCCTGTTTTCTCTCTCCGCACTGGTGCCCTACGCCATCATGCCCCCGCTGACGGAATGGCTGTTGGGATTCGTAGGCGGGGAAGCCCACGCGTACGCCTGGACCGCGCTGCTGACGCTGCCCTCGCTGGCGCTGTTCGTCCCTCTGGGGAAGCGCCTGGGCCGGAGCGCGTTTGCCGGGGAGTTGAGTGAGCGTCCCTCCTGGACCGCCATTGGCGAAAATCTGCGGCAGTCGCCGGTGCTTCTGCTGCTGGGGGCAAACCTGCTGCTGTTTGTCAGCACTACCCAGGTATTTTTTTTCATCAAGCCCTATTGCCTGTCTCTTGGATTGGCTGAACCCGGACTGTTTTTTACGGTCTCCACAGCCGCTTCCATAGCGGCGCGGCTCATTGGCGGGCCATTTTACGACAGGTTGCCCCGGCGGGGGGCGGCCATGACCGCCCTTGTTGCGTTGGCCGTCAGTATGGGGTTGTTTGGCGTCACGGGTTCAGGCGCGGCGTTTTTTGCCCTGGCGGCAACGTACGGTTTTTTGCTTGGGGTGGCCTTGCCGTTGCTCAACGCGGCCATGTTTCTGGAATCGCCGCCGCATCTGCGGGGCATGAACATGAACCTGATGCTCTTCATGATGGACGCCGGATACACCCTCGGCCCCATCACTGGGGGCGCGCTGCTTTCCGCCGGAGATGGATTCGGGGCGCTCTTCGCGGTCAGCGCCGGGTGCGCCGTGTCGGCGGCGGCCCTGATGGCTCCCCTGGCTGCGCGGGAGTGGCGGCAATGGGGCAAGCCTTAAGGGTGCCGGGGCAGGGACACTATCCCGTCTGGACAGGACAAAGCGTGCAGCGGTAGCTATGAAGAGTTTTGCTGTTCCCTGGCAGAGCACCAAGCCTGCCTCATCCGTGACGGGCCAGCCGCATGAGCAGGTTTCCGGCCACCTCCCGGCGGTAGGCGGCAGAGGCCCGCAGATCGTCCTGGGGCGCTATTTCCTCCCGCACGGCTTTTCCGGCCTGCTGCAATGCTTCGCGGTCCAGAGCGCGGCCCGTGAGCGCAGCTTCCGCTTGAACACACCGGATAACCGTAGGCCCGGCGCTGCCCACGGCCAGTCGCGCCTGCGTGACCACCCCAGCCGCGTCTGTCAGGATCACCGCAGCCAGGCTGACTACTGAGATGGCCAGGGCCTTGCGGCGGCCCACCTTCTCGAAGTGCTGCACAGCGTCCGTATCCGCAGGCGTCACATACACTGCCGACACGATCTCTCCCCGTTCAAGGCCGGTACGCCCCGGCCCGGTGATGAACTCGACAAGCGGAGTGCGGCGGGTGCCTTGCCTGGAGGTCAGTTCCACTTCCACATCAAGTGCATACAGCGGCGCAAGGGTGTCCCCCGCCGGGGAGGCCGTGACGATATTGCCGCCCAAGGTGCCCATATTGCGGATGAGCGGCGAGCCCAGCACCGCCAGGGCCTTGGCCAGCACGGGCAGACGGTCGGACACGAAAGGATGGCGCAGCAGCCGGGCGTGGGTTTCGCAGGCTCCCAGGCGGATGACCCCGGCCTGCTCGGTGATCCCTCGCAAGCTCTCGATACCCTCCAGGCAGGCCACCAACGAAGGGGCATTTCCGCGGCGGCGGGCCAGCAGGTCCGTGCCGCCGGCCATGGCCACGGCGCCGTCTGCAAGCAGGGGCCACAGTTCAGCGAGATCTTTCGGACAGCGTACGTCAGCGCTCACGAGTCCTCCCCGCGCATGGTCTGGGCGGCGGCCATCACCGCGTCCACGATTTTGACGTACCCCGTGCAGCGGCACAGGTTGCCGGAGATGGCCTCGCGCACCGCGTCCCGATCCGGGGATGGGGAGCGCGCCAGCAGTTCCGCCGAGGCGAGGGTCATGCCCGGCGTGCAATACCCGCACTGGACAGCCCCATGTTCGACAAAGGCCGCCTGGAGGGGATGGGGGTGCTCCATAGTGCCGAGCCCCTCGGCGGTGGTGACCTCGCAGCCTTCCAACTGGGCGGCCAGCATCAGGCAGGAGAGCTTGGGCGTGCCGTCCACCAGCACCGCGCAGGCGCCGCATTCGCCGGAGCCGCAGCCCTCCTTGGCCGCCGTCAGCCCCAGATCGTCACGCAGCAGGTCCAGAACCCGCCTGCCGGACGGCGTTTCAATGCGTCTGCGCTCCCCGTTGAGGGTGAACGTCAGGGTGATGGTCGTACTCATGAGTGTTCGCCTCTGATTGCCCGGAGTATGTCTTCGGGTTCTATGGGAATCCTGCTGATGGCTAGCCCTACGGCATCTTCCAGGGCTTGGGTTACGGCCGGAGCGGGGCCGTGGATGCCCACTTCCCCCATCCCTTTAAGCCCGTGCGGGCCTGTAGGTTCGTCGCCTGCAACAGCAAGCCACCCCAGGTCGGGGAGGTCGCGGGCTGTGGGGATGAGATAGGTTGACAGGTCACCTGCGAGGATGCGCCCGTCCTGGGCGGAAATCTTCTCCATGAGGACAAAACCGGCCCCCTGGGCTGCCGCGCCCTGCACCTGCCGCTCGACGCCTTGTGCGTTGAGCACCCGACCGCATTCCACGGCGGTAATGCATTCGACCAGTTCCACTTCGCCGGTAAGTTCGTCGGCTTCCACGGCGCAGAGGCAGGCCCCGTGGGAGAAAAACCGGTGCGGAAAGCCAAGCCTGAAATCCTTGCCCGTCTCCAGTGGCTCCATCACAACGGGCATGACGAACTGATCAATGCAGATGCGGTCGTCGCGGTGGAGCATGGCCCCTATGAGGGAAAGCGGTACTGAGCGCCCGGTTGTTGCATCCTCCACGGCTCCAGGTCCCAGTTGCAGGCGGGAGGGGTCGTCGGCCAGCAGGACCAGGGCCGCGCGGGCCAGAAGCTTCTGGCGCATGGCTTCGCAGGCCCGCAACAGGGCGTTGCCGAACGTGTAGGTGGTGCGGCTGGCCGAGGACGATCCAGCTGGCAGGCACCGTCTGGTGTCCGGCTGGACAAGCTCGAAAAGCGAGGCGTCCTGGTTGAGGGCCTGTGCCGCCAGTTGGACAAAGGCTGCGGCGTTGCCCTGGCCCATGTCGGGCACGGAGTTGAAGATCCTGAATGTTCCCTGGCGGGTCAGTTCCAGCTTTGCGGCGGCGGCGTCGGGCAGGCCGCGTCCGTAGCCCATGGCGTTGAACGAGGCGGCGATGCCCACCCCTCGGCGCTTGAAAGGCGGTGACTGGGCCTTCCAGGCCGCGCTATCGGCCCAGACCGGATGGGCCATGGCCGTTTCCAGGCACTCCGCCACGCCAGTGGGGGATTCCATGGCTACGCCCGCGCAGTTGCGCTGGCCGGTGCGCAGGGCGTTTTTCAGGCGCAGTTGGGCGCGGTCCATGCCCAGTCGCGTGGCAAGAGCGTCCATGACGCGCTCCATGGCGAAACTGGTCTGCACCACGCCGAACCCCCGGAAGGCCCCGCCCACGGGATTATTGGTGTAGACGCAGAGGCCTTCCATGCGGGTGTGCGCAATATGGTAGGGCCCCCCGGCGTGCTCCAGGCCGAGGGCCATGATCTCCACGCCCAGGTGGGCGTAGGGGCCGGAATCGAGGTACATGGTGCATTCCAGCGCCTGCAACAGACCGTCGCGCGTGGCGCCGAGGCGGACACGCATGCGCGCGGCATGGCGTTTGTACCCGGCCAGAAAGGTTTCTTCGCGGCTCCAGCACATCTTCACCCAGCGGCCGCCGCTCTTGAGGGCGGCCAGGGCCAGCAGGCACTGCACCGTGGCCCCGTCCTTGCCGCCGAACCCGCCGCCCAGATAGGGGGCGCGGATACGAATGCGCATGGGGTCAAGGCCCAAAGCATGGGCGATTTCAAAGCGGTCGCGGAAGGGAGCCTGGGTGGAGGCAACCATCTCGATGCCCCCGGTGGCGGTCAGCCTGGCCGTGCCGTTTGGCGGCTCCAGAAAGACGTGATCCTGCATGGGGGTCTGGTAGGTGCCTTCCACCACCACGTCGCAGGTTTGCAGGGCCTGCCGGGCGTCGCCTTTGTCCACCAGCCCGCGAGCCAGCAGATTGCCGTCCTCCCGACCGGGGTGGACCAGAGGGGCGTCAGGAGCCAAGGCCAGCTCAGGGTCGAAGACGCCGGGCAGCGCTTCGAGTTCCAGGCGGATGCGCGACAAGGCTTGGGCTAGGGCCTCCCGGCTTTCAGCGATGACCAGGGCCACCGCGTCCCCGGCGTGGCGAATCGTGTGCCCCGCCAGCACGGGCTGGTCCTTATGGACGATGCCCTGCCGGTTGGAACCGGGCACGTCCGCGCGTGTCAGCACCGCAGTTACGCCGGGCACGGCTCGCGCATCCTCCACATGGACTGCTACGATCGTGGCGTGAGGAATTCCTGCGCGTTTGGCTCCGGCGAAGAGGCAGCCGGGCGGGGTTACATCCGTGCTGTAGCGTTCGGCTCCGACGGCCTTGGACAAGGCGTCCTTATGCCCAACCGCGTTGGGGTGGCGAGGCGGCTGATTCATGGCTGCCTCACCCTTTGGCCCGCAAGTTTTCCCACTCGGCGCGCATGCCAGCCAGCAACGCCTTGGTCTTGTCCACAAGCAGGTTGATGGCCTCGAATTCCGGCTCCACGTACAGCTTTTGGAGCATCAGCCCGTCGGTACCAAACCAGAGGGGCATCAATCCTCCAAAGATGAATCCTTGAGCGCGCAAGGCCTGCGTCGCGAAGGCCGTACCGGGCTCCCCCGCGTTGACGAACACCTGGAGCACGGCCATGCCGCGCTGTTTGGCGTCCTCATCCAATGCGAGAATGCATGCGGGGAAATCAGCTCCAACTGTCGGGACCTGCACCCGCGTCACTGCGGCAAAATCGAAGGTGCGGGCATCCAGGACGCTCTGGGCGGTCAAGGGGACGTCCATGGCGCTGAAGAGTATTTCCCGGTCCAGCGAAAATCCGCTCAGGATGTATTCCAGTTCCTTGCGATAGCACTCTGGCAGATGCAGAGGCATGTGCCGGTCGCGGTCCACCCGCGTGCCGAGCACACAGCTGACACGTTGTGTCCCGCCCCCTTCCTTTTCATAGGCCCCGGAAGGCATCAGGGATATTTCCAGCCCGCATTCCGCGTAGGCGTGTTTTTTGACCAGTTTCTGTGTGACCGTATGCGTGCAGACCGCCTCGCCGAAAAAACCCTGCGCCTGGACCATGGTTCGCGAAAGCCGGTCCATCTCCCTGGTGATTTTGGCGGCTACCATGGTGTTGCGGTATTCGGGCGTCACAAGGAGTTGGCCGAACTCGAACAGCGCTTTGTTGGGCGGGGAACTCTGATAATAGGCCCCTTGCCCGGCAATGGCCCCGGATTCGAGCCGGGCCACCACAGTCAGCAGCTTGCCCTCGGCGTTCAAGCGTTCGATGCTCGCCGGGAAGTAGTAGTCGGTCACAGGATAGCGGTCACCGTAGACGGAGTAGAAGAGTTGGGCCACTCCCTGGCCGTCGCCGGGTTGAAGCGGGCCCACAGTGTATTTCAGGTCGGGATCGACTGTCTGCCAGGCCTGCTTCAGAAGGGCGATGGCCTCGCCGGTTTGGGGCGGTCCGGCCTGGCGGTCCATGATGTGGGCAGCGTAATCATTCAGGGTGCAAAGCGAAAGGGAGGAACGCTCGTCGATGGTCAGGCCGAAGCGGCTTTCCACGGCCAGGCGGAAAGCGGGATAGTCCAGGGAATCAATGCCTTGGCGCAGCAGGGAAATGGCTGGGTCCACCGCCTGGGCCACGGCCGGAGCCACGCCGGATTCCACCAGCAGATTTCGAAGCGTATCCGTGGTCACTTGCATGGGAAACTCCGTTGGTACAGGCATCAACAGCCGCGCAAAACGAAGCGCTGGACTTTGCCTGTTGCTGTTTTGGGAAGTTCGGCCACGCATTCGAAACGCGCGGGGCACATATGTTCGGGCAGAGTTTCCAGCAGGAATCTGCGCCACTCCAGGGCCAGAGCCTTGCCCGAGTCGGCACCTGCCGATGGGACCACGAAAGCGCAGATCACGTCAAGGCCGTTAACCCGCCGTGTGGCAACGGCGCATTCGGCCACGTTGGGATGGCGTAGCAACGCCTCCTCCACCTGCTCCGGGGATACCCATTACCCGCCCGATTTGAGCATGTCGTCGCTGCGGCCCTGGTGGATGAACCAGCCGTCCTGTTCGGTGAACACGTCTCCCGTGCGTACCCAGCCGTCAGCAAGCATGGATTCCGCGGTCTTGTCCGGGCGGTTCCAGTAGCTTCGGGCCACGCTGGCTCCGCGAATGAGCAAATGCCCTTTGATGCCGGAAGGGACGGCTTGCCCGGCGTCGTCCACCAGCCGGGCCTCAGAGCCCGAAACGATGCGGTCGGCCGAGCCGGGCCGGGAGGTCCCCCGGCTGTTGGAGATGAACACGTTGAAGGCCTCGGTGGAGCCGATGCCGTCCAGGATTTCCCTTTCCGTGAGCCTGGCCCATTCTTCGTGCAACAGTGGGGGCAGGGCTTCGCCCGCACTGAAATACAAGGCGGGGATGGAGGCTTCCAGGCCGGGTTCAAAGGCTCTGATCATCATGTTGTAGAGCGTGGGCACCCCGAAAAACGCCGTGGGCCGGTGTTTGGCCAGCAGATCATAGACGTCGTACGGGCCGGGCTTGCCGGGAAAGAGTACCGTCACAATTGGCGGTAACTCAAAGCGGATTCATCAAACACATAGGCAATTTTATCAGCATCGAACGCGCAGCCGGAGTGCAGCAAGGACCATGCAGCATTGTGCACACCATTCATTTATGCATTCCTCTCCGATATTTCCTGGATCAAGGCGGGTCAAGGGCCGGAGCGTCCTGGAATTGCTGCCCGCTCCGGCTGAGAAAGGTAGGTAATGTCGGTTATTTAATGCTGTCGAAGGCTTCCAGCGCGTGTGAAGAGTACACAAGGGCCGCACCGGCGTTTAAGCCGATGGCTACGCCGAGGGCCTCCAGCAACTCCTGGCGCGATGCCCCGGCTTTGGCGGCGGCTTTGGCATGTACGGCGATGCAGGTATCGCAACGGGTGGTAGATGCTACTGCCAAGGCGATGAGTTCCCGCGTTTTGGCATCCAGAGCACCGTGGGCCGCGCCGGCTTCATCCAGTTTCTTTATGCCGTCCATGATTTTGGGGTTGCCCTCAGCCAGATTTCCAATCGCCTTCATGGCGTTTTTAAGCAGATCCTGCCAGTCAACAGTCATGATATTCTCCTTGTAGTTCATGTGCCGTGCGCATGGGTGCAGCACTTTCAAGGTTTCATAGCAGACGGCCAGACATACGTCATGAACCTTTTTTTGGCCGAATGACCACGCGTGCATCTATGCCAATCTGCCTTCAGCGAGAGAATTGCTAGCCACGTGACCGGCAGTTCCCTATAATTCAAGAAGTTGAAAACGCTTGTCCAGAGCGCGGATGGAACACGCTGAGCGAGGAGATGCCTGTATGGGATTGAACTATTGGCTTTTGAAGTCGGAACCGGGATGCTACTCCATCGACGACCTTGCAGCTGAACCGGACCAGATAACCTGCTGGAGTGGCGTTCGGAATTATCAGGCCCGTAATTTCATTCGCGACCAGATGTCTGAAGGCGATATGGCGCTCTTCTACCACAGCATAACTTCCCCTTCGGCGGTAGGCTCCGTGCGTATCGTCAAAGCCGGGTATCCAGACGCTACAGCCTGGGACCCGGACGACAGCCATTTTGACCCCAAGTCCACACCAGAACATCCACTCTGGTTCGCGGTTGATGTCCAATGCGTCAAGAAGTTCGCTGCCCCTGTACCCCTCAAGGCGATGCGCCTAGTTTCGGCACTTTCCCGCATGGAGTTGCTTCGCAAGGGCTCCAGGCTCTCTGTAATGCCCCTCACCAATGTTGAATTTGAAGTCGTCTGCCGGATGGGAGAATCCACTGGCGAATGAAGAGAATTCCTACGAGTCACTCTAAGATCTGGGGTAATCCTCCCCTTTTTAGGCGGTTTGAAAAGTAGCGGCTATGCGGCCGATCTCAGTTTTTGCCTCGGGGTAATGCCGCCAATGCCCATGTTGGGCCGTTCGTTGTTGTAAGTCCAGAGCCACTTGGTGGCGTAGTCCC
>JBBRUD010000059.1:0-26544 GCA_038248065.1 Desulfovibrionales bacterium | reverse complement strand
CGTTCGGGCAAGGCAAGGCTTTTCGAGAGCCAATCTTCTACGGTGGAGAATCAGCTTACAGCTTCCAGTATCTGGACCTCGCTGCGAGGAGGTATGCCCCCGATGCTCCTTGGCTGTTGAAGCAAAGAGGCTTCACAATAGCCGATTCCAGCACTATTGCACAGGCCATCGACAATGTAGTTGAGGGTCATTTTGTCGACGTCCGCAAGAGAATGCGCAAACTGCACCCGGACGAATGGACAATGCTCCCGATTTATACCGTAACAGTGGACGAGGTGGCGGCCCAGTCTCGCCTAGCAGTAGAGCTAACGGAACGAGTGATGAGCGCTTTTACTCTCCCTGCTGGTAACCGCAACAGCGGCTTCCGCGCGCTCCACGAATTTAACGCCATCTCCGCGACACCGTTGCTGCGTATGCCGACTGGAGAATTTGTGTCTCTCCAGTCCTACGCATTAGCCGAAGCGCTGTATGACACACCATTTTATTGGATGTTTGAGGACAAGGCCTATAGACCAATACTGGCAAAGAACCGTGGCGACTTCACAGAGAGTTTTGCCTCGGAGCGGCTTGGTTTAGTATTCGGAGATGAGCGGGTATACTCGAATGTCGACATCTGGGAAACTAAAGCGAAAAAGGCTGGCGAGATAGACGTACTGGTTGTCTGGGGTAATCGTGCAATCGTGGTTCAAGCGAAGTCGAAACGATTGACGCTTGAAGCGAGGAAAGGCAACGACCAAGCCATTCGAGACGACTTCAAAAAGAGCGTCCAGGATGCCTACGACCAGGCCATCGAGTGCTCACAGTGCCTTGGTGAAAAGCGGTTCACGCTGAAGGACGTAAGTGGTCGCGAGATCGTGCTGCCGTACGAACTGAAAGAAATCTACGTCTTCTGCGTTGTTAGCGATCACTACCCGGCGCTGAGTTTCCAAGCTCGGCAGTTTCTGAGTACCGCGACCGTACCCCGCATACAACCTCCGCTGGTCATGGACGTGTTCACGCTCGACGCCATGACGGAAATGTTGCAATCGCCGCTCGGCTTTCTCAGCTATGTCAACCGGCGGGCCAACTACGCGGATAAAATACTGGCTTCACAGGAACTGACAATCCTGGCCTACCACCTGAAGCACAATATCTGGGTGGATTCTGGTGTGAGCCTGCTCTTAGCCGACGATATCTCGGCAGGACTTGATATTGCAATGACGGTCCGGCGCACTGGGATTGCTGGTGCCCACCAATAGACCTTCCGGCAACGTCCGAGAAAGTCCAAAACCCCCCAGAATTACACGGAAAAGGCGGATCGTAAGGTCCGCCTTCTTCCGTTGTGGTCCGTTGACATCCATGTTTTCGACGGGTAACTTCTTGAGTAAGCGGAAAATAAGCTCATTGCCAACGGTGTTGCCCCCTCCCAGGCCCGGAAGGAAGAGAAAGTCCAGGCCGTTGAGCAAACCGAAACGGTGGAAGCCGTCGCCAGGGAGTGGCACGAAAAGTTCAAGGGCAACTGGACGTCCGGCCATGCCGCACGGACCATGCGTCGCTTTGAGCAGGATGTTTTTCCCTGGCTTGGCACGCGCCCCATAAAAGACGTTACCGCGCTGGAACTCCTGGCGACCATCCGCCGCATTAAGAGCCGGGGGACTATCGAAACCGCCCACCGGATTCTTCAAAACTGCGGCCAAGTGTTCCGCTACGTATTCCCCTCGGAGCGCACCACGTCCAGGCCCATGAGCGAAAACACGGTCAACGGCGCACTCCGCCGCCTGGGCTATGGCAAAGATGAAATGACCGGTCACGGCTTCCGAAGCATGGCATGCCCCCTCTTGCATGAGCAAGGCTGGCCATCGGACGTGGTGGAGCGACAACTTGCCTACGGTGCGCAACAACATCAAAGCGGCTTACAACTTCGCAGACGCAATCGAGGTGTTGAAGGGTGTTGCAGCAAGTTGCTTTGACATCACATACATTATATCGATAAATTTCTTACTGAGATCCTTAAAAAACAGAAACATTGAATGGTACCATAGTGTATTCAGAAAATAAATGGCAGCTTTCGAAGGATTGAAACCTGTGCGGACAAAGCCTCCACATCTCAAGAGCATTATTAGTAGGACAGCCGTGTTGGCGTCCATCATTGACAATTCAAGTGATGCAATTATTTGCAAAACACTGGACGGAACTATAATATCATGGAACAAGAGCGCCAAGAATATTTACCAATACACTGACGACGAGGCCATTGGCAAGTCTATTTCAATGCTTGTTCCGCAGAATCTTGTCGATGAAGTGCCAAACCTTCTATCTAAAATTAAATCTGGTGAGCGTATTGAGCACTATGAAACCGTCAGAAAACAGCGAGATGGTACACTAATTGACGTTTCTCTGTCAATATCACCAATAATAAACAGAAGAGGAACCGTAATCGGAGCTTCAACAATTTCCAGGGACATTAGCAAGCAAAAACTGCGTGAGCAAAAGATTCGAAAAGCCCTAAAATCCGTTGCTAAACATGAACGTTTAATACACATGGTCACGGATAATATCCCAAGTCTAGTGGCTTACTGGAATTCAGATCTGCGCTGCGAGTACTCAAACAGGGCTTATCTAGAATGGTTTAATAAAAGCAAGGAACAAATGCATGCAATTTCTATGCAGCAGCTTATGGGAGAAACATTATTCATTAAAAATGAACCTTTTATTCGTGCAGCGTTGCTTGGAAAGCCCCAAAAATTTGAGCGAACCCTGACCAAGGCCGATGGCACTATAGGCTATACTCTCGCCCGATACATTCCTGACATTTTTTCTGGAGTTGTCCGAGGATTTTTCGTGCTCGTCTCCGATGTCACGGAACTCAAAAACACGCAATTGGAACTGGAACGTCGAAACCAAGAATTGGATGTACTCGCAACAACTGACCCTCTGACGGGTATTGGCAATCGCCGTCACTTCCTCCATAGGGCTAAAGAGGAGTTCGTACGAAGCAAGCGCTACGGGGTCCCGATGTCATTCCTCATGATTGACGTTGATCATTTCAAGTCGGTCAATGACGCTCATGGCCATGATGTCGGTGATGAGGTTCTAAAAGCTCTTGCTGCTGCACTCAGGGATACAATGCGTACTACGGATCAAGTTGGACGTTTGGGTGGTGAAGAGTTTGCGGCTTTACTCATCCAGACCGATTTTGACGAATCGCGGAGAGTGGCCGAACGCCTGCGCGAAGTGCTTCGCAATACTTGCATCCTAACAAACTCCGTGAATCTGTGTTTTACGGTGAGCATAGGTCTCGCGGAATGCAGCGGGGACGTTAATTCGGTTGAGGAGTTGATGAAACGTGCCGACTTAGCACTTTACCACGCCAAAGGGAGCGGTCGCGACAGGGTGTGCTGTTACGGGGAATTTTAAAATTTTCACGTGTTCGACACTCTCTTCCTTCCCAGTCTACCCTACAAGCACACATTCCCAGCCCTTTCAAAGGGTCCCCATGTTTTTAAGAACCACTTTCTCCTAAACGCAGGAACCTGCTAGTCTAAGCAAGGCTATAGGCCCTTTCCGCCCTCTTCCTTTTGGGATCTGTTCAAATCCGTTTCCACCTTGACAGTGAGCACCTCTCCGTGGTGAATCTGAGCGGAAAGCATTATGTCTATTTTGACATAACACTTTGAGGGACAGATACAGCAAAAGATTGCCAGGACCACACGGCAGCAAGGCGCTTAGCCTGCCGTTCATAAACCCCATCGCCCGGCTGCGCACGCTCCCGGGAAAGGAGGCAGGAATGCGCCTCGAAGATTGCAAACTCTTTAAAAATCAGTGCTTCATTGATGGTGAATGGACTCCGGCGCATGATGGCGCGGTGATCGAGGTGCGCAATCCAGCCACTGGTGCGGTGCTGGGCACTGTCCCCAAATGCGGCAACCAGGAAACGGCACAGGCCATCGCCGCCGCGTCCAAGGCCATGACTGCCTGGAAAAGGCTCACCGCCCTGGAACGGGGCAAATACCTGCACACGCTCTACGCTCTTATCGCGGCCAATATCGACGAACTGGCCGCCATTCTTACCCTGGAACAGGGCAAGCCTCTGGCCGAATCCAAGGGCGAGATCATGCAGGGGGCCTCATACTTCCCCTGGTTCGCCGAAGAAGCCAGGCGGGCTTACGGCCAGGTCATCCCCTCGCCGGGGCCGGGCAAGCGTCCCCTTACCATCAGGCAGCCCGTGGGTGTGACCGGCATCATTACTCCCTGGAATTTCCCTTTTGCCATGATTCCGCGCAAAGCGGCTCCGGCCATGGCCGCCGGATGCGCCGTGGTCATCAAACCCGCTTCACACACACCCTATTCGGCCCTGGCCCTGGCCGCCCTGGCCCAGGAGGCAGGCATCCCCCCCGGAGTGCTCAACGTGATCACCGGGGATTCCTCCAAGATAGGAGCCGAACTCACAGGCGACCCCAGAGTGCGCAAACTCAGTTTCACCGGATCCACCGCAGTGGGCAAAAAGCTGATGGCCCAGTGCGCTTCAACCGTAAAGCGGCTCTCCCTGGAACTGGGCGGCAATGCGCCGTTCATCGTTTTCGACGACGCGGATCTGGACAAGGCTCTTGCCGGGGCACTAGGCTCCAAATTCCGCAACTCAGGCCAGACCTGCATCTGCGCCAACCGATTGTTGGTGCAGGACGGAATTTGCAACGTCTTTGTAGACAAGCTTGTCCACGCGGTGGAGCGGCTCACCTCCGGCAATGGGCTTGAGGCTGGCGTGACGCAGGGTCCGCTCATCGAGCAGGCGGCCGTGGACCACGTAGAGGGCCTGGTGCAGGACGCTGTTGAAAAAGGCGCCAGGATTATGACAGGCGGCAAACGGCACTCTCTGGGCGGTCTGTTCTACGAGCCCACGGTGCTTACCGGGGTGACCCCAGCCATGCGCATCTTCCGGGAAGAGATTTTCGGCCCCGTAGCTCCGGTGGTCTGCTTCTCTTCGGAGCAGGAAGCCATTGCTCTGGCCAATGACACCGAAGTAGGCTTGGCGTCATATGTCTTCACCCAGAACCTCGGCCGCAGCTGGCGGATGAGCGAGGCGTTGGAATTCGGCATGGTGGGCGTTAACGAGGTCATTCTGGCCATGACTGAAGCGCCGTTCGGCGGCATCAAGGAAAGCGGCATGGGACGCGAGGGCGGTTGCGAGGGGCTCTTGGACTATATGGATACCAAATACATCCTCATGGGCGGCTTAGACTCTTAGGTTTTTTGCGGGGCGGGGTACACCCGCCCCGCTCCCTCATGGAAAACTGCACGGCTGCGCCGCCGTCCTGGAATCACGCCGCACGTTTTCGCCCGGAAACAGCGTGTGCCCCAAACCGGCGGCGCCTCCTAATCCAGAGGAGTTTCCAGCAGGAGCCGACGTATAGCCGGATAGACACCCGGCTCGTGCACGTTGAATCTGAACTCGCACTCCTTGAGATGCAGCCGGATCGAATCCTCCTTGACTCCCCTGAACTTCATGAGCCGTTCCCTGGCAAAAGAGATGAACGCATGCACGGTTTCCATCTGCGGGTGCGAACACGGCTGTGCAGCCACCATGTCCGGGCCGTCCTCGCCATCGTCACCGTCGCCGTCGAAATCAAGATCGATCCGGCCTCCGAAATCCTTCCAGTAGTCCAGGTTCGTGGTTCCCTCGACAAATACCCTGCCTCGCAGGAACATCCGATACGCATCCCGGTCGCGTCCTGGCTGCACTTCGATGAACAGGGATCTGTCCGCCCGGAGTATACCCACCAGTATGGACGCAGCCGCAACATCCCTGCGCCTGCGCCGCACGTCGAGTATGTGAAAAATGCTCTCGCCGGATTGCACGTCATGAAACAAGGGAAACGTTTGCAGCGCATGTTCGGCCAGACGCATGCGGATTTTTCGCAGGTAGGCGTTTACCGTGTTGCGCGAAATATCCAGCGCCTCCGCAATATGCGAGGCGTCATACTCTTGTGCGAACAAGTTAAGTAATTCCCGGAACTTACGCTCGGAAAGCTTTGACCTGCGCGCGAATCTGTTTTTCAGCGGCATTGTAGGCGTTGCTTCCAAAAAATTAAAATCTGCTGAATTTTTTACTAAAACACTTTAAATACAGATTGTTAGGAACAATTACTTGCGTCTGTTCTTGTCATGACCCACTTTTTTGACCGGTTTTGTTGTGTCAATTAAGACATAGCTAATGAACGGGTAAAGCGCAAACACCGGAGCGGCCCGATCAACAGTCGGCAGAGGGTTGAGCAACGACAGGCCTGGTTTCAGGGTCAAGACCGAGCAGATGCGGAGCGTCCATGAAGATGATCGCAGTCGAGCAGGCGGTGGGCAAGGTTCTCGTCCACGACATCACCCAGATCATACCGGGCGAATTCAAGGGAAGGGCTTTCAAAAAAGGGCACGTCATCCGCCATGAAGACGTGTCCAAGCTTTTGAGCCTGGGCAAGGAAAACATCTACATCTTCGACCCTGACGAAGCCATGGTGCACGAGGATATCGCTGCGGTGCGCATCGCTTCAGCCGCCTCGGGCGAAGGCCTGGCACTGACCACTCCCAATGAAGGCCGGGTCAACCTGTACGCCCAGACGGACGGGCTGCTGAAAGTTAACGTGGAAGCCTTGAGCGCCATTAACTCCATCACCGACATCGTGCTGACCACCCTGCACACCAACCAGCATATCGTCATCGGCCGCGCCGTGGCTGGAACCCGGGCCATCCCGCTGGTTATTCCAGAGGATACCCTCCAGGCCGTGGAAGCCATTTGCCGGGAGAACTTCCCCGTCATTTCCATCAAGCCCTTCCGCCCGCTGAAGGTGGGCGTGGTCACCACCGGCAGCGAAGTTTACCACGGCAGAATCAAAGACAAATTCGGCCCCATCCTGCGTTCAAAGTTTTCCACACTGGGTTGCACGGTCATCCGCCAGGTACTGACCTCGGATGACGTGGACATGACCCGTGACGCCATTCTGGCCCTGATAGACGAAGGCGCGGAATGCATCGCCGTGACCGGAGGCATGTCCGTTGACCCCGACGACCGCACCCCGGCCAGCATCAGGGCCGCCGGAGGCAGCGTGATATCCTACGGCGCGCCCACGTTCCCAGGGGCCATGTTCATGCTTTCCTACATAGGCAACGTGCCCGTGGTGGGCCTGCCCGGATGCGTCATGTACGCCAAGGCAAGCATCTTCGACCTCGTGGTTCCCAGGCTCGTGGCCGGGGAAACCCTCACCCGCCGGGACATCGTCTCGCTCGGGCACGGCGGATACTGCGCGGGATGCCCTGAATGCCGGTATCCGCTCTGCGGGTTCGGCAAGGGAACCTGAGCGCATCCCCGAAAGCACGAAGGAAACGATTGAAGGAGGTGTCGAGCGCGGCAGAGTGTTTTTCACAGGAAACGGGATGACCACGGTTCAAACCGGTACGGAGCCCAGCGCGGGGACACGCACAAAAAAGCGCCGGACCGGGCAGGCCGGATCATCCCGCCCTCACCTTCACCTGTAATGAAGGAGCAGAAAGACGATGATTCAAAAAAGGTTCTTTGTAAACGGTATCGAGCGCAACCTGATTGTCGATCAGGATGCCACCTTGTCCGACGTGATCCGCAAGCAGCTCATGCTCACCGGCACCAAGGTCGGCTGCGGAGAAGGCCAGTGCGGCGCATGCAGCGTGATCATGGATGGCAAAGTGACGCGCTCCTGCGTCACCAAGATGAAGCGCGTGGCCGACGGCGCCCAGATCACCACCATTGAGGGCGTGGGTGCCCCCACAAACCTGCACCCCGTGCAGTTGGCTTGGATGGCCCACGGTGCCGCCCAGTGCGGTTTCTGTTCGCCCGGCTTCATCGTGTCCGCCAAGGCTCTTCTGGATACGAACGACAATCCCAGCCGTGAAGAAGTGCGCGACTGGTTCCAGAAAAACAAGAACGCCTGCCGCTGCACCGGGTACAAACCCCTGGTGGACGCGGTCATGGATGCCGCCAAGGTGCTGCGCGGCGAGATGAGCAGAGAGGATCTGGAGTTCAAGATGCCTGCCGACGGTCGCATCTGGGGCACCAAGTACCCGCGGCCCACGGCCCTGGCCAAGGTAACCGGCACCCTGGATTACGGCGCGGACCTGGGCCTCAAGCTGCCCGAGGACTCCTTGCAGTGCGCCCTGGTGCAGGCCGAGGTATCCCACGCCAACATCAAGAGCATCGATACCGCCGAAGCCGAGAAGATGCCCGGCGTCTTCAAGATCGTCACCCACAAAGACATCAAGGGCAAGAACCGCATCACCGGCCTGATCACCTTCCCCACCAACAAGGGTGACGGCTGGGACCGCCCCATCCTCTGTGACGAGAAGGTCTTCCAGTACGGCGACGCCATCGCCATCGTCTGCGCAGACACCAAAGAGCATGCCAACGCGGCGGCAAAAAAAGTTAAAGTCAAACTCGAAGAGTTGCCAGCCTACATGAGCGCCCCGGCGGCCATGGCTGATGACGCCATCGAGATTCATCCCGGCACGCCCAACATCTACTACACCTGCAATCTGGTGAAAGGCGACGAAACCGCCCCCATTTTCGCCAAGGCCGATGTGGTGGTCGAGGACGACTTCTATGTGGGACGCCAGCCCCACATGCCCATCGAACCGGACGTAGGCTTTGCGTACATACGTGACGACGGCAAGCTCCAGATACACTCCAAGTCCATCGGCGTGCATCTGCACCTGTACATGATCGCTCCGGGCCTGGGGCTTGAGCCCGACCAGTTGGTGCTCATCGCCAACCCCATGGGCGGCACTTTCGGCTACAAGTTCAGCCCCACCATGGAAGCCCTGGTCGGCGCGGCCACCCTGGCCACCGGCAAGCCCTGCTTCATGGAATACAGCTGGCGGCAGCAGCAGACCTACACCGGCAAACGCTCCCCGTTCTTCGTCAACATGCGCTTCGCCGCCAACAAGGACGGCAAGCTGCTGGCCATGGAAACCGATTGGAGCGTGGACCACGGCCCCTACTCCGAATTCGGCGACCTGGTGACCTTGCGCGGTGTGCAGTTCATGGGCGCTGGCTACGACATCGCCAACATCCGGGGCGAAGGCCGCACGGTGTGCACCAACCACGCCTGGGGTTCCGCCTTCAGAGGCTACGGCTCGCCGCAGAGCGAATTCTCTTCGGAAGTGCTCATGGACGAGCTGGCCGAAAAACTGGGCATGGACCCGCTGGAGCTGCGCTACAAGAACGTCTACCGTCCTGGCTCGACCACGCCCACCGGCCAGAATCCCGAAGTCTTTTCCTTGCCTGAGCTGCTGGACCTCATCCGTCCCAAGTACAAGGCCGCATTGGAGAAGACCAAGAAGGAATCCACCGCCAAGGTCAAGAAAGGCGCGGGCATCTCGCTTGGCGTCTACGGCTGCGGCCTGGACGGCCCCGACGCTTCCGAAGCCTGGGCAGTGATGAACGCCGACGGCACCATCACCATCGCCACCGCCTGGGAAGATCACGGTCAGGGCGCGGACATGGGCGCCGTGGGCACGGCTCACGAGGCTCTGCGGCCTATGAACGTTGCTCCTGAAAAGCTCCGGTTCACCTGGCCCAATACCGAGCTGACGCCAAACTCCGGTCCTGCGGGCGGAAGCCGGTCGCAGTATGTCACTGGCAATGCCATCCGCGTTGCCTGCGAAGCCCTGCTCAAGGGCCTCAAAAAGTCCGACGGAACCTACCGCACCTACGATGAGCTGGTGGCCGAAAAACTGCCCACCAAATACGTGGGCAACTGGACAGCCCCCGGCACACCCTGCGACGAAAAGGGCCAGGGCAACCCGTTTGGCGCGTACATGTACGGCGTGTTCCTCTCCGAGGTGGCCGTGGATGTCGAGACCGGCGTGGTCAAGGTGGAAAAGATGACCCTGGCCGCCGACATCGGCAAGATCAACAACCGCCTGGTGGTTGACGGCCAGCTCTACGGTGGTCTGGCCCAAGGTATCGGCCTGGCCCTGACCGAGGACTACGAGGACATCAAGAAGCACCAGACCATGGTTGGCGCGGGCTTCCCCTTCATCAAGCAGATTCCTGACTCCATGGATCTTATCTACGTGGAGAGCCCCCGTCCCGACGGCCCGCATGGCGCGTCCGGCGCTGGAGAACTGCCTCTGACCTGCCCGCATGCGGCAGTCATCAACGCCATTACCAATGCCTGCGGCGTGCGCATCACCCGGCTGCCCGCGCTGCCGGAAAAGGTTCTGGCAGGCCTCAAGGCCGCCAAGTAGGCGGGCACCTGTAAACCAAACCGGGAGACCGGCGGAGCACCACACGCTCCGCCGGCCTCCTGTAACCGCTGCCGCATGGAGCCAAGTGCATGGAACAGCAGGAACTCAGGGACTGGGAGGCCAAGTGCATTCAGGAAGAGCCGCCCTGGTGCCAGGCCGCCTGCCCCATTCACGTGGATGTGCGGGCCTTCATGGGCCACATGGCCAAAGGCCGCTGGGTGGATGCGCGCAAGGTGCTGGATCGCACCATGCCACTCTCCTCCGTGCTCGGGCGCATCTGCGACCACCCCTGTGAAAGCGTGTGCAAGCGCCGCGAGGCCGGTGATGCCCTCGCTATCGGGGCCATGGAACGTGCCTGCGTGGAGCGCACCGCTCCCGGCAAGCTTCAGAAACTTCCCGGTCGGGGCAAGAGCGCGGCCATTTTCGGCGGCGGGCTTTCCGGGCTGGTAGCCGCCTGGGACCTTGCCAGAAAAGGCCATGGCGTTTCCCTCTATTTCGCAAACGACAGCCTGGGCGGCAGCCTGAAGGCCCTGCCCGAGGCGCTGCTCCCTGCCGACATTCTGACTCAGGAACTCGCCCGCATGGAGAGCCTGGGCATACTTTTCCACCGCGTCGCCTCCCTGGACCGAACCCTTCTGAACTCGGCCCTCGCAGAACACGGCGCGACGTACATCGCCTTGGATTCCTTGATGGATAAGGATTGGGCAGCTCTGGGCCTGGAGGCCTATGCGCCCGGAGGCCTCAGGCCTGATCCCATGACCCTCAGCGTCCATTTGACAAGTCCGCCGGATGTGCCGGGCCAGCAAGACCAATCCGGGCCTGAGAACCAACCGGGCCTGTTCGGTGGGGGCCTTCCCGGCCAGGGGGCTTCACCGATCATGGATCAGGTGGCTGAAGGAAGGCGCGGGGCCGCTTCCGTCGACCGCTTCCTCCAGGGCTCCTCGCTTACCGCCTCCAGGGAACGCGAAGGGCCGTATGCCACCCGGCTGTTCACCAGCGTGGCCGGAATCGTCCCCTTGCCGCGAGTCGCTCTGTTTACCGCCGAAGCCGCCTGCACTGACGGTCAGGCCATGGACGAGGCCTCCCGCTGCCTGCTCTGCGAGTGTCTGGAGTGCGTTAAGGTCTGCGTCTATCTGGAGCGCTTCAAGGGCTATCCCAAGAAGTTCACCCGCGAAATCTACAACAACGAAGCCATAGTCCAGGGCATCCACCAGGCCAACACGCTCATCAATTCCTGCGCCCGCTGCGGGCTGTGCGCCACGGTGTGCCCCAACAATTTCAATATGGGCGATCTGTGCGCGTCCGTTCGGGCCGGCATGGTCAAGCGGGGCAAGATGCCCGCCTCGGCCCACGATTTCGCCCTGCGCGACCTGGCCTTCAACACATCCGACCTGGCCGCCATGGCCCGGCACGAGCCCGACCGGGTTGCGAGCGCTTATCTGTTCTTCCCCGGCTGCCAGCTCTCTGGCTCCTCCCCCGGCCAGGTGCGCCGGGTGTACGGCCATCTTCGGGAAAATCTCTCCGGGGGCGTTGGCCTCATGCTCAATTGCTGCGGCGCGCCTGCGGACTGGGCTGGTCAGGCAGACCTTTTCGCCCAGGGTTTGGAGGCTGTCCGGGCATCCTGGCGCGCACTAGGCCAGCCCACATTGGTGCTGGCCTGCCCCACCTGCGTGGCCACCTTCAAGGCCCACGCCCCGGATTTGCCCACGGTTTCCCTGTGGGAGGTCCTGGAGCGCACCGGCGTGCCCGGACTCGCCGAGCACATGGGGCACGACGGACCCGCTGGACAGACCGAAAAGTCCGGCCACGAAGGACAGGCCAGACTTGCCGTACGAGGCAGCCAGTGCTGCTCTGGCGGACTCCCCGGATCGGACGCAGCCCATGAGGCCGCCAAACGGGCGGCCTACGCCCTGCACGACCCTTGTACCGCACGTCATGCCCCGGCCATCCGGGCCAGCGTGCGCGCCATCCTGGTCAAAATGGGGGTTATTTTCGAAGAACTGGAGCTTGGCGGAGAAATGACCGAATGCTGCGGCTACGGTGGACTGATGGACGCTGCCAACCCGGTCCTGGCCCGAGATACGGCCCTGCGCCGCGCCGGACGCAGTGCCAGCAACTATCTGGCCTACTGCGCCATGTGCCGCGACAGCCTTTCGCGCCAGGGCAAACCCGTGGTCCACATCCTCGACCTCCTGTTTCCAGAGGCGGCGGAGGAAGCGCAGGATTTCGGTCTGGCGTCCACAACCCGTCAACCATCCGCCCCCGGCAGAGCGTGCCTGCCCGAGGATTCGCTGGCCTCCGGTACGGCGCATCCGTTTGGAGAGACGCATCCGCTGGTGCGCCGCGCACCCGGATTTGCGGATCGCCACGAAACCAGAGCCCGACTGAAAAACACCCTGCTTCGGGAACTCTGGAGCGAACCGGGCCAAACGCCGCAGCCCCATGCGGCCCTGCGCCTGGATATCGCCCCCGAGGTCCAGCAGAGCATGGACGCCCGGAGAATTCTTCTGGATGACCTCCAGCGGGCCATATTCGAAGCCGAGGCTACGGGCCGGAAATCAACCCCGCCAGGCAAGGACCGCTTCCTGGCGGGCCAACTGCTGGCGGCCGTGACCTACTGGGTGGAATATTCGCCCGTACCCGGCGACCTGAAGCGTTTCACCATCCACAACGCCTGGAGCCACCGCATGGTCCTGATGGACCTGAAGGAGCCCACTGATGCACCCTGAACAGGGCATGTCCCGCGCCACCGACTGTCCGCCGCGAGGCCGCGCCACCGGCAGTCCGCCGCGGGGCCGCGCCGGGGAGGAGCGCCTATGCAACGTTTTCCAGATCTGATCGAACGCTATCGGGGCTGGGCCTGCGTTCAGTGCGGCAAGCCACTGGAACCTTCCGAAGTGCGCATGTCCTATATGGGCAGCGAATTCACCGTGGAACTTCCGGCTTGTCCTCCCTGCGGAGTGGTCATCGTGCCCGAGGGGTTGGCTTTGGGGAAAATGCTCGAGGTGGAACAGATTCTGGAGGACAAGTGACCTTTGCTCCTCAGGACAAGCTCCCGGCTTTCACTCCGGTCGTAATGCAGGCGGAGTTTCCGGCTTCGGTGTCTGCGGGGTCTTCCTTGCAACCAGCCCCGCCGGTTTGCGTGCAACCCCGGCCCAACCTCTATGAAGACCCGGAGTTCCGCCGGGTGGCCGGGTCGGCGCTTCGGCCCGGAGGGTTGACCCTGACCACGCGGGGCCTTGACGCCTGCGATCTCCGGGCGGGAGCACTGGTGGTGGACATCGGCTGCGGAACAGGGGCAAGCGCGGCGTTGGCGCGTAGCCAGGATCTTCGGGCCGTTGGGGTGGACGCCTCCGAGACCTTGCTCCGTGAGGCCGGGAGAGGACACCCCGGCCTGCCGTTGGTGCGGGGCACTGCGGAACGCCTGCCGCTTCGCAACGGAGTCTGCGACGCCGTGCTCTGCGAGTGCGTGCTATCCCTTTCCGGGAAGCCGGATCAAGCCGTGGCCGAGTTCCGGCGGATTCTCAAGCCTGGAGGGTATCTGCTTCTCACGGACATCTATCTGCGCCATGACGCGCGAGGATTCGCTTCACGAGGCGCGGAATCAGGATGCTGCCAGCCCCTGACAGACCTGAACAGGCCCCATTTTGAAAACGCGTCGCCTTTCGGGGGGAACGCGAGTCCCATGGCCGAACACCTCCCGCACACGGGCATGAAATCCTGTATCGAAGGTGCCGAAAGCCGTGATGCCGTGACCGCACGGCTCAAGCGCCTGGGTTTCGACGTCCTGCTGTTTGAAGACCATTCGCGCCTGCTGGCCGATCTGACGGCCAGGCTGGTGTTTGCAGGGCTCTCACCCGGACGGTTTTTCAGTGGCGCGCAACGGGCGAACACCACAGAATCAACTGAAAGTCCTGTGCTGCCCCGCATGCGGCACAGCGCCCAAGCGTGCGCTTGTGGCGGCGTTGCAGCATCGCGGGCGCGCCTGGGCTACTATCTTCTTGTCGCATCCGGCATCAACAGATGAAAGGCGGACCACTATGAACGATTTGTCCATGGATATGCTCCGTCTTTCGGCCAAAGGCTACGCCTGCAGCCAGATACTCATTGTGCTGGCCCTGGATCTACAGGGCGAAAGCAACCCCGGCCTGGTGCGTGCCATGACCGGGCTGAGTCACGGCATGGGCCAATGCGGCGAACTCTGCGGAGCGCTTTCCGGCGGCGTCTGCCTGCTGGGCCTCTACGCGGGCAAGGGCGCAGACGACGAACTGGAACACGAACATTTTCAACTGATGGTGGCCGAACTGGTGGAGTGGTTCCGGGATACGCCCTGCGCGAGCTGCCCAAGCATGCGTTGCGAGGACATCCTGGGCGGGCCGGAAGCCAAGCCAAACCCGGCCAAATGCGGCGCATTGGTAATGGACGTGTACGCCAGAGCCATGGACATCCTGCTGGATAACGGCATCGACCCTGCCGTCCCCAGGCAAGAGGCTCCCTCAACGTGAGCGACTCCACATACTCCACCCGGACCGGAAGCCTGTGCCCCGAATGCCTGCGGGCCATCCCCGCCAGCAGGGTGCGCGAAGGGGACACCGTCTATCTGGAAAAACGCTGCCCGGAGCACGGTCATTTCCGCACCCCTGTCTGGCGCGGGGAACCGGCTTTCGACACCTGGTTCCGCCCCAAGACCCCATCCTTTCCAGACAAGCACCACCAGCCTTCCAGCCGGGGCTGTCCCTTTGACTGCGGCCTGTGCCCCGGCCATGGCCAGCACACCTGCACGGCTCTTCTGGAGGTGACCTCCCGGTGCGACCTGCGCTGCCCGGTGTGTTTCGCCGGGGCCGGAGACGCTCCGGCCCAAGACCCTCCCCTCTCCCGGATATCCTTCTGGTTCGACCAGGTTCTTGCGGCCAGCGGGACGTGCAACATCCAGCTATCCGGGGGCGAACCCACCATGCGCGACGACCTCCCGGATATCGTGGCCTTGGGGCGGCGCAAGGGCTTTGCCTTCATCCAGCTCAACACCAACGGGCTCCGGCTGGCCTCGGACGAACCCTACGCCCGTAAACTGAAGGAGGCCGGCCTCTCTTCGGTGTTCCTGCAATTTGACGGCACAAACGACGCCATCTATCGGCAACTGCGCGGCGCAGAGCTGTTGGACGCCAAGCGCCGGGCCGTTGAGCGGTGCAGGGCCCTTGGCATTGGCGTGGTGTTGGTGCCCACGGTAGTGCCGGGGATAAACGCGGAGGACCTGGGCAACATCGTGGCCTTTGCCCTGGCGGCCGGGCCGACCGTGCGCGGGGTGCACTTTCAGCCCATCAGCTATTTTGGGCGCTACGGTCGGGACCCTGAAGATGGCGGCCGCATCACCCTCCCCGAGATCATGCGCGGCTTGCAGAGCCAGACCAAGGGCCTGCTGCGCGTCACGGACTTCCTGCCGCCAGGGTGCGAGCACGCCCTGTGTTCCTTCCACGGCAACTACCTGCGCCTGCCCGGCGGCGGGCTGCGCCCGGTAACAGGGACGTCCGGCGATTGCTGCACATCCAGCCACAAGCAGCCTCTCCAGCGTTCGCCAGCAGCCAAGGAAGGCGCAGACAAGGCCAAGGCCTTCGTGGCCAAGCAATGGGCGGCCCCGACCACCCTTCAGACACCGGGCGACGCCCCTGGTGGTGAAGAGCAAGGAGATTTCGACCGCTTCATCGAACAGGCCCGCACCGGTCTGTTCTCCGTCTCGGCCATGTGTTTCCAGGACGCCTGGACTTTGGACCTGGAGCGCCTCCAGGGGTGTTGCATCCACTGCGTCTCCCCGGACGGGCGGCTGATCCCCTTCTGCGCCTACAACCTGACCTCGGCTTTGGGCCAGGCGCTGCACCGGGGGCGTACATGCCCGCCATAACCCCGCTGGACGCATGGATCGCACGGCGAATCAGCCAAGACAGAGGCCAGATGCAGCATCCTGGTCTGGAGCAAAATCCCGAGATGGCCGCTCCCCTGGACCGAAACACCCTCGAGGCCTACCAGAGGGACGCCCTGAACCAAACCGTCGCCTACGCCCGGAATACAAGTCCCTTTTACCGCGACCATCTGGCCAGCCTTCCTGAAACACCTCTGGCTGGTCTCGACGATCTGGCGCGTCTTCCCTTCACCACCGCAGCAGACCTGCACCAGGGCTCCATGCGCTTCCTGTGCGTTTCCCAGAGCCTGGCACCCCATGTGGTCAGCCTGAACACTTCGGGCACCACCGGCCAGCCCAAGCGCCTCTTCTTCAGCGAAGAGGATCTTGAACGCACCGTAGACTTCTTTCATCACGGCATGTCCACCTTTGTCTCCCATGGCCAGCGCGTGCTCACGCTCATGCCCGGCGCGCGCGCAAGCAGCGTTGGCGGCTTGCTGACCAGTGCCCTGGCCCGCCTGAACGTAACCAATTTCGTGCATGGCTTCGTGGCCGACCCGCAGGCTGCCTCCCGCGAAATCGCGGACAAGAGCATCGACTGCCTAGTGGGGCTTCCGAGCCAGGTTTTAGCTTTGGCCCGGCACATGGAAGCCGAAGGAACCTGTGCCGCCTGTCGGATATCCTCGGTGCTGCTCTCCGGGGACCATGCGCCAGCCATCATGATGGAAGAAATAGCCCGCATCTGGGGCTGCCGGGTGTTCACCCACTACGGCCTCACCGAAACGGGCCTTGGCGGCGGCGTGGAATGCGCGACGCGTGACGGTTGCCATCTGCGCGAGGTCGACCTCCTGTTTGAGATCGTGGACCCGGTTACGGGCGCGGCCTTTCCCGATGGAGTGCCCGGAGAAGTGGTGGTCACCACGCTCAACCGGGAAGCCATGCCGCTCATCCGCTACCGCACCGGCGACCTGGCCCGCTTTCTGCCCGGTCGCTGCCCCTGCGGCACAACCCTTCGCCGTCTCAGCAGAATCGACGGCCGCATCAATGAGCCTGTGCGCCTCCCACAAGGCGGCAGGCTCTCCGTGCGCCATCTGGACCAGGCGCTGTTGCCACTCTCCGGCCTGCTGCATTACCGGGCGCACCTGCACAGAAAGACGTTGCTGCTGACCCTCTACGCCACGCAAGGCACTGAGCCGGGAATACTCTCCAGCCGGGCCATGGAAGCCGTTGCCACCGCTCTGGCCCAACAGCCGGAAGCCGCACCTGCGGAACGAAAAACACAATCCGTGGGATTTCCAGCGGAGTCCCTGCGCCTGGAAACCCAGGTTCTGGCGGCCTGGCCATGGGCCTCGCAAGGCCCTATGAAATCGCGCATAGTGGTCAGCGAAGCCAACCAGTAAGGATCATACATGAAAGCACTCGATACCAGCATAGCGGAAGTACTCGACAGCGGTGAGCCCTGTGTTCTGCTCACCATCATCAACCAGGACGGTTCCGCCCCCCGTACTGCCGGAAGCAGGATGATGGTACGCCGGGACGGCTCCATTGCCGGAACCATCGGCGGCGGCGCGGTGGAAGGCCTGGCCATGCGCACTGCGCACCAGGCCCTCACGGACGCAGAACGCCTGGTGCGCGTCTACGACCTTTCCGGAGCCCAAGGTTCCGGCATGGACATGATCTGCGGCGGTCGCATGGAAGTCCTGTTCGAGCCTCTGCTTCCCACCCCGGCCACGCGTGAGATGTTCACCGCACTTACAAAGGCAGGACCGCCCGTCCAAGGGGCGTTCTTCCTGGTGTTGCTGGAGACCGGAACCATGGATGCCGCCCGTTTCAGCAGGTGCTTGGTGCTCCCCGCAACTGACGGCGGCGCGCGCCGAGTCGTGGGAGATTGGAACCCGCCGGCATCCATGCTGGAATCCCTCGCGGCCAAGGCCCGGCGGCGTTTCACTCCGCTAGTCGTTGAAGAAGCCGGGGCGCGGGTGCTCATCGAACCCCGTGCCTGTCCGGGGAACCTGTTCATCTTCGGCGCGGGGCACATCTCCCAGGAACTGGCCATCCTGGCCAAACGCCTGGGCTTCAGATTGATCGTCCTCGACGACCGGCCGGAGTTCGCCAACCCCGCACGCTTCCCTGATGCGGAGCGGGTGTTCGTCCCGCCCTCTTTCGACCCAAACCTGCCCCTGGAGGATGTGACCGGCGAAGCCCTGGACGAAGACAGCTTCGTGGTCATCGTGACCAGGGGGCACCGCCACGACAAGACCCTCCTCGGCCAGGCCCTGCGCACCCAGGCGGGGTACATCGGCATGATCGGCAGCCGCACCAAGCGCGATGAGGTTTACCGGGCCTTGGCCCTGGAGGGGGTTCCAGAAACCGCCTTCGCGCGTGTGCACTGCCCCATCGGGTTGAGCATCGGCGCACAGACGCCCCAGGAAATCGCGGTGAGCATCGCGGCGGAACTCATTCAGGCCCGCGCCAAGAGAATCGCTTCATGAGCGCGGACGTAGCGGCTGTCATTCTCGCGGGGGGCTTCTCCTCGCGTATGGGAGAGTTCAAACCCCTGCTCCGCCTGGGCGGCCAGACCCTGCTGGAGCGCTGCGTCGGACTGTTTCGTCAGACGGGCGTGGAGCGCTTGCTGGCCGTAACTGGCCACCGCGCCGAGGAGATACGGCCCTACCTGGAGCGCCTGGACGTCACGGAAGCGTACAACCCGCGCCATGCCGAGGGCATGTTTACCTCGGTGCTTGCGGGCGTAAGGGCGTTACCGCCGGACCTGAAGGCCTTTTTTCTGCTGCCCGTGGATACACCACTCATCCGCCCCGCCACCGTGGCTGCCCTGTTGCACGCCTGGCAGAAAGACGGACACAAAATGGGCATCCTGCACCCGGCTCTGCTGGGCCACAGAGGGCATCCGCCCCTGACGGGGGTAGGCCACGTCCCCGCAATACAATCCTGGGACGGCGGGATGGGGCTGGGAGGGTATTTCGCCCACTTCGAGGCACGCTGTCCCGCACAGGTGCGCACAGTGGAAGTCCCCGACGCTATGATCCTCTTCGACCTGGACCATCCAACAGATTTCCAGACCGCAAGCGCACGGTTTGACCGCCTGGATACTCCAAACATCGACGAATGCCTGGCACTGCTGGCCATCAACGGCGCAAGCCCGGAACTGCGCGCCCACAGCCTGGGCGTGGCCATGGCCGGGCTCAGGCTGGCTGCGGCCCTTGAGCGCGCGGGATGTCCGCTGGACCTTGACCGGGTCACAGCCGCCGGGCTGCTTCATGACGTGGCCAAAGGGAGGCCGGACCATGCCCTTGCCGGAGCGGACCTGCTGCGCCGCGCCGGATTCTCCGGTGTGGCCGGAGCCGTGGCCGGGCACATGGATCTGGCCGAAGCGCCTGAGGAACCCAACGGGCCGATAGCGCGCGGAAAGCCGCAGGGGTTGGACGCTCCATATGGGGCCAGGAATGGAATGACGGAATGTGAAGTGCTTTACCTGGCGGACAAATACGTGCGGGGCGCGGCTGTGGTGCCTCTGGAAGACCGATTTTCAGCAAAGGAGCGCTCGTTTAAGGGTGATGCGCAGGCCCTTGCCGCACTGGATGCCCGCCGCAAGAACACCTTCGCCCTGCGAAGCAGAATGGAGGCGATGCTTGGAGAGCCGCCGGAGGCCGTGCTGCTGAAACCGTCCAGAACCGAACAGGAAGGCAGGCTTGATGCTCTATTTGCTGCGCCACGGTGAGGTGGAAATGCCTCAGGACAAGATATTCCTTGGCCAGGGCGACCCGCCGCTTTCCGCCAGAGGTGAGGCGCAAGCCCGCTCTTGGGCCGGGGCGTTCCAGGAAAGGGGCCTATCGGCCATCTCTGCCAGCGATCTTGGCCGAACCATGCGCACAGCCGGGATCGTGGCAGATCGCCTGGGCATGGAGGTTACCCCCGAACCGGCCTTGCGGGAGATCGCTCTGGGCCGGTGGGAGGGAAAATCCATGGCTGAAATCCGGCGCCAGCACCCCCTGGAATGGGAGACGCGAGGAAGGGAAATCGCCACGTACCGAACGCCGGGCGGAGAAAGTTTCGAGGATCTGCAAGCCAGGGTTGTTCCGGCGCTTACCGCCCTTGCAGACAGGAGCACAGTCGCCGACGCGCCGCTGCTCCTGGTTACCCATGCCGGGGTGATCCGCACCATTGTCTGCCACGTACTCGGCCTGCGGTTGGAGAATCTGTTCCGCTTCACAGTTTCGAAGGCTTCACTCCACGGCATATCGGTTCAGGATGGGCGATGGACCCTCAATTTTACCAACATGACCCCAGACGGCTTGCATTGCGACGACGAACCGGACGCAAGGAGAACATGCCATGCAACATCGAGTCATAGACATTAAGGACAACCGCCCGATAAAATTCGACACGGCGGCGGGAAACGAGCTCCCGGCCCTTTCCCCCTGTCGGCCATCGTCGGAGGCCACCGCGTTGATACAAAAGCATATCCATACGCTGGGACAAACGGAAATGGCTGTCCAGTATCTGGCGACCTCGGCGTTGTTGCGCATTGGTCCAGACGCGGTGCCCTGGTTGCTCGACGTTCTGGCAAATCCGAATTGGGGTGTGCGCGAAATCGCCGCAGTGGAAGCACTCAAGCGTTTCGGCGACCCCCGTGCGATACCGGTACTTGAAGAGTTTCTAGAACATGGTGATGAAACGCAGCGGCTCCAGTCGATCAAGGCCCTGCGCTGGCATCACGCCGGGCCGGAACCCTACCAGCGGGCCTTGCCCGACACGAACTGGAAGGTGCGTCTTGAAGCAATATTCGCCCTGAGCGACATCGGCCGCAAATCGTTTCTTCCCACTTTCGCGGCCGCACTTAAAGACGAACACTTCCGGGTGCGGGCCGCAGCGGCCAACGCTCTGGGCCGCCTGCGCGACTCCAGGGCCGTGAAGCATCTCTCCCGAGCCATGGAGGACGAACATTCCCGGGTCAAGACCATGGCTGTTTGGAGCCTGCAACACATCGGTGGCACACAAGACACCGAGGCGATACTTGAAACCTTAAACAGTGACGATTGCGAACTCAGGCGCACGGCCATACGCGCTCTGGGGCGGCTCCACGGCCTGATGGAAGGCGGTTGCCAAGGGCTGAATGAAGAGATCGTCGCCGCTTTGGGAATGATTGCAGATTCACGCGCGGTTGAGCCTCTGGCCACCTTGATCGAGAAAGGGACCCCACAACTGCAACACAAGGCGGCCTGGTCGCTGGCGGCCATCGGCAGGCCGTCTGTGGAAGCCCTGAAAATCCTCTCCAGGCACGGCGACCAAAACGTCCGCTATTTCGCCGTATTCGCCCTGGGGCATATCGGCCTGGCCCATGCCGCCGAGACGGTTTACGCAAGGTTGCGGGATGAGAGCGCCCTCGTCAGGGATGAGGCCGCCCTTGCGCTGGCAAAGATAAAACCACAGACGAGGCGAGGGCAGGATTTCTGATGCAGGAATGTTGAACTCCAATCACGGCAATCCGAGAACATTACAGCCATTGACAGGCGAGCAGCAGACCCTATAGGAATTTTCTGTCCCTTTGAATAAACAACCTTTTTCGGCTTCAGTCAGAACATGCACTGTCTGCGCCGGGTGTTCCCAGTACTTCCGGCATTGGCGACAGAACCATGGAATACTTTCCTGGTCGGAAAAGCCCCCAATGAACCCACTCCGATTCCGCGTTTTTCATGGAGTGGCAACGCAGTAACCGCCGCCTCCGCCGCATTTCGGCAGAGTTGAGGCATCATCAAGCCATCATCCTATGAATATTCTCTTCATCAATCTGGACCGGTTCGGCTTTCCCCGTGTTGGAGTGATGTACCTGATAAGCGCCCTCAAGACGAAAGGCCACTCCGTGGCCCTGGCCCATGCCTGCGACGGCCTGGAAACGGTGGTGAAGGTCATCGGGGATTGTAAGCCTGACGTCATCGCCTACAGCCTTATGACCGGCGAACATAGCAAGATCCTGGCATTCAACCGGGAACTCAAAAAGCGGTTCACCTTTCTTTCCGTTTTCGGCGGCCCCCACCCCACGTTTTTCCCTTCGATCATCAATGAGGATGGCTGCGACGCGATCTGCATAGGCGAAGGGGATTTTGCCTTTCCAGAATTCTGCCACAGGGTCGAAACCGGCGGGAAATTCTGGGAAACCCCCAATTTTCTGGTGAAATATCAGGGTCAGGTGTTCACCAATGAGCTCATGGCTCTGGTAGGCAACCTGGACGACATTGCCGATCCCGATCGCGATACGCTGTACGCGCAGGACTCCTACCTGAGGGACGAACCCAGTAAGCCGTTCATGGCCACCCGCGGCTGTCCGTACAAATGCACCTACTGTTTCAACCGCAAATACAACCAGCTCTACAAGGGAAAAGGGAAAATCGTCCGGAATCGCTCCCCTCAAAGGCTTGTGGACGAAATCCTGGCGGTCAAAGCTAAATACCCCTTGAGCCAGGTGAACTTTGTCGACGATTCGCTCCTTTCCCAGCCAGCGGACTGGTTCGACTCCTTCTGCGAACTGTACAAGCAGGCGATTGACCTGCCCTTTTCCTGCAACGTCCGGGCGAACCTGGTTCGTGAAGACGTCCTGGCCAAACTCAAGGACGCCGGGCTCATCCTCGTGTGGATGGGGGTGGAATGCGGGGACAACACCATCGCCAACGATGTGCTTAAGCGCCAGCTGAGCAACGACCACATCATCAATGCGGCCAGGATCATCAAGAAACTGGGCATCAAACTCGCCACCCAGAACCTGACCGGGCTTCCGGTGGAAAACAGTTACGAAACCGACCTCAAGACATTGGATCTGAACATCCAGATTCAACCCGATTTCGCATGGTCCTCCATCCTCTACCCCTATCCCGGAACTCAGCTTGCCGAATACGCCGCAGCCAACGGTTTCCTGAAACCCGAGGACACGGAATTCCTGGAGACCAACAAACGCTTCAGCAGTCTGAATTTCCCCCCTGAAGAAAAAGCCCGGATTGAGAATCTGCACAAGCTGTTCGGGGTTATCGCCAATTTCCCCTGGCTCAGACGGTTTGTTGGCCCGCTGACCCGCCTGCCGTTCTCCAGATTCTACCTGTTCGTCTTCTACGCCTGGTACGGCTACTGCCTGAAGGTGAAAACCCGCAGCGATACCAGCCTCCTCAAAGAGGTTGTTCAAAACGCCGGGCTTCTCTTGAAGATGCTGCGAAAGGGGTAATTTTCACCGCTGGACAACAAGAGACCCGCGTCGACGTAAGGAGTTACTCATGGCTCAAACAATCAGAATTTACGCCCTCTCCACCTGTCATCATTGCTCATCCGCCAAGGAACTCCTTGATGAGCGCAAAATCCCCTATGATTGCGTCTACGTGGACCGGCTGTACGCCGAGGAGCGCAACGAAACCATGGCCCTCTTGCGCACCCTCAACCCCGTCATGTCCTTCCCCACCATCGTCATTGGCGACAAGGTTGTTGTGGGTTTTAGTCGCGACGTTCTTGAGGAGGCCCTCAAAGATTACCCTCACTGAGCACAGTACCCCTATCCCTTGATTCTGAAAAAGCTTGCCGCAGTTTTAATTCGTATGGTATCAGTTGATCATTTCCCTCGCCGTAATATTCATACTGCGCCGCGGTGAGGGGATTTGAGGGATGGGGAGGTAATGAGCATGGAATTCCAACACAAATGCACCATGTGTTCAAACTACCTATTTGCACAATCCAAACACCATGTTGGCAGAAACAGGGACGTCCTTTTCTTTTGTCCCATCGCCGAAGACTACTGCAGGGCTGACACCCCGCAACTTTGTGAGTGCTTCAAAAACACCTCTCGTCTTGAATAACGCCTCCTAAGCCCGGGGATGGGCTTGTTGCCGGTCAAACCGCAGCGGACAGATATTCCTGTGTTTTCAGCCTCAGGCCAACTGCGCCACGCAGGCCAGCACTTCATCCACGTCCAAAGGCTTGGAGATAACGCGCTTGGCCCCGAAATCCTTGGCCCAGGAGAGGGTCTCAAGGTCGGTGAAGGAACTTCCGGCGCTCATGGCCACGATGGGCAGGCCGGGCCGCAGCTTCAGAAGTTCCGTGATGGTGGCCAGCCCCTCCTGGCGAGGCATGAAGATATCCATGAACACCAATCCGGCGGGTTTCTCCCGGAACTTCTCCACAGCGTCAAGGCCGTCGTTGGCGGTTATCACCTCATGCCCCTGCTCACCCAGCAGGGTAGCAAAGAATACCCTGATCATTTCCGCATCATCCACGACCAATATCCGGGCCATACGCCACTCCTTTGAATAACATCCGTAAAAAATAGCCTTTAGTTCCCGATGGAAAGACGGTCTTTGCCTTCCTTGCCATCATGGTTTCCGGTCATGCTTTGGATGAGCCGGTTCAGGCTGGCAAACTTTTCGGTCAGGCCGCGCACGGCGTCTACCGAGAGCCGCATGCCGGAAACGATCTCCCCGGCCAGGACATTGACTTCCTCTGTTGAGCCCGTGATATCCTCGACAGCCCCGGCCTGCTCCTCGGAGGCGCTGGCTATGGCGTGCACCTGGGCGGCTGTGGATTCGGACATGCCCACTATTTCACACAAAGCTTCGCCTGCCGTACGCGAGAGTTCGGCGCATCCTGCTGCGGCTTTGGCCGCTTTTTCGCTCTCGACAATATTGGCCTGGGTGCCTTCCTGAATGGCCAGAATCACCTTGGCCACGTCCTTGGTGGCTTCCATGGTTTTCTCGGCGAGTTTGCGTACCTCGTCGGCCACCACCGCAAAGCCCCTTCCGGCGTCCCCCGCACGGGCAGCCTCAATGGCTGCGTTGAGGGCCAGGAGATTGGTCTGGTCGGCGATATCGTTAATCACTGTCATGACCTGGCTTATGCCCTCGGCCTGCTGGCCCAGAGCGGCCATGTTGCGGCTTTGGGTTTCAGTGAGATCCCTGATGCGGGCGATGGCCTCGGTGACCTGACCGACCACGCCGGCGCCGTGCTGAGCCTTCTGTCGGGCGGTCTCGGCGTTATCGGACACTTGTGAGGCGCTCTGGTTCACCTCGTGCACCATGTGCTTGAGCTTTTCCGTGGCATTCAACGATTCGCCTACCCTGCGCTGCTGGGTTTGCGCGCCCTGGCTCGATTCCGTGACGTGGCGTTCAAGCTCCTCGCTGTCGGCGTTGACCTCCGCAGCCAGGATGTCGGCTTCGTTAACGATGCTCGCGATCTTCTGATTCTGGTCCCGCAAAATTTCCATATTGCGTTTGATATCGGTGAGCGCAGTGAGCATGGCCATAACACCCACCATGTTCCCCTTGGCGTCCTGAATCGGGGCGGCGTCGATCTTGATGAAGAACTTCTCGCCGCTGGGATGGGCTCCCCCGTATTCGATGTTGGTCACGATTTCGCGTTTATTGAGGACGTTGCGAATAATATTCTCAAGGGGCCTGTGCGAAACGAACACCTGGGAGAGGTTCTTGCCCAGATACTCCTCGGGCATGTGTTTTTCGTGGAGGAAGTGGGCCAGCCACTGGTTCACCAAGTGGACGTTTCCATCCATGTCCGTGACGATGCAGGGCAGGGTCACGGCGTTGAGGATACCTCTGGAAAAGGATAGCCGGGCCTTGAGTTCGGCCACCATTTTTTCGATGGCTCCCTGGAGGTGCCCCATCTCCGCATCGAAGCGCCCCTTCAGGCTGGCGTCAAGGTCGCCCCCGGCCACTTGTTCGGCGTACTGCACCACGGCGGACAGGGGTTTGTTGAGCAAAACGCGCACCAGCCAGATGAAGCCCGCCGAGGCCAGAACCAGGAACACACTGCCAAAGCAGACCAGCTTCACGATGATATCCTTGATTTCTGCCCGCAATTGCCCGCTCTGCTCCTTCACAGCCCGGTCAATGTCATCGATGTACTCACCCATGCCGACGATCCAACCCCAAGGTTTGAAGAGCTTCACATAAGAGAGTTTGGGGTAGGTCTCGGTGGTGACTCCGCCGCCGGCCAGGGGTTTGGTCCATTGGTAGATGACATAGCCTTCGCCGGCCTCTTCGATCACTACCTGCATGGCCGCGAAGAGGTTGACGGGCTTGTTGGGAATTTCCCGCATCGTCCCGGTAAGGCCGGGCTGCAGATGCGTCGCCTTGTTGAAAATATCGTTGTCCGCGATCTTTCCCACCAGGCTTTGAGATGTCGGATGCATGAGAATTCTGGGCATGGGCCGTTGAGTGTCTTGTATCCAGAAATAGTTGCCGTCATCCAGGCGCATCTGGGCGACAGCGGTTTTGGCTTCTTCCTGCATCTGTCGGGAGATGTCCTCAATCCAGGCACCCGCGCCAAAGACCCAGCCCAGTTCGGGCAGAAGGTGCACGTAGGAAATTTTCTCCTTGGCCTTGCCCTTCTCGCCGGGCTTG
>JBBRUD010000058.1:0-27424 GCA_038248065.1 Desulfovibrionales bacterium | reverse complement strand
TATTACCAAGGTGCCGCGCACATCGGAATATGTCCGGGGCATCATCAACCTGCGGGGCCGCGCCGTGCCTGTGGTTGATGTGCGCTTGAAATTCGGCATGCCGGAAACTGAGCGCACCGTGAACACCTGCATCATCATCGTGGAAGTGACTCTTGACGGCGAACAGGCAGTGCTGGGTGCGCTTACCGATTCGGTGCGGGAAGTGATGGATATCGAAAGCACCAATATTGAGCCCGCCCCGCGCATGGGCACTTCCATCAAGGCGGATTTCATCCACGGCATCGGGAGAACCCCGGAGGGGTTCATCATCATTCTCGATATCAACAAGGTGTTTTCCGAAGACGAACTTGAAGGGATGCTCACCATCGCCGAAAAGGCCGGCGGGGTTACCGAAGCCGCCTAGCCGACTGTATTCAGAACGATTCCAAGGCCCCCTAGCATATGCAGGGGGCCTTTTCTCTGCCCTGCCTGAGGGCGGCGCGTGCCGCCAAGGGCCTCCCCTGCACGCTGCTTTCGCACACTCCTTTCCGGCCTGCCGCCGTTTTCCAGCCCCGCCTTGCCCTGCATGTACAAACCGCCAGGGCAAACCTGCACGCAGCGCCGCACGTCGGTTTACTGTTTGGGCAAAACCACCGTCACCGTGGTCCCAACATCTTCCGCCGTCACCATGTAGATATTGCCGCCATGGGCCTGGGCGATAAGCTTGGCAGAATAGGCACCCAACCCCGTACCGAACGGTTTGCCCGCTGTGGCGTATTTCTCGAAGAACCTCCCCCGCACTTCCAAGGGCACCAGCCCCTGGTTGTGGATACGCAGAAAATGGGCGTCATTCTCATCCAAGGACACAATGACCGCAGTCTCCGGCGGCGCGGCCTCCAAAGCGTTTTTGATAAGGTTGGTCAACAGGGAAAAGATCAACAACTCGTCGCCCTCAACGATGAAAGTGTCACCCGCTTCCGCCAGCCGCCCCCGGATGAACAGCCGCAGGCGTTTGTTGCGGGCCGTCAACAGATTCGACAACTCGTCGGCAACTTTGGCCACCATAGCCGCCAAATCCATGGACTGGGTATCAAGCTGCAGAATTCCCTGTTCGATTTTAAAAAGACGCAGGGAACTGTCGACCATATTGAGCATCCGCTCACCGTAGCGTTCAATATGCGTCATCATCTCCTGCTGCGAGGCGGTCAAGCGGCCTTCCTCTTGAATCAGGGGAGCCAGAGTCATAATGGCGTTCAAAGGCGATTTGAGGTCATGCCGCAGTATCCGCTCAACATCTTGCCGAAATTCTTCGCTTTTCTTCATGCCGGTAATATCCGAAGCGATTCCGCCGATGGCACCGATGCGTCCGTCTTCATCCAGGGCCGGGAACTTGACCCAACGTAAATACCGGGTACCCTCTGGCGTTTTCAACTCCGATTCCACCTCTACGGGAGCACCCGTACGCAGAACCTCCCTGTCGGATGCCCTTGCCTGCTTAACCGCTTCATCGGGTACAAGCCCATAGCTCAACTGCCCGGCCACTTCCGGCACAGTGAGTCCGCAAAGTTCTGCATAGCGCTCGTTGGCCACCAGGATATTTCCCTGAGGGTCTTTAAGGAACATCGCCATGGGCGAGTTTTCCAATATGCTGCGCAGGTGTCCCTCGCTGCGTTTCAGGGCCATCTCGGCCAGCTTGCGCTCGGTGACATCCACGTTGGACGCTCTGCGGCCCGCCAATTCGCCCTGGCTGTCGTAAACCGCCTGGCACATATGGGAAAGCCAGCGGACCCTGCCGTCCCGGGTTGTGATGCGAAAATCCAGGGCATGGGCATCGCAGGTTTGCAGTTGGACCTGGAGATGATGTTCCATGAGCCAGCGGTCCTGCGGCATCACGATCTTCAAGGGGAGGTCGGGATCATCCATGAAATCCTTGACCGAATACCCGGTGATGCGTTCGCACGACGGGGACATCCAGAGCAAGCGCCGATCCGGGCCGATCCAGTATTCCCATGCGAAAGTGTAGCCGGCCACGGTACGAAAGCACTCCTCGCTTTTATGCAAGGCAGTTTCCGCAAGCAGGCGCTCTACAAGAATGATAAGTTGCTGGGGTTGGAAAGGCTTGGTCAAAAAGGCTGCTGCGTGAAATCCCCGCATGGACCGCAGAGTGTCTACAAAATCATTGGAGCTCATGGCCAGAAACGGTGTTTTGGCGTTCCTGCTACTTTTAAGCACTTCGCGACGGAAGATGATCCCGTCCATCTGTAACATATGCATGTCGCAGACGATCACATCGAAGCGCGACGTCTCGGACAGCACCAAGGCCTCTTGGCCGTTGGCGGCGGTCATCACGCTGTAGCCAGCTTCGGCGAGTTGCGCTGCCAAACATTCTCGCGCCGAATCGACCTCGTTCACAACCAGAATCGTACGCTCCAGTTCCACTGATGTGGGCGTTTTACGAACATCTCCTTGTTCGGATAGTACGTCTAACATAGCTTGTGTGTTCCTCATTGATACTCCAGCCTTTCACTCGCGAACACCACCTCGTGACACCGTCATAGGGACTGTGCAGCACCGCCGGGCACATGGCATCCGGCAAGCGACCGCTTGTCCGACCGTTGCGCATGAGGCGTGGCCCTAACGACACTATCCGTACCGAAATCAAAGGAAGCTGAGAAGTAAAACATTGGAGGCTCCGACTGGCAGGCGATCCACCCTGGTCCGCTCCGGCTGTTTTACAACCTGCGGCTTAAGCTGTTAACGTCGTTTCCACTGTCATCGGGTTTTCAGCGCTTTCCAGAAAACATGCGGGCCGCAACCATGCAACACGCCTTTTCCTTCGAGCGCATGCTCAACGCCCTGGACGGCGGCATACTCGCCACCGACAGCCAGGGAATCATCGTCTGGGCCAACGCCGCCTGCAGCAGCCTTTTGGGCTTGCCCGGAACGCGGCTGCAAGGAATGGCGGCTCAGGACGCCAGCGCCCTGGTGGGGGACGCGGTCACCCGGTGCCTTGAACACCGTGAGCCGACCCAGGCCTGTCCGGGAGCGGAGCACTCGGAGGAATTGCTCCTTGCGGCCTATCCCCTGCTCGACGGGGAGAAGACCACCGGAGTTGTGGTGACCGTCACTGCCGCAGCCCAGTCACCCTCGGGCGGGAAAGACGCCCAGGGGCTGTCCGCCCTGGCCCCGAGTTTCGCCACCGTCTTCAACTGCGTGTCCGACGGCATCTGGATCTGCGACGGCTCCGGCCTTATCCTCTCCATCAACAGCGCTTCCCAGCGGCTCAACTCCATCCGGGCGGCCGATTTCGTGGGCAAGAACGTCAGCTGCATCGTCCAGGAAGGGCTGGTGGACCGCTCCGTCACCCTGGACGTGCTGCGCACACAGCATCAGGCCAGCCTTATCCAGTACATCAAAAAGACCGGCAAGCAGTTGCTGGTCACGGGAACCCCCGCCTTTGACGACGAGGGCGGCCTCTCCATGGTGGTGGTCAACGAGCGCGACATCACCGAACTCAACACCCTGCGCACCGGCTTGGAAAACGCCCGGCAGGTCCAAGAGGGCTACCGCCGGGAGTTGGCCGAACTCTCCATGCTGGAACTGGGAATCAAGGACGTAGTGGCCGAGAGCCCGCAGATGCGCCAGGTGATCAACTCCATGATCAAGCTGGCCAGCATGAACGCCTCCCAAATTCTCATTCTGGGAGAGTCCGGCACGGGCAAGGGGCTGCTGGCCAAGTTCCTGCACAAGCAGAGTCCCAGAGCCCAGAAACCCTTCATCCAGATCAACTGCCCGGCTCTGCCCGAAAACCTCTTTGAGGCCGAACTGTTCGGCTATGAAAAAGGGGCCTTCACCGGTGCGCGCGAGCAGGGCAAGGTCGGGCTGATCGAACTGGCCCAGGGCGGCACCCTGTTTCTGGACGAAATTGGCGACATCCCCATGGCCGTACAGGCCAAGCTGCTGAAATACCTTGATGACCACGAGTTCCTGCGCCTGGGCGGCAACACGCCACGTAGGGTGGAGTGCGCCGTGGTGGCCGCCACCAACCAGGACCTCGACCGGCTGATCGCCAAACGCCTCTTCCGCCAGGATCTGTTCTACCGGCTCAACACCTTCACCGTAAGCATCCCCCCCCTGCGGGAGCGGCGCGAAGACATCTTCGGGCTCATCAACCACTATCTGGCTCACTTCAATGAAAAATTCGGAGTGCAGAAGCGCCTCTCCCTCAAAGCAGTGCGCCTGCTGGAGGGCCACGACTATCCGGGCAACGTCCGGGAGCTGGTGGGCATCCTGCAGAAATCCTTTGTCATGAGTGAAAACGGGGACCTCACCTCAGCAATAGAAGAGGCCCTTCCCGGTCGCATGTCCCCATCGCGCTCCAAAAGCTTCCTGAGCCCCCGCACCCTGGACGAGGAAGTCGACGAGGCCGTGAGCGCCGCCCTGGGCAAGGCCCATGCCATCTGCCGCACCACCAGGGAAATGGCCAAATATCTCGGAGTGAGCCAGGCCACCATCGTGCGCAAACTGCACAAATATGGGTTGGCGCCTAAGTGATTCATGTTTGAATCGCATAGAGCATTACATTTCAGTAATTCTTGAACCACCCCCCAGAGAGGTATTAAATTCACCTCGAATTTGCACAACTTTTTTAAAATCTTCATTTATGAAGGCAGACACGATACGGCAAGATTACAATAATTTGCGGTTTTGTTAATCTCGCTTCTGATCCAATAGTGAATCATTTAATTAATACAATAAATCAGAGGTGATACACCTTGACGTGATCCAGTTTTGAATCATAAACAAAAATCCTGTATTTCCCATTTTCTGTAACAACCTTATATTACAGTATATTTTTTAAATCGCTTCCGTGGCGCGGTCCTTGCTCTAGGTTCTAAAGTCTTTCATCTCGTTCAACACGAAGACTTCATAAGGACGCCAACATGAGCCAGACCGACAAAGAATTGGAACTTGCCGCCCTGCGGGCCCAGTATGTGCCCAAAGGCCCTGCCAACCTGACCCCATATTTCGCCGAGACAGCCCTCGGTGCCATCATCAGCGATGTGGCCGGACGAGAGCTCATCGATTTCGCCGGTGGCATCGGCGTGGTCAATGCTGGCCACTGCAACCCCCGTGTGGTGGCGGCCATCAAGGACCAGGCCGGAAAGTTCCTGCACACCTGCTTCCATGTGGTCATGTACGAATCCTACCTCCGGGTGGCCCAGAAATTGTGCGAGGCCGCGCCCGGCGATTTCCCCAAAAAGGCCGTACTGACCAACAGCGGCGCCGAAGCGGTGGAAAACGCCGTGAAGGTCGCCCGCCATGCCACCGGTCGCCAGGGCGTCATCGTCTTCGAGAACGGCTTCCACGGACGCACCCTGCTGACCATGTCCATGACCAGCAAGGTCAAGCCCTACAAGTTCGGTTTCGGCCCCTTTGCCCCTGAAATCTACCGCATGCCCTACGCCTACTGCTACCGCTGCCCCATCGGACTTGAGCGCTCCACCTGCGGAGCCGCCTGCGCCGACCTGCTCAAGGATTTCTTCATCAGCTACGCCGCAGCCGAATCCATCGCCGCCGTGGTCATCGAACCCGTGCAGGGCGAGGGCGGTTTCGTCAGCCCCCCCTCTGAATACTTCGCTAAGCTGGCCGCCATCTGTAAGGAGAACGGCATCGTCTTCGTGGCCGACGAAGTGCAGACCGGCTTCGGACGCACCGGCAAGATGTTCGCCATGGAGCACCACGGCGTCACCCCCGACCTGACCTGCACGGCCAAATCCCTGGCAGCCGGCCTGCCCCTCTCGGCTGTTGTCGGCCGGGCCGACCTCATGGACGCCCCCCAGGTGGGTGGCCTCGGCGGCACCTACGGCGGCAACCCCCTGGCCTGCCGCGCAGCTCTGGCTGTGTTCGAGAGCTTCGAGCAGGACGGTATTCTGGAAAAAGCCCAGCGCCTGGGCGAAACCGTGCGGGCGCGGTTCCTGGCCTGGCAGGAGAAGTTCCCCATCATCGGCGAAGTTCGGGGCATCGGCCCCATGCTGGCTATTGAGCTGGTGGAAGACCGCGTCAGCAAGAAACCCGCCGCCACCCAGACCAAGGCCCTGGCCAAATTCTGCGTGGACCGCGGGCTGATCATCCTGACCTGCGGCAACTACGGCAACGTCATCCGCATCCTGATGCCCCTGGTAATCACCGGCGAACAGCTGGAAAAGGGGCTGACAATCATGGAACAAGGTTTCGAGGCCCTGGCCGCAGGGCAGATCTAAAGGCAACCAGGGGGCGAGAGCTCCTTGGACCCCGCACACGGGGGGATGATGGGCTTAGGCCGCCCTGGCCCTCGCCCTTCAGGCGCACTGAGTGCGTCCAATTCCGTCTTCCTGCGGAATTGTCCCCCCGGTCCCCCGCGACAGGGGGCGGGAACAGGCGTTTACAATGAACAGTGGCGATAACCGCAACCGAGGGAGTGCAAGCATGAAAGCGAAGGTGTTTGGGAAAGTGCTGACCGTTCTGCTTACCGCCGTGGCCCTGACCGGGCTGGCCGTGGCCGGCATGGCCGCCGAAGTGAAAACCGTTAAAATCGGCAACGTTGAACCCCTCTCCGGCCCCTCGGCCTCGGTGGGCGTCCAGGGCAAGCAGGCACGGGAAATGGCTGTCGAAGAAATCAACGCGGCAGGCGGCATCAAGTCCCTGGGCGGAGCCAAACTCGAGCTCATTTATGCCGACAGCAAGTCCGACCCCACGGTCGGCGTCAGCGAAACCGAGCGTCTGATCAACTCCGAAAAGGTCAACCTAGTCACCGGTTGCTGGAACTCCGCCGTCACCTACCCGGCCACCCAGGTGGCTGAACGCTACGGCGTGCCCTTCGTGGTGCCCGTTGCCGTGCGCGACACCATCACCGAACGCGGCTTCAAGAACATCTTCCGCATCGCCGCCAAGGACTCCTGGTGGGTGCGCGACCAATTCCGCTTCCTCAAGGACATGCAGGAAGAAACCGGCGTCAAGCTGAAGACCGTGGCCTTCATCTTTGAAAACGGCGACTGGGGCACCGGCTTCGCTGAAAAATGGCGCACCCTGGCCAAGGAAGGCGGCTACGAGATCGTGTTGGACGAGCCCTATCCCAGCACCGCCTCCGACCTTACCCCCGTGGTGACCAAGCTCAAGACCGCCAATCCCGACGTGGTGCTCTTGGTGTCCAACGCCGCCGACGCCATCCTGCTCACCAATACCATGGCTGAAATGAAAGTGAAGCCCAAGGTCACCCTGTGCAGCGGCGGCGGACACGCCGACCCCAAGTTCCTGGAAAACGCGGGCAAGAACGCCCTGTTCCTCTTCGACGAAGTGGAATGGAACACCGACGTCAACAAGCCCGGCGCTGTAGAAACCAACGCCAAGTTCAAGGCCAAGTACGGCTACGACCTGACCGGCGAATCCGTGGACGCCTACGCGGCCATGTACGTCATCGCCGACGCCTTTGAACGCGCCGCCTCCAACGACCCCGCCAAAGTACGCGAGGCCCTGGCCGCCACCAAGCTCGACAAGGGACCGGCCATGATCGTGTCCTACGATTCCGTGCAGTTCGACGAGACTGGCCAGAACAAGAACGCCGGCATCGTCATCGTCCAGGTTGCCGACGTGAACGGCAAGCTCGACCGTGTCACCGTGTGGCCCAAGATTGCCCGTCGCGCCGGTTACAAGCCGGTCTTCCCCGCCAACTAAGCGCAATTGCCTTACCCGGCGGGGCGCTAGCCGCCCCGCCGGGGTACTTACCGGAGACGACCCATGACCGCACTGCTGCAATCGACGCTTAACGGCATCATGATGGGTTCCATGTACGGATTGACTGCCCTGGGCCTCACCCTGATCTTCGGGGTGATGAAGGTGGTCAACTTCGCCCACGGATCGCTCTTGATGGTCGGCATGTTCGCTGCCTACTGGCTGATTCTGCTCACCGGCATTCATCCGCTGCTGGCGCTGTTCATCGTGCCCCCGGCACTCTTCTTTTTCGGCTATTACCTGCAGGATCTGCTCATCCGGCCGGTGTTCAAGGCCGAGGCCCAGGTTCGCGAACCGCTCACCGTCATCATCGTCACCACCGGCGTATGGTACGTGCTGGACAATCTGGCCCTCATGCTCTTCGGGGCCGAATACCGCACTGTAAGGACGGCCATCACCGGACAATCCTTCTCCCTGGGAGAGGTGATCGTCTCGGTGCCCAAGCTTGTGGGTTTCCTGGTCACCATGGCCACCGCCGTGGGCCTGCACCTCTTTCTGCAGAAAACACGCACCGGCAAGGCCATCCGCGCCACCAGCCTGGACCGCGAAGCCGCCAACCTCATGGGCATCAACCAGTACAAGATCTACAACATAGCCTTCGGCCTGGGCACGGCCACGGCGGGCGTGGCCGGTTGCGTGCTGGTGCCCTTCTACTATGTGTACCCCTCCGTGGGCGTGGTCTTTGACATTAGGGCCTTCATCATCGTGGTGCTGGGCGGCCTTGGCAGCATCAAAGGCGCGGTGCTTGGCGGCATCGTGATCGGGCTCATTGAGTCCGTGTTTGCCCAATACATGACCTCAACCTGGACAGAGGCCATTATCTATGCGATTTTCCTCATTATTTTGTTCTACAAGCCGTCGGGTTTCTTCGGCAACAAGCAGGACTGGTAGGAGGCGGCCATGACCAGAAAAACACTCGACCGCGTCCTGCTGCTCGTCTGCGCCCTGGCGGCCTACGGCCTGCCGCTGGTGGTGACCAGCCCCACCACGTTGCAGATGCTCATCTTGTTGTTCTTTTACGCCTATCTCACCTCGTCCTGGAACGTGGTGGGCGGCTTCGCGGGTGTGCTGCCCCTGGGACACTCGGCCTTTGTGGGCATCGGTGCCTACACCTCCACGGTGCTCTTCCTGCAATACGGCATCTCCCCCTGGCTGGGCATGCTCGTGGGCGGCTGCCTGGCGGCACTTATCGGCGTGCTTATCGGCAAGCCCACCTTCCGCCTGCGCGGGGCCTACTTCGCGTTGTGCACCATCGCCTTTGCTGAGGGCATACGGGTGATGATCGAAAATATCGACATGCTCGGACCCTTCAAGATCAACGGCCCGCGCGGACTGCTCATCCCGCTGAAGGGCAGTTCCTTCGTGGCCTACCAGTTCCTGGGCAAGCTGCCCTACTATTACATCATCCTGGCAATGCTCACCCTGGTGCTGGCCCTCACCTGGGTCATCTCCCGTTCGCGCATGGGCTATTACCTGGCCGCAGGCGGCGAAGAGCCCGAGGCCGCGCAGGCCCTTGGCATCAACGTGGCCAACTGCAAACTGGGAGCCATGGCCCTGAGCTGCTTCCTTACTGCCCTGGCGGGAACCTTCTACGCTCAGATGATGCTCTACTTCTACCCCAAGGGCCTGCTGGGGTTGGACCTCTCCTTCGACATCGCCTTCATCGCCCTGATCGGCGGCCGGGGAACCATCGCCGGGCCGCTCATCGGCGCGCTGCTGCTGCGGCCGGTGAGCGAATACACGCGTATCTGGCTTTCCGGCCAACTGCCCGGCCTGCATCTGGTGATTTTCGGCGTCATCCTCATCACGGTCATGCTTTACCAGCCCAAAGGCCTTACGGCACCACTCTCAAAACTCTACGACCGGTTTGCCCGGGCCATATGCTCCGACGGGAGGCCGTCATGAACATCCTGGAAATGGATAACCTCACCAAGCACTTCGGCGGGCTCACCGCCGTCAGCCAGCTCTCCCTGCACATCAAAACAGGGGAGATCCTGGGCCTCATCGGCCCCAACGGGGCGGGCAAGTCCACGGTGTTCAACTGCATCGCCGGGGTGTTTCCGCCCTCCGAAGGCAGCATCACCTTCGACGGCCAGTCCACTAAAGGCCTGAAACCCTGGGATCTCAGCCGCAAAGGGCTGGCCAGGACCTTCCAGATCGTCAAACCCTTCGCCACCAAGACGGTGCTCTACAACGTCATGGTGGGGGCCTTCCTGCACGTGCGCACCGCGTCACAGGCCAAGGACAAGGCCATGGAAGTGCTCACGCTCTTAAACATGGCCGACAAGTGCGACCAGTTGGCCGGAACGCTGACCATCGCCGACCGCAAATGCCTGGAAATCGCCCGCGCACTGGCCACCGATCCCAAGCTCCTGCTGCTCGACGAGGTTATGGCCGGTCTCAGGCCCACGGAAGTGGACGAGATGATCAGCATCATCAAGGGCCTGCGGGACCGTGGGGTGAGCATCTTCGTCATCGAGCACATCATGCGCGCGGTGTTGGCCCTTTCTGACCGGGTGGTGGTCATCCAGTTCGGCTGCAAGATCGCCGAAGGCACTCCCGAGGAGGTCACCAAGGATGAAAACGTGATCAAGGCTTACCTGGGAGGCGATTATGTCGTTGCTTAAGGTGGAAAACCTCAATGTTTTCTACGGCGACGTGCAGATCATTTATGATTTGTCCCTCAAAGTGAACGAGGGCGAAGTGGTCAGCATCATCGGCGGCAACGGCGCGGGCAAGACCACCCTGCTCAAGACCCTCTCGGGGCTTGTGCAGGCGCGCAGCGGAACCATCCACTTTCAGGGCGAAGCCCTGCACGACATGCCTGCGGAAAAGATCGTGGAGCAGGGCGTGGTGCATGTGCCGGAAGGACGACGCCTGTTCTCGCTGATGACCGTGGGCGACAACCTGGAAGTGGGGGCCTACAATCCCAAGGCCTACCCCGTTCGCGAGAAGACCATGCACGAGGTGTTCACCATGCTGCCCCGGCTGCTGGAACGCCGTGAGCAAATGGCCATGACCCTCTCCGGCGGCGAACAGCAGATGGTGGCCATCGGCCGGGGCCTCATGGCCCTGCCCAAGCTGCTCATGCTCGACGAGCCCTCTCTGGGCTTGGCCCCCATCCTCATCAAATCCATCTTCGACACCCTGCGCAAGATCGCTGATGCGGGCGTCACCGTGCTGCTGGTGGAACAGGACGTGAACCACTCCCTGCGCCTCTCGGACCGAGGCTATGTCATGGAGCACGGACGGGTGGTGATGGAAGGCGCGGCCAAGGAGCTTCTGGACAACCCCCACATCAAATCCGCCTACCTGGGCATATGACGGGAGCCTCCATGTACGGGTTTCACGGCAGAATCCTCACCGTGGATGTTGGCACGCGCCGCTCCACCATTGAAGAGGCCTCCCCGGAGCTTTTGTCCTGGGGCCTCGGCGGCAAGGGGCTGGCAACGCGCCTGCTCTATGAACGCAACCCGGCCGGGGCTGACGCCCTGGGGCCGGAGAACAGGCTGATCTTCGCCACCGGCCCCTTCTGCGCAGGCCCCATCTGGGGCGGCAGCCGGTACGGCGTGTTCACCAAATCGCCCCTGACGGGGTTTTACGCGGAATCCTACTCCGGGGGCAAAGCCCCGGAGGCCGTGGATTCGGCGGGTTTCGATGCCGTGGTCATCGAAGGCTGCTCGGATACGCCCATAGCCCTGACCATCCATCCTGACGGCGCGAGTTTCCACGACGCCTCGGACCTCTGGGGTCTGGAAACCTATGACGCCGAACGCGCCGCCAAGGCCCGCTTCGCCGTGGACAAACCGGGCTGGGGGCCTGCCGGAGCGGTGGTCATCGGCCCGGCTGGCGAAAATCTGGTGCGCTTTGCGCTTATTGCCAACGATTTCTGGCGCTGCGCCGGACGTGCCGGAGTGGGCGCGGTCATGGGTTCCAAACGCATCAAGGCCGTGGTGTTTCAGGGCGACCGCAAGCGCCCCCTGGCCGACGTCAAGGGAGCCCGGGCCTATGCCGCACGCTTCGCCAAGGCGGGCGTGGAGAACAAGGGCGTGAAAGCCTACAAGGCCTACGGCACCACCATGATGGTGGCCATGATGAACACTGCCGGAGCCTTCCCTGCCAAATACTGGAGCCAGGGCAGTTGCGAACACTGGGAGAAGATCAGCGGCGAGACCTTCCACAAAGAGCACTCCATAACCCCCCACGCCTGCCTGAAATGCTTCATGGCCTGCGGGCGCATGAGCCGCCTGACCTCGGGCCGCCATGAGGGCATGGTGCTGGAAGGGCCTGAATACGAAACCATTTACGCTTTCGGCGGGCTGTGCATGATCGAGCAGATGGATGAAATCGTCTGGCTCAACGATCTGTGCGACCGGCTGGGCGTGGATACCATCACGGCAGGCAACCTCTGCGCCCTGGCCATGGAAGCATGCAGCCGGGGACGCCTGGACCTGGGCCTCAACTACGGCGATTTTCTGGGCACAGGCCGCCTCATCGAAGATATCGCCGCACGTCGCGGTGCCGGAGCCGTGCTGGCCGAGGGCATCATCCCCGCCGCCAAGGCCTGGGGGCTGGAAGACCTGGCCATCCACGTCAAGGGCATGGAGCCCGCTGGCTACGACCCGCGCGCACTCAAGGGCATGGGCCTGGCCTACGCCACCTCGCCGCGCGGGGCCTGCCATCTGCGCACCACCTTCTACAAGCCGGAGTTGGCCGGGTTCATCCCTGCCGACGCCATCGAAGGCAAAGCGGAAATGCTGGTGGACTACGAAGACCGCCTGACCATTTTCGATACCCTGATACTCTGTCGTTTCTACCGCGACCTCTACCCCTGGGAAGAGCTGGAAACAGCCATCGAGCTGGTTACCGGCCTGCCCTGCGGCAAAGAGGAACTGCGCCGGAAAGCTGCAGCCATCACCGACACCACGCGCATGTTCAACCTGCGCGAGGGCCTGACTCAGGCGGATGACCGGTTGCCGTCGCGGCTGGTCAAGGAATCCCTGCCCGACGGCCGCGCGTTGGGCCAGGACGAGATGGAATACATGATGGCCGATTACTACCGCCTGCGCGGCTGGAGCCCTGAAGGCATCCCTGCCGCCTACGAGGGATAGTCCCTCACGCATCGCCATAACGCCTAGGAGGCTTCATGCTTGCCGGTGACTGGATGTCGAAGAACGTGGCCACGCTGACCGAGGATACCTCCATGATCAAGGCCGCCCGCGTCATGAAGGAACGCAAGATTCGCCGCCTGCCCGTGGTGGACAAAGATGGCCGTTTGTCGGGCATCGTCTCCGAGCGCGACATCAAAAGCGCCTCACCGTCCCAAGCCACATCGCTGGATGTGTACGAGCTGACGCACCTGCTGTCCGAGATCAAAGTCAAAGACATCATGACCGCCAAGCCGTTGCGCATACGGCCCTCGGATACGGTGGAGCGCGCCGCCCAGATACTGCGCGACAACAAAGTGGGCGGACTGCCCGTTGTCGACGACAAGGACCAGGTGGTGGGCATCATCACCGATACGGACATCTTCCGCCTGTACACCATGCTTTCGGGCGTGGACCTGGGCGGCGTCCAGCTTGGACTGCGGCTTTCCTCCAAGGAGGGCACGCTCAAAGAAGTGATGGACGAACTGCGCGCCCGCCACGTACGGGTGATAAGCCTGCTCTCCCGTCAGGACGGAGAGGAAGACGGCACCCGCGATGTGTACATCCGCATCCACGACCTGCCCCTCGAGACCGCCCGGCAGTTGCAGGACTATCTCGAAGGCAAAAAGCTGCTGCTGTATTGGACAAAAGACTAACAACTGCCTTGAAACCGTGTGCGCAGCCACCCCGTGCACACGGTTTCAAGGCCTAGGCCGCAACAGGAAAAGACGTATGTTGGAACGCAACACGAGAACGGCGCGGTCGTGGGCAAACGATAGCCCGGCCGACACTCTCCACCGCCCGTGGAAAGGAGCGAGCAATGGTTGAAGAGAATCTCCTGCACAGGGACGCCAGCGATACCCAGACCCTTGAAGACCTTCTCACCGCCGACGCGTCACTGCGCGATCTGGCCCAGAAGCTGACGTCGGAGCCGGAGTCCGGAACGGCAGCCCCCGAGGGCATCGCCGAAAGCATCGTCCAATGCCGGGACCTGCTCTCGCCGGCCATCGGCAAGCTCAGAAGCACCGTGTATTCGCCGCCCCAGCATGCCCAGCCGATAGTCTCCAAAACCCGCACCTGAGGCGGGATACGCCGATTCGGAGGGAGCGAGCGTCCAAGCGCCCGCTCCCGACCGCGCCTCAAGAGGCTGAAGCGCCCTTGTCCACAGCCTTCTACACGCCCAGCAGTTTGTCCGAGCAGTTCTCATGCAGCTTCAGGCCCAGGCGCTTCAAGTTTTTGGCCGTCATGGGGCTGGCCTTGCCGGTGATCCACAGCTCCACCCCGTTGGCCTGAAGCGCCTTGGCCGAGTCGCTCAAGGCTTCCACCACCATGGCGGTGGTGGGGGTCCACACCAGGTAATCCAGAGGGAAGGCCAGCACCAGGGTGCCGTTGTCCTTCATGGCCCCTACGAACTTGCCTAGTGGCATGAAGCCGCCAAGAGGCCCAACGTTCTTGACGTAGCCCGCATACATCTGGCTCATGCGCTGACGGAACAGGGCCAGATCCTGGTTGTTGGTGTGCACCAGGAAGCTGACGAAGGCCTCCTTGTTGCGCACGTCCGGCATGGCGCCCAGGGACTTGACGATAATGCTCTGCTGAATGGGCGTGAACACATCGTTGTCGATGAACAGCCTGGCAACCGTGGCAGGAACGCCCATGTCGCCCAAATCCTGGCGATTTTGCCGCCGCAGGTCTTCGGGGGCCAGGGTGGCGTCAATGCCGCCCAAAACGGCGGTGCCGCTCACAGCGCCAACGGCAAGGCCCACGCCGCCGGGGATCAGGGCCTGAAGGGCGGTGCCGGTGATGCTGCCTGCAAAGCCAGCCGAGGCCAGGCTATCCAGCCGCTTCTGGAGTTCCTGGTTCGTGGAATAGGGATCTATGCCGAACTGTTTGGCATAATCGCGCTTGGTCTGGGAGAAGCCGGTCAACTTCTTGATGCGGCTGTCTTCGTATTTGCTGGGATTGCTCTCCACCAGGCTTTCCTGGACCCGCGTGAACATCTTGCCCACGCCGGAGAGCGCGCCGCCTACGCTGTCCACAGGATGCACCACCAGATTCACCGCGCCCTCGACCGTCTGCACGCCCTTCCCGGCCAGGGAGCCGCCGAACTGGTCCAGGGAGTTGACCTTTTCCATGGCCGCCATAGCCTTGATCTCCGCGATGCGGGTATGCAGAAGCGCGGTGGAGACTGCGGTGAAGTCCCCGAAGCGGGAATGGATCAGATAGGTGTTGAGGTACCCGTCGTTGGTCACCGTGTCGTCGACGCGATAATCAGGCCCGGAAAGCAGCGACTTGGGCAGCAGCGACGCGGCCCTGAACGTGGGGGGAGTCTCGTATTGCTGGCAGAGAGCGGGCGCTGCGGCCTGCGTGACGAAAACACATGCGGCGAAGACGGACATTACGGCAATTCTCAATGCGTTCATGGCGTACCTGTGGTGTGCTCAGCACAGTAAAAGGATAGGGTCGAACAGCGCTACTCCAGCCTCAGCATCTTCTCTTCCGGCCACTTGCACCGCCGGTAGACTTCAATCCTTATTCACACCAGGGGCTTCTCCATTGCCCATGCCCTGGCACCCGCCCGTCACCGGACCGCACGCGACCCCATCCCCGGCAGCCCCAACCGGATGCTTTCCGAAAAGCCGGGCGCGTCTCCGGCGGCATGGGCCTTGGCGTTCACAAGGCTTTTTTCCCGCAGTTCCTCAAAGGGAAGCGCGTCGTCCAGGCCGCCTATCTCATAGGTGTAGAGGGGGGCGTACCCTGAAAGCAGTATCTTCCAGTTATAGCGCACCTTGTCCCCGAAAGCCTGGAAATGGCGGACGATATTGGTTGTGCAGTTGGTGGTGAGGGTGTTGTAGAACTCGGGTCTCAGGCACAGGCTGTTCATCTGCTTGACGTATTCCATGAACAGCTTGCGCGCGTTTTCGGGCGTCATCCGGGTGCGGTAGATATATACGTCCTCGGCAGGGCGGCGATACTCGGTGCGCAGGCGGATCACATCCCGCTCGTCGGCCGCCACGTACGTCAGACAGTATTGCTTGAAGAACCCCTTGAGCGAAGAATACTCCTGACCCTTCACCTTTCTGGTCTCAATGGAGAGGCACAGGTAGTCCTTGCCTTGGAAGCCGAAGCTCATCATCACATGGGCTATGGCGTCGCCCATCCAATAGACAGCGATGAGGTCCACGGAATCGAGCCGCTTGAGGTCGAAGTCCTTGTCGTAGTAGCGTGGCTGGTACTCGGTTTCGGAGGTGTAGGCGAAATTGCGGATGTTTTTCACCGTGACGGTGTCGCCGCGCACCTCGGCAGAGGGCAGCACGGCCACATCGGTCTGCCAGTCCCGGTTGTTGGAGGGTTCGATGGAGCTCCACCAGAGAACGAACAGGCCGAAACCGGCCAGAAAAGCAAGCGCCGCAACGCCCCTGCGCCGGATGCGGGTGAAGGCCAGAATGGCCGCCAGGACGACGACCACCGCAAGCAGGGCACGCCCTGCCTGGCTCGGCACATCCGACCAATAGGCGGCCAGGGCCGCCCACGCGGTCATGAGCACAACCGCCAGAGCTACAAGGGCCTTCAGGAGCACAGCGGCAGCACGAGTCACGGAGCCTCCGGGAGCGGCACGCTCTTAGCGGCAGCACGGGTCACGGGGCCGCCAGAAGTGGCGGAATATGCGCAGCTTCGCGGGTCACGGGGCAGCCACCGGGAGTTTCTTCATGTGTTCCAGCATGATGCGGCGCACCTCGCGGATGGCCAGAGGATGCTCCTGGGCTCCGTGGCCGGATTTCACGATCAACTCGGACTGCGCCCCGTCCAGATGGGAGCTCCAGTAGGGCACCACGCCGTCTGTTCCTCCAGCCACCCCGGCCTTGGCCTCGTTGCCGATGATGGAATGGAATGGAACAGCCACGGGCATGGAGGCCGTCAACGGAAGAATCGGGTTCTTGGGGGAGAGTCCGTCGATGCCGGTGGGCACGCCGGATATGGGCAGATGCATGCCGGCCTTGGCCAGGGAACCCACCAGGGAAACGCCGGTCTTGAGCAGGGTCAAAGGCAGGGTGACCAGGGCCTTGCCGATGCGTCCGATGGTGTCCAGGGCCAGCCCCGAGCCCCGGTGGGGTGTGGAGATGAACACGGTTTCGGATACGAACGGCAGGGGTTTATAGAAGAGCATCTGCTGCACCAGCCCTTTGACATCCTCATCCATGGACAGTTGTGCCAAGGGAACCTTGGAAATGGCGTCCCACAGCCTGTCCCCGCTGTCCTGGACCATGCTCTTGGTGAGTAGCCCCCCCATGCTGTGCCCTACGATGAGCATGTTGTTGAAGGCCGGGTTCGTGCCTTCGGGGTCGAAGGTATTCCGGGCGCTGGTGAGTGCTTCGCGCAGCAGCATGGAGGAATACAGCACCGGATTGCCGGTGGGGTAGGAAAAATACCAGAACTGATAGCGTTCGCGCAGTTGGGGGTCGCCCATGAGGCCGTTGACCATGGGCAGCCAGGTCATGGGGGAGCTGATAAGCCCGTGGACGAACACCACGGGAATCTTGTCCCTCTGGTAGGGCTGAAGCATGTACAGGCCCTGGACGGCCTTGAAGGCGTGAGGGTCCATGAGCCCTTTGATGCCCGAAGACGACGGGGCGTTGGCAGCCATCCAGGCCAGGGGCGTGGTGGTATCCGTTTCCAGGGGGACCGTGAGGCCGTCCACCTCCACGGTATTCACCCGCATGGGGTCGTAGAGCTCCAGGCGGCTTTGATAGACGCGCTCCCCGCCGGAATCCGCCACGGGTTGGGTATTGACGCGCAGGAACAGCGTCGCGGCCTGCACCTGCCGGACATGCGACAGGAATTTATCCTCCGGGCGAATTGTTTCGGCCGTGGAGGGCGTGCGCACCACGATGAGGGGAACGCCAATACCCGGCACGGCATAGGTGACGTCCAGCCCGGCGACGGCGTATTCATAGGCCAGATGGAAGCTGGAAACCGCTTCGGGGGCAAAGGGCAGGCCGTATTCCCGCTCTTTGAGTTCCAGCGACCCCACAGCCAGGGGCAGGCGCAGTCCCGGACTGAAGCGCACCCCGGCGGAACGGGCGTACAACAGGTAGCGCGACAGCGACCGGTTGTGAAATTCATACGCCAAGCGCGCGTTGGGGACCAGGCTGCCCATGGATGGCCTGGTTTTGGCGTCAAACAGGAAGAGATAGGCATACACGGCGCAGGAGAGGTCCAGGGCAGCGGCTTTCTCCGGCTCCGAGGCCATACGCAGGGCCTGGAGGTGGGTCACCTCGATAAGGGCCAGCAGCGTGCCCAATCCTGGATCGGCATGATATTTGGCGTCCAGTTGGGCGATAAGGCCCTCGGGATCGGTTTTCCACTGCTCGCTGAGGTCGCGCTGTTTCAGAAAGGCCAGGGTGATTTCGCTGGGCCTCGAGGAATTGAGGGCGGAGCGGTCCAGGACCTCATAGCGCTGGGAGAGGGACACGGGCTTGATGGTGACCCCGGCGCAGCCGGAAAGGAGACCCGCCAGGAGACCCAGCAGCAACAGGGCGGGCAGAAGCCGGGAAAACGTGCGGCGGCCTCCGGTGACACCCGACGCCATGGGAGGGGTGATCCGGGGTTTCAGGCCGCCCAAGGCCTGAAGCGCTCCACGCACAGGTCCTTGTAGACGGGCGCAAGAACCCTTTGCCGTTTTCCGAACTCTTCTGAAGTACACGTGCATATCTCCGGCTTCGCGCCGTTGTCAGGATTAAAGCCTGCGCCCACGCATCGGGCCGCCCGGTTACTCGGCGTGGGAGGTTCCTTTGCCTGTAGTGACGTTCCAGCGCAAGCGCGGAAAAACGCGCCGGAGGGGACGCACGCGAGAGAACACTTCCTTGCGTTTCGTCCGTAACAACTCGCGCTGCGACTCCAGTTGCTGCTGTTCATTGCCTTTGGGTTTGTATTTTACTTTCACCCCCTGGAAGGCCAGCATGATTTTTTCGTCCTGGAACCTCTTGTCTATCTCTGTCACCAACTTTGCTTCGGTTTCAAACTTCATCAGGAAGTTTTCTATCCACACATACAATGCGAACTCCAGCCCCAATCTTCCAAACCGCACCAATGACGCCTCAACAGGTGGATCTTTTAAGACGTTTTCGTTTTTCTTGGCCACATTCTGCAATATCTTGAGAACTTTCTTCACCTTGGTGCCAGGCACGACCGTAACCGGTATGGTCAGGCGCGTTTTAGCGTCCTGGTAGCTGAGATTGACTATCTCGCCGCGCAGAAACGTGGAGTTGGGGATGATGACCATGGTGTTTTCCTGGGTGCGAATGGTGGTATTGCGCACCGAAACATCGATGACCTCGCCAAGGTTCTTGCCCTGCTGGATGATGTCGCCCTTCTTGATGGACCCGCCGAACAGGATGATCAGGCCGCTGATGAAATTGTTGACGATATCCTTGAGGCCAAAACCCACGCCCACCGAAAGGCCGCTGGCAATCCAGGTCAGGGAGGACAGTTGCACGCCCATAAGATGAATGGAAACCAGGGTGAACACGGTCCATGCCGCGTAGGAGACAGTGGCATTGACCGTATGGGCCATGGCCGGATTGAGCTTCTCACCCCTGAACCGGCCATGCACGCCCATAAGCTTGATCCAGGCCAAGGTCAGCCGCAGGGCGAAAAAGAACATCAGGATCATGCCCAGGGATTCGATGGAAAGCGACATGCCGCCGAAGGTCCAGCGCTTGGCCAAAACATATTGCAGGATTCCTGGGCCACCAATGAACATGCCCAGCCACATGACATACAGAATGGCCAGGACCGTCGCGACCAGAGGATACGCCATCACAGAGATCTTTGAAGCGTCCTGCCCGTCTTCCGCCACGGCAGGCAGGCCGTAAAGCCGACCTTTCACCGCGTCCATGGCGCTCAGGGTGAGCTGGAGCATGAACAGGGCCTGGCTCAGGCCCAGGGCCAGGGGGCCGAACCCGAAAGGCGCGGCCAGAGCGAGCAGGGTCAGCAGCGCCACCGCGAGGCTTCGGGCCGTTGTGCGCTCCTTGCGCCGGTCATGAACTTTGAAGGTATGCAGATGCCAAGCGGCCAGGCCGCACGAGGCCGCTGAATATACGCCCAGCGCGCCCGGAGGAATGCCCGCAGCCAAGGCCAGGGCTCCGGCGGCAAACAACGCCCACAAGGCCAGCAACAGGGAGCCGCGCCAAAGGCTGCCACCTCCGGTTTTGCCCATCTGCCCGTCTTCCAGAACCATCACCAGCCCCAGGGTAAGCAGGACCACTGCCCCCAGGCTGGTAAACTGATTCAGGGTGAACACCCCCATGCGGAATGAAAGAGATGAGGCCAGACCCAGACTGAACAGGAAATACCCAGTTTTATGGAGCAGCGAAGGCTTCAGGGCTTCCTTGGAGCGCCAGCGCCGCCAGAGCGCGGGCAGCACCCAATACAGGAGGGCGAAGTTCACGGCGATAAACACCAGCACTTCGTCCCAACGCATCCAGTGTGCCAACGTGGTGCAGAATTGCTGGAAGTCGTTGGCCCATCTTCGCGTATCCGCCCAAGCAGCGCCCCGTCCGGCCACGCTGAAAACGGATTCCCCCGGCTCAAAATAATACTCGGCCAGGGCCTTGATGAAGCGTTGCCTGCCCCGCTCCTGGGCTGCTTCCACACGCTCCAGAAGGCGTGCCGCACTGGCCAGCCCCGCATCCACTTCCTGCAGAACGGCCTCTTCCTCCGCCCGAATGGCCTTCAGGCGGTTGAGCGTCGGCTCGAGTTCCGCCAGTTCCGGGGCAGAAGGATCTGCGTCTGCAATGTCCTTGCGAATATCCAGGAATGCCGCGTCATCACTGCGCAAGCGCGTCAGCTGCTCCTTTTGCTGCATCAGCGGCCTGGCCTTGACGGCAAGTTCCTCTTGCAGGTCCTGCACCTGGATGAGCAGAGAGCGGACAGACCAGGGGGTTTCCCCCGCGACGTTGCGCAAGAGCTGCACCTGCTGTAGGTGGTTGCCGCCCTTGGTCAGTTCCGACTGGAGCGCTTGCAGGCAGGCGAGGGTCTCCGCCCTGACGGCGCTCAAACCCTCCGCGCGGATGTCGAGCCCGCTGGAAATCCTCTGGACCATTGTGGTCCAGGCTTGCGGGTCTGGCACTTCCACGGCCGGAAGCGGCCAGGGAAGCGCCATAACCATAAGGGCCGCCACTAAAAGAGTCCTTGTGGCTCTTTTGCGCGCTGCCCGCCAGAATACGCCGGTGTTCATTCTGGTATTCTCCTGGACCTGCCCCGGCAAACAGGAATGGCCGTGGACAGCGTCCCTCCGGCCCCGTATCCACTCACCTTACTTCTTGCCTTTCTTAAGGGCGCCCATCTCGATCTTCAAGCCGTCGGCTCCCAGGTTCAGGGCCAGGCCCTTGCTTGTGGAGCGCAGCTTCAACACCACGCCGTTGCTGTTTTCCAGCCACTGTTGGCCCTTGCCCTCAACAGCCGCATACCCCGCGCGGGCCTGAAGATACCCGCCGGGAAAATCCTCGATGCGCTTGAGGCCGTAGACTTCACCGGAGGCGGTGATCTTGGATACGCCAAACCCGCCGACCCCCATCCCGCCGACCCGGAAGGCGTAGGTGCGGCCTTTGAAGGTCAGCTTCCCCTTCCCGCCCGTGGCGCTGAGAATAAAGCCGCCCTGGCCGATTTCCATGGAGACGCGGCCAACAGGCTTCTCACCGGGCTCCACCGCCCGCGCGGGGGAGGGAGCCAGCACATACGCGCAGGCCAGAAGCGACAAGACGGCTGCGGACGCAATAATCTTGCAAAATAATTTGATGGGGATGATGCGCGAATATGACATGATGTGGTGTTCCTCCTGTTTCACGTTACATGTGAAAAACATTGCTGAGAAGCGCCACTGCGTCACTGCACCTTAGCTGATGCTTCGTCGTCTTTAAGAAACAATTCGATTTTTCTGGCGCTACACATGTCAACAGCCTTTATTGCATAGGCCTGCTTCCCAGTAAGCATATACTTTAGATCACACCGGCAGTTCTCTGTTGCCTGGGAAATGAGGACGTTTACCTTGCCGTTTGGTTTCAATGCAATTTTCTCCATGAGGCTCGACCCCCATTTCCTTGTGCCTGCCGGAGAGAGATAAATGCCCACGATGTCCTGGTTGGTAGAATTGACGAACTGTATGTATTTCTCGTTGGCCAAAGCCTGGCCGGTCAGAGCCAGAAGTACAACGCAACAGACAAGTACCTTTCGCATTCGTTCCCCCAGAGTTGCAGCTCTCTGCCTAGCGGCAGAAGCAATCCGGTGTCAATATGGATACACTGGAGACGGTGGCGGCTCTTTCGCGCCTCGAGGAAATGCCGTTGCAGGCGACCGGGCGAAAGTGCCGCCACGGCGGGTGGCACGGCGTCGTCCCGGTATCCGGCTGCCGCTGCGAACCGCAACACCTTGTCCACGGTATACAGGGCGTTCACAATACGCGGAGTGCCATTGATCTTGATGAGGGTTTAGAACGTCTCGTCCGTCATCGGGTTCAGGCGGATGTGGCCTTTGCCCAGTCCATGGCCAACGGCGACCTCACCCGGACCCTCGACGTCAACAACAAAGACGACATAGGCCAATTGGCCGAGCGTTCTGGACACGCAGCCAGCGAAATTTCGTCGCTCTCTTCCGAATCCGTGGCCGTGGCTGAAAAGCCGGGGGCATGCTTGCCGCCATTGTGCCAGATATCAAAAAGACCGCAGAGCTGGTGCAGGAGATCGCCGCAGGAACGCGCGAGCAAAGCAGCGGAGCGGAACAGATAAACGTGGATTAAAGAACGGCCTGGGAGGGGCTTCACCCCTCCCAGGCCGGAATTCTGTTTCCCTGCTAATGCAAGGGGTTATTCTTCGGTTTCGCCGATGGTGCGCACGCAGGTCAGCTGCACCCAGTCGTAGTAGGTGTTGATGGATTCCTTGCCGCTCTTTTCGGTGATGCGCAGGAACTCTTCGCCCAGGAACAGGACGGCCTGCTCGTAAACTTTGCCTTCATTGACCTGAATCTTGATCCCCTTGCGCAGCTTGCGCGAGAGGGTGCCGTGCAGGGGCATGGAGGCGTACTCGAAAACTTTTTCCCAGGTATTCTTGGTCATATGGATCTCCTTGATTTGGCGCGTTGCTTCTTCTCTACCACGCCACAAGGGGATCGTCACCCTTTTTTACATTTTTCGCAATTAGTATTCATTCGCAAAAGCGCAACTCCCCGCTCACGGCAGAGGTAGCGGCTCGCCGAACAGGGCGTGCTGGTAGCGTTCCACGGCCTCGAAGACCACAACGTCGGGTTTCTCGGCCTGCACGATATAAGGGTAGAAACGATGATCCCAGACGTAGACCGAGCGGCGGAAGTGCTCGGCCAGAAAGGGAATGGCGGCGGAGCTGAAGGAATCGCGGAAGAACACGGCCTTGGGCAGCCGGGTGTCTCCGGTTTCCTTGACCACGAGCTGCCGCCCTGGCCGGGTGGCCGGGTTGGGGTAATCCGGCTGGGGGCCATCCTTGGCCTTGGGCGTAAAACGCGGGGCCATCTGGATGAACTGTTCGGTCAGGCGGTTTTCCAGAAGCATCTGGGCCGAGAGGTCGCCACCGGTGGAGGTGAACTCCCGGACCTCATAGTCTTTGGGGTCAAGAGGCGTCATGGCCGGAAAACGGGCCCGCAGGGTGTCGACCATGGCCGAGCAGCCCATGAGCGCGCCCCAGTCGTTCCAGTGAGTGTCGGTTTTCCAGTAGGCACGGCGCTGGGCTTTGGCCGACTCCAGGGCCGGGCGCAGATCCAGGAAAGGGATCCCGGCCCGGGTGAAGGCGGCAGCGAGTTGATCCAGACGGGGCGAGGGGCCCAGCTTGTAGTAGGACCGGGGCAGGAACTCGCCGTAGACAGTAGATTTGTTAGGCGCGATGACCACCAGCATGGACGAACCCTGCCGGGCCAGCCATTGGCCGCGCGCGGTGAAAATGGCCACGGCGTTGTCGAGCTCTTCCTGGGAATAGTCGGTGAGGTTGAGCCAGTCTTCCATATCCATCTCGTCGTTGAAGAACAGCCAGCCGTCCCGGCCCAGAATGACGCTCTTCATGGGCGACTGGTGAAACAGCGCCATCTTCAGCAGGTTGGCCGTGCGGATGATCTGATCCCGGAAGGGGAAGGTGTCGGCGTAGGTTGCGGTCAGGGTCTTGGCGTAGGCCTTGAAATCCATGGCAGCCAGGGAAAGAGGCGGCCAGGGATCTTTGCGGCGCTTCTCCACGGCCTGGGGGTCGTCGGCGAAGCCTAGCAGATCCAGACCCTGGGGCAGTACCAGGGGCAGGAGCAGCAGGATGAGCGAGAGGATGCGCAGTGGGCGGTTCATGGCTAGAATTGTGCGTAGATAAAAGGTGCGTGGGAGCCGGCGGCCAGTTGCAGCACGGCTGCGGCCAGAACCGCCGGGGGGAGCAACACGCCGGCCCAACGGACGAGCCATGTCCCCGCTACGGCGTCAGTTTCTTCGGCTGTCGCAACCCCGGCTTCGCGAGGGGCATGCGAACCGGCGGCAAGTCTCCGGGAGCGCAACAAGTTCGCTATCCAGCCCACGGTGGGAGCGCAGCCCAGCACGCCCACGGCCAGAAAAACAAGGAACTGCCGGTTGATGCGCATCATCCAGGTGTACTCGAAGCCGCCCCCGGACATCCCGGCCAGGGCCTGAAAATAGTTGAGCGCCGCATGGAAATCAGCAGCCCGAAAGAACACCCAGCCCAGCCCCACGGCCAAAAGGGCGTACAGGTGGCGAAAGGGGCGCGGGGCGCGGTCGAGCATCTTGCCCACGAAGGTGCGCTCAAGGGCCAGAAACAGCCCGTGCCACAGGCCCCAGACCACGAAGCTCCAGGACGCGCCGTGCCACAGCCCGCACAGGGTGAAGACGATAAGCAGGTTGAGCTGCACCCGCCAGGGGGCCACCCGACCGCCGCCCAGCGGAATGTACAGGTAATCGCGGAACCAGGAGGACAAGGTGATATGCCAACGCCGCCAGAACTCGCGCACGGACTGGGCCGTATACGGATAATTGAAGTTTTCAGGCAGCTTGTAGCCGAACATCCGGCCCAGGCCAACGGCCATGTCGGTGTAGCCGGAGAAGTCGAAATAGAGTTGCAGGGCGTAGCAGACCAAGCCCAGCCAGGCCGTGCCCATATCCAGGTTGCCCGCACGTTCGCCAAACGCCGCGTCGGCTAGAGCGCCCAACTGCCCGGCGATGAGCACCTTCTTGCCCAACCCCAGAGCCAGCCGCCGGAACCCCTCGGCCAGATCATCAAGGTTAAGCCCGGCATGCTGGCGCATGTCTTGTATCCTGGCGATAGGACCGGCGGTAATCTTGGCGAAAAAGGCCAGGAACAGCCCGAAACGGATGGGGTTGGTCTCAACCGGGCAGGCCCGGCGGGAGACATCCACCAGATAGGCCACGGCAGAAAAGGTGAAAAAGGAAACACCCAGGGGCAGGCTCTTGGGGCCCAGCCCGGCTAGAGCCGGAATATGGCCGAAAAAGAAGGTAAAATATTTGGCGTAGGCCAGAAATCCTAGGTTGGCGACCACGCCCAAGGCCAGCAACCGAGGCCGGGCAGCGTCCTGAGCCTTGCCCAAGGCCATGCCCAGGGCCATATTGAAGACGATGGAGACCAGAAACACCGGCAGAGAACCCACATCGCTCCAGGCGTAGAACCCCAGACTGGCAGCCAGAAGCAGCCCCCCGCGCAGCCGGGAGGGCGTCACGGCGTACAACCCCAGAAGCGCCGGGAGGAAAAGGAAAAGAAAAAGCGGTGAATCAAGAGCCATAGCCACCTCCCCTAACCTGCCAAGCCCCCGGTTACAAGGCGCTTTTAAGCACTGGCCCAGCTGTGAAAGCGCCTGGGCAAAAGAGATTCACCCCTGACATTGCCACCGGGATTGCCTTCATTGCCCCTTATTGCTAACGTCCTTCAAACTCAAGGAGATCGCCCTCCCATGCTCCGTTTCCTGATAGCCGACGACGACGAGGTCATCCACGCCTACCTGCGACATGTGCTGCTCTCTTTGGGGGATGTCCACCACGCCTTCAGCGGCGAGGAGGCCCTGGCGATTGCCGCTGAGACGCTCAAAGCCGGGGAGCCCTTCTCCTGCGTGTTCATGGACGTGCTCATGCCAGGCATATCCGGCGTGGAAACCCTGCCCAGGCTCAAGACCATGCACAGCCTGCACGGCTTCACCGAGCCAAAATCCGTCATGATCTCCTGCCTCACTTTGCCCCAATGCCAGGCCGAGGCAGGCGCGCCCATCCCGGTGGACCGATACATCCATAAACCCTTCGACCGCCGCACCGTGCTGAAAACCCTTACTGACTTAACAATCATCCCGGCTGCGCCTGACGACGAGACACCCTGGTGAACACTCCCCCCGAAAAAACCTACAAAATCGGTCAGATCGCCGAACTTCTCGGACTCAAGCCCTTTGTACTGCGCTTCTGGGAATCCGAATTCCCCATGCTGGCCCCCATCCGCACCCCCAAAGGCCAGCGCGTCTATACCGAACAACACCTGCACCTGCTGCGCACCATCCAACGCCTCATGCACCAGGAAGGCATGACTCTTGAAGGTGCACGGCGTAAACTGGCTGAAGGACAACGTGAACATGCCCTGGCAAGCCACGTGGAGCGGGAACTCCTGGAAATCCGCCGCCTGCTTCGCCCTGGAGATGAAGACGATGAAAGCACGAAATAGCATCATTCTTACGATATTTGCCTTGTCCTCTCTGTGGATGCTGGCCACAGCCCTGGCCAACTCAGCCAAACCCGCCGGGCAGGTGGAGGAAATCCTCGGCCAGGTGGAGGCCAAGACCGGTGACGACGCCCCCAGGCTGCTGGCCAAGGGAGGCCCCGTGTTCGCCAAGGACGTCATCACCACCAAAACCGATAAGGATAAGGCCAAACTCAAATTCGCCGACGATTCGGTGCTCGAAATCGGCCCATCGTCGGTTTGCGCCCTGGCCGATTACACCTTCGACGAAGCCGACAGCGCCAACTCCAAGCAGTCCATAACCCTGGGCAAAGGCCTGTTCCGGCTGGTGACGGGCAAGATCGTGGTCCAGAACCCGGAGAATCTGGTGGTCAAAAGCCCCCTCACCGTGGTGGGCATTCGCGGCACCACCACCGACCACTGGATTCAGGCCACGGAAAAAAACCAGGGTGGCAGACAGGTCATGGAAGTCCAGGCCGAACTGCACGCCCTGCGCTCCAGCAAAACCCACTCCGAAGTGGTAGTCCAGACAGAAACCCAACAGCTGGTGCTCACCAAGCCCGACGAAGTGGCCTGGGTTCGCCCCAAGCTGCCCGGCATGGTGCGCGCCCTGAGCGATGATGAAAAACAGAACTTGGCCAAAACGCCTTTCCAACGCGAGCCCTTCGACCCCGCCCCCAGGCGCGGCATCACCGGCGGCAGCGGCGGGTAAGGCAGAGAAGACAAGGGGGCGCTGCCCCCTTGACCCCCGCTGGGGGTGCAGGGCACCCCCAGGCCCCCCCATTG